>JADGNQ010000263.1 GCA_017883385.1 Candidatus Sulfotelmatobacter sp.
AACCTTGAAACCTTGAAACCTTGCTTCTAGTGCTCCTCAGAGACGTAGTTACGGTTCCAGGCGGGGATCTCGACGACCACTTTACCGGGCTTTGTGATCTGGGCCTGGCAGCCGAGACGCGAGTTTAGCTGGAGATCGGCGGCCATGTCCAACCGGTCGGCTTCGTCGTCGTCCATGGGGGACAGGTTCTCGGCGCCTTCCTTGACCCAGATATGGCAGGTCGTGCAGGCGTTGTTGCCACCGCAAGCATGGTCGAGCGTGATGTGATGGTTCAGCGCCACATCAAGGATCGATTCCTCTTTGCCGTGATACTCGTAGGGTAATTTCCCGTGTTCAAACTGCACGGTCTTGCCTTCGGGCAGGAACGTGACTTGTACTGTGTTCTCGCCGGGCGCCTCTTCGGTCAACGTGCCAGTTCCTTGTGTGTTTTCGTCAGCCATAACTTGCTCCTTCCTCTGCGTCCTCTGTGTCCTCTGTGGTTAGTCAACATCTCTAACCACAGAGGACACAGAGGACACGGAGGTTACTCGAACTCTGCTTTCGCCATGGGATGCGGGGCGGTCGGGCCTTCGCCCAGATCGGTCTCGTCCATGTTCTTGCCTTTTAGCGCCGTCGAAACGGCGGTGTTCATCATCAATTCCGCCAACCGCATCGTTCCCTGGTTCAGGGTATCGATGGCTTTGCGGATTGCCTGATAGTCCTCTTCGGCGTTCACTGCGGCCAGCGCCTTCTCCATTTTTGCGATCTGCTTCTTTTCGTCGGTGGTGAGTTGTCCCCAGGCAGCGCTCTTCTTGCCTTTTTCGAGCGCAGTGAGGATCGTATTGGTCTCGGCGCGCGCTTCGATCAACTGGCGGCGACGAAAATCTTCTTCGGCGTTGTCGAACGAGTCGAGGATCATGCCTTCGACCTGTTCGTCGGTGAGGCCGTAGCTGGGCTGTACCTGAATCTCGGCTTCCTTGCCGCTGCGTTGCTCGCGCGCGGAAACGTGGAGAATGCCGTTGGCGTCGATCAGGAATTTAACTTCGACGCGCGGGATACCGGCGGCCATGGGCGGAATGCCTTTGAGATCGAAGCGCGCCAGCGAGCGGCAGTCCTTGGCCAGTTCGCGCTCGCCCTGTAATACATGAATCGCCACGTTGGTCTGGCCGTCGACCTGCGTGGTGTAGAACTGCGTGGCTGATGCCGGGATCGTCGAGTTGCGCAGGATGATCTTGTCGGTAACGCCGCCGGCAACTTCGATGCCGAGTGATAGAGGAGTGACATCCAGCAGCAGCATGTTCTCCGTTGCTTCAGAGCCGCCGCCGAGGATGTTGGCCTGCACGGCCGCGCCCAAGGCGACGACCTCGTCGGGGTTTAAGTCGGTGTGCGGTTCGCGATGGAATAATTCCTTCACGAGCGCGCGAACCTTAGGGATGCGGGTCGAACCGCCGACGAGCACGACTTCGTCGATCTGCTCGGGCTTAAGGCCTGCATCCTTCATCGCCTGCTTGCAGGGACCGACGGTACGATCAATCACGGGCTGAATCAGTTGCTCGTATTGCTCGCGGGTAATCTCGCGCCGATAGCGCTTGCCAGCGGGTAACTCGATGTCGAGTTTAATCGTGGGCTGCGAAGAGAGCGTGATTTTGGCGTCGATCACGGCCTTGCGAATGGCCTGCACGGCTTCAGCATTGCGGCGGAGGTCTAGTCCGAGATCGCCGCGAATGTCGTCGAGCGCGATGGTGATGAGCAGGTTGTCGATGTCGTCGCCGCCGAGATGCGTGTCGCCGTTGGTGGCGATGACTTCGAAGATGCCGTCATGCAGCTTGAGAATCGAAATGTCGAACGTGCCGCCGCCCAGGTCGTAGACGGCGACGATGCCGTTCTGTTTCTTGTCGAGGCCATAGGCGAGCGACGCGGCGGTCGGTTCGTTGACCAAACGCAGCACTTCGAGACCGGCGATGCGGCCGGCATCTTTTGTGGCCTGACGTTGCGCATCGTTGAAGTAGGCGGGAACGGTGATGACCGCCTTCGTGACCGGGCCGCCGAAGAAGCGCTCCGCGCTGCGCTTGAGCTGGCGGAGAATGAGCGCGGAAATTTCCGGTGGAGTGAACGTCTTGTCGCCCAGCGTTATGCGGAGAACTTCTCCGGCCTGCATGTCTTCGGCGAGGCGGAAGGGGAAGAGTTTCAGTTCTTCGTGAATGTCTTCCATGCCGCGTCCCATCAAGCGTTTGATGGAGTAGACGGCGCGCTCGGGCGTTTCGATTAGCGAGTTGCGTGCGGCGTTGCCGATGACAGGCTGGTTGTTCGCGTCGAGCGCGACCACCGAGGGAAGCAAGTTCAAGCCATCGTCACCGGGAATCACGACAGGGGTATCCCCTTGCATGAAAGCCACCAAAGAATTGGTGGTGCCCAGGTCGATGCCGACGATGCGATCCATAGATGATTGAGTAATTGTGTAATTTGGTAATTGGGAAATTGAAGACCTTGCGCCTTCAAATTCCTGAATTACTAAATTCCCCAATTACCAAATTCCTCAATTCTCCATCGCTTCATTTACATCCCTTACCAGGTTCCGGATGTAATTGCGGCGATTCAACACATCTACCATCTTGTTTCTCACTTGCGCGCGCTCTTCGGACGTAGCCGGGTTTCCGGCCTGGCTGCGGTCGATCAGGCCGTCCCACGTCTTCCAATAGGTCTGTAGTTCCTGCAGGAGCTCTTCGTGCTTTGCCTCGAGGGCCAGCTTCTGCTTTCCGATTTCTGCAATCAGAGCGGGATCGTCGTCGCCCATCTTCTTGTCCATGCGGAGTTCTTCGAGTTGTATGTTCAACTCAAAGACTTCTTCGAGCAAATCTGGCGGGACGATCTGCTTCTTGATTTCTCCCGTGGCGCGGGCTTGCTCGGTCGCACTCTTGGATTGCTCCTCCAACTCCACGCCTTCCAGGTGCAACAGGTACGCTGTGCGCTTGAGCGGGTCCTTCAGCGTGCGGTAGGCGTCGTTGAGCATGGAACTCTGCTCCAGGCTCCATTCCTGCTCTGCCCTCTCCGTAGTGGCGTTGAGATCGGGATGCAGCTTGCGGCTCAGGTCGTAGAAGTCCTTTTCCAGTGCTGCGACATCAAGATTGAGTTTTGGCGGCAGACCAAAGAACGAGAAATAGTCGACCGGGACTGGAGGCTGAACCTTACCGCAGGATTCGCAGAAATGCGCGGCGCGCATGGATCCGCACGACCAGCAAGAGTGAGTATCCTGTGGCAGAGGTTTCGCGCCGATCGCGGTAAGAACAGACTTGGTCATTTCTTTTCCATTCCTCACAGTTCAGACGCCCAGGCTACGACCGTTGCTCGCGCAGGTTGTCTGGTGGGCGCAGGCAGACGCGGGCAGGAGTGCCCGCGCCACACAATCACGCTCAGGCCGAGAACGAAGTCCCGCAACCGCACGACTTCGATGCCTGGGGATTCACGAATACGAAGCCCTGTTGCATCAGCGTTTCCTGATAGTCCAGGGTCATGCCGTGCAGGTAGATGAACGACTTCGGGTCCACGAAGACCCGCACGTCGCTGAACTGGAAGATGCGGTCGCGCTCGCGCGGCTGCGTGTCGAAGCGGATGTTGTAGCTCAGGCCCGAACAGCCGCCGCCCTGCACTCCGAGTCGCAAGCCGCCCTGCTCCGGCGAGATGCCTTCTTTTGCCATCGCGCTGCGCACCTTAACCAAGGCTTTCTCGGTGATGAGAATTCCTTTGGCCGGAGCTTGTGCGGGTTGGGTTCCTTGTTCCGTTGCCGTTGTCATCAATCCTTACGCACTCCCTCAGCGGGTAAGCCGCTGTTGGCTCGTCCTCCAACGGCACGACTGAAGTCGTGCCCTGACCGACATCGTGGCGGGCCCGACATCGTCGCCGGGCGCCCGCTCGCCACCGTCGTTGCTCGTGCCTGAAGCTTACTTCGCTTCAGCAGCGACCGGGGCTGTGGCTTCCTGCTTCTTCTTCCAGTCGCCGATGGCAGCGCGGATGGCGTCTTCGGCCAGCACCGAACAATGGATCTTCACCGGAGGAAGCGAAAGCTCCTTCACGATGTCCATGTTCTTGATGCTGAGGGCTTCGTCCACCGTCTTGCCCTTGACCCACTCGGTGGCGAGCGAAGACGATGCGATCGCGGAGCCGCAACCGAAGGTCTTGAACTTGGCGTCTTCAATGACGTTGGTTTCGCGGTTGACCTTGATCTGCAGCTTCATGACGTCGCCGCACTCGGGTGCGCCGACCAGACCGGTGCCAACATCCGCGCTCGACTTGTCCATCGAGCCGACGTTGCGGGGATTGCTGTAGTGATCGAGAACCTTATCGCTGTATGACATTTTCGTTATTCTCCAGAAATCCTTGATTCGAAGTCCTAAAAGCAGCTAGTGCGCTTCTCCCGCCCACTTCACATCTTTCAGGTTGATGCCTTCTTTCGCCATCTCGTAGAGCGGAGAAAGTTCGCGCAGGCGCTCGACGGTTTCGATGACGCGATCGGCGACGTAATCGACCTCGGCTTCGGTATTGAAGCGGCCGATGCCGAAGCGAATCGAACTATGCGCCAGGTCGTCGCCGGTGCCCAGAGCCTTCAATACATAAGATGGCTCCAGCGTCGCAGAGGTGCACGCCGAACCGCTCGAAACTGCGATGTCGTTGATGCCCATCAGCAGCGACTCGCCTTCGACGTACGCGAAGCTGATGTTCAAGTTGCCCGGCAGACGGTGGTCCATGGAGCCGTTGATGTAGCTCTCATCCAGGCGGTTCATGATGCGGTCGCGCAGGCGGTTGCGCAGGCCGGCTAGTTTGCAGGATTCCTGCGGCATTTCTTCCTGAGCGATGGCGCAGGCTTTGCCCAGACCGACAATCCCTGGGACATTCAGCGTGCCGGAGCGCATGCCGCGCTCGTGGCCGCCGCCGTCAATAATGGCGGAAAGCTGCACGCGCGGATTCTTGCGCCGCACGTACAGAGCCCCTACACCCTTCGGGCCGTACATCTTGTGGCCGGAAATGGAGGCTAGGTCAATGTTCTGTTTGATCACATCCACCGGAACTTTGCCGATGGCCTGGGTCGCGTCGGTATGGAAGATCACGCCTCGCTCGTGACACAGCTTGCCGATTTCAGCCACTGGTTGCAACACGCCGATTTCGTTGTTCGCGTACATGAGCGAGACCAGGATCGTCTTGTCGTCCATGGCGCGCTTCAGGTCGTCGAGATCGACCAGACCGTCCTTTTGCACCGGCATGTAGGTGACGCGGTAACCGTACTTCTCGAGCCGCTTGCACGTGTCGATGATCGCCTTGTGCTCGGTCACCGCGGTGATGATGTGGTTGCCCTTCTCGCGGTACATCTCGGCGACACCCTTGATCGCGAGGTTGTCCGACTCGGTCGCGCCGCTGGTGAACACGATCTCCTTCGGGTTTGCCCCGATGAGATCCGCGATCTGCTTGCGCGCCTTCTCGACGGCTTCCTCAGCCTCCCAGCCGAACGGATGGTTGCGGCTGGCGGCGTTGCCGAAGTGCTGCGTGAAGTACGGCAGCATGGCGTCGACGACGCGCG
>JADGNQ010000101.1 GCA_017883385.1 Candidatus Sulfotelmatobacter sp.
CAGTATTGGAGTTTGACGCATGAGCGGTTGCAATCGAGAGACGAAGCGCGTCCGCGGTCGCATCCTATTGGGGTTGCCCGCGATTTTTGTAATGTTGCTGAGCGTTTTTCTTTCCCACGCGCAGGGGCAGACCGATTGCGCCGAGGGCAACGGAATCCTGGATACGGCTCTGCCGAAAAATATGACGGCGCAGGAGTTGATCCAGAAGGTTGCGGCGGAAGAGACGAAGGTAAAAGAAGCGCGAACCCATTACTCCTACACGCAGGACGTGATGGTGCAGACCCTCAACGGCACGGCGGTGGACGGACAGTTTCACGAGGTCACAACCGTTTCGTACTACGACAAGGGGAAGCGGGCGGAGAAAGTAACGTTTGCCGAGCAGTCCACGCTGCGGGGGATTCAGTTGTCGGCGGACGACATGGAAGACATTCGCGTGTTCATGCCCTGGATTCTCACCACGGAAGAATTGCCGCAATACAACATGACGTATGCGGGGCAGCAGCACGTGGACGATCTCGACACCTACGTGTTCCACGTCGAGCCTAAGAAGGAAGAGAAGAACAAGCGGTATTACCAGGGGCGCATCTGGGTTGACAATCACGACCTGCAGATCGTGAAGCTGTGCGGCAAGAGCGTGCCGGATGTGATCCACGTGAAGAAAAAGCAGACCCAGGATATCCGGCCGACGTTTGTGACCTACCGCCAGCCGGTGGATGGGTACTGGCTTCCGGCCTATGTGCGCGTGGATGACACGCTGCATTTCCGGATAGAGGCGATCCACGTGCGCGAGGTTGTGAAGTTCACGGGCTACAAGAAGACGGTGGCGGGAGCCGCGGCGGCGAAACCGTAACTTCCACGGCGTCTTATGTCTGAAGATGGGGATTCAACGCGGCACTTGAACCGCGATTTCAGGTGTGATGTACTTCTTTTATGGCAGACGAAAAAAGCAAGAGCAAAGACATCGTGCTGTGGATCATAACGGTCGTCCTGATTGGGTTGGCGATCTACTGGTACTACAAGCCGCGGTAATTTTCCGCCAGCCGGACGACGTGTAAGTGCACCGCACCATCCCCTTCAACTTCAGCCGGGCCGCTCATGGCTGCCCTGAAAAACGCAGCGTGAGAGCGGCCGCGCGTATCGGGCGTCCCAATACGCCCGTGCGGGATTCTCCGTAAGGAGCGGGGCCTTTTCGTGTGGCGGAGCAGAAGGGATTAACCACAGAGGACACTGGGGACACGGAGGAAGAACAAGGTCTGCGATGAAAGGGACTGCGAACTGAGACACCATCTTCTCGACTCTTCGGTAGTGGGCGGTTTTGAATCAAAACCGCCCACTACCGACTCTTCTCTACTCTAGGGTTTCGGGCTTTCATCGGGTAAGATACTTCGGCTGCGAGAAAGAGACGTTGCAAGCAACGCCTCTACGACCTGCGTTCTCTCACGATGAATCGCGAATATCACAAGGCTTATAGCCAAGAACTGCACCGGGACATGGAGGCGCTGGTTTATGGGCATGCGGGGACGCCGCTGCTCGTGTTTCCGACCTCGATGGGCAAGTTCTTTGAGTATGAGGATCGGGGGATGATTGGGGTGCTGGCGCCGAAGATTGAGCGCGGCGAGTTGCAGGTGTTTTGCCTGGACGGTGTGGATACCGAGAGTTGGTACAACAAGGGCGTGCATCCGCGGGTGCGGGTGCTGCGGCATTTGCAGTTTGAGCGGTACATTCTGCATGAGTTCTTGCCGTTCATCCGGTGGAAGAATCAGACGCCGCGACTGGCGGTGACCGGGTGCAGTTTTGGCGGGTATCACGCGGTGAATTTTTCGATGAAGCATCCGGATGTGGTGACGCATTGCGTGAGCATGAGCGGGGCGTTTGATATCCACCAGTTTCTGGATGGGTATTACGACAATGATTGCTACTTCAATAATCCTCCAGATTTCTTGCCGAACATGTCGGATGACTGGTTCTTGAGCCGTTACCGGCAGATGAAGATTGTGCTGGGGTCGGCGGATTGGGATATCTGCCTGGATCAGAACGTGAAGCTGTCGGCGATTCTGAATGGGAAGGCAATTCCCCACTGGCTGGATGTTTGGGGGGATAACTCGAAGCATGATTGGCCGCTCTGGCAGAGGATGGCGGGGAAGTATTTTTAGGGATGGTCGTTTGTTCGCTGGCTGCTGAATGTCCGGGGAAAATGTCTTGCGGCGGTGACAGCCAGGGTCAAGATTGCAGGGATCCTTCGACTGCGTACGTGCTTCACTTCGTGAAGCACGTACTCCGCTCAGGATGACAATTTCGCGGAGTGACAATTTGGAAATGGAGATTCTGGCGTGAAGAAGATTGGGATTCTGTTTGGGATGGAGAATACGTTTCCGCCGGCTTTGGTGGAGAAGATTAACTCGATGAAGGTCGAGGGCGTCGAGGCGGAGTTTGTGAAAGTCGGCGGGATCCGGATGGATGAGCCCCGGAAATACGCCGTCATCATTGACCGGATTTCGCAGGACATCGAGTTCTACCGCGCGTATCTGAAGAATGCGGCGCTGCATGGGACGATTGTGGTGAACAATCCGTTCTGGTGGACGGCGGACGACAAGTTTTTTAACTACGCGCTGGCGCACAAGATGGGCGTGGCCATTCCGCCGACGGTGATTCTGCCGCACAACAAGCATCCGGAGGGGACGACGGACCAGTCGATGCGGAATCTGATTTTCCCGCTGAACTGGCAGGAGTTGTTTGATTACGTCGGCTTCCCTGCTTTCCTGAAGCCTTATTCCGGAGGCGGGTGGAAGCATGTATATAAGGTGCATTCGCCGGAGGAGTTCTTTCAGCACTACAACCAGACCGGCCGACTGTGCATGACGCTGCAGCATGGCGTGGAGTTTGACGAATATTACCGGTGCTACGTAGTGGGGCAGGAGAAAGTGCACATCATGAAGTACGACCCGAAGGCGCCGCATCATGAGCGGTATGTGAAGGGGAATCCGGCGCCGTCGACGCAGGCGTTAAAGGAGCGGATGGAGAAGGATGCTTTGGCTTTGTGCCGGGCTTTGGGGTACGACTTGAATACGGTGGAGTTTGCGGTGGAGGGTGGAGTGCCGTATGCGATTGACTTTCTGAATCCGGCCCCGGATGCGGAGATTACTTCCGTCGGGCAGGAGAATTTTGACTGGATTGTGAATGCGGTGGCGGAGATGGCGGTGAAGATGGCTTTGAGTGGGGAGAGTGTGGTGAAGGAGTTGCGGTGGGCGGGGTTCTTGGCGGGGGGGAAACCGGCGCGCAAGGGAGAGCCGGAGTGGGTGGCGGCGCGGAAGCGGAAGCCGGGGAAGTAGAGGTTCCCGGCGAAGAGCTGCCAAGCTTCGCTCGGCGGACAGCCGGGGGCGGCTGTCCCCACATTAGTTTGCGCAGTCACTGTATTGCAGGTAGGGATCCTTCGACTGCGTAAGTGCTCCGCTTCGCGGAGCACTTACTTCGCTCAGGATGACAAACATATGCGAAAAGGCAAAGCTGCGAAGAATGCGGATGAATATCTGGCCAATGTTCCGGAGCCGGCGCGTTCTACTTTGAAACACGTTCGTGCGGTAATTCGATCGGTAGTGCCAAAGGAGACCACCGAGGTTATCAGCTACGGGATGCCGATGTTCAAGTACAACGGGATGCTGGTGGGGTACGCGGCGTTCAAGAACCACTGCAGTCTGTTCCCTACGGGGTCGGGAGTGATTGAGAAGTTTGCAAAGGAATTGAAGGGCTACGCTACTTCCCGGGGGACGATTCAGTTTCCGTCGGATAAGCCTTTACCGGACGCGCTGGTGAAGAAGATCGTGAAGGCGCGGGTCGCTGAGAATAAGGAGTGGGACTGAGCGCCCGCTTTTTGGGGGATTGTTATACTGTTGGGGCTTGATTTCAGCCCACCTCTCGCGAGGGACGCGAGAAATGGGGCACCCTGAGCGCCAAAACGGACAGCCGAAGGCGGCTGTCCCCCACATGATTCATTATGCAGCCTACTTTCACTATCGGAATTGAAGAGGAATATCAGACGGTTGATCCGGAGACTCGGGATCTGCGGTCGCATATTCATGCCGAAATCCTGGAGAAGGGGCGGATGATTCTTCAGGAGCGGGTGAAGGCCGAGATGCACCAGTCGGTGGTGGAGGTGGGGACGTCGGTTTGCAACAACATCAAGGAAGCGAAGGCCGAGGTCAAGAAACTGCGGCGCAATATGGTGCGCCTGGCCAAGGAGAATGGATTGCGGCTGGCGTCGGCGGCGACGCATCCGTTTGGGGATTGGCGGGAGCAGGCGATTCATCCCGACGAGCGCTACAAGAATATTGTTGAAGATTTGCAGCTGGTGGCGCGGGCCAATTTGATTTTTGGGCTGCACGTGCATATCGGGATTGAGGATCGCGAGACGGCGATCCACATGATGAACCATGCGCGGTATTTTCTGCCACACATTCTGGCGCTGTCGACGAATTCGCCGTTCTGGCTGGGGATGAACACCGGACTGAAATCGTACCGATGCAAAGTGTTCGACAAGTTTCCGCGAACGAATATTCCGGATTATTTTCCGAGTTGGGGCGAGTACGAGAACTTCATCAAGCTGCTGATCAAGACCAACTGCATCGATAACGCGAAGAAGATCTGGTGGGATATTCGGCCGCATCCATTCTTTAACACGCTTGAGTTCCGGGTGTGCGATGTACCGATGCGGGCGGACGAGACGATTGCGCTGGCGGCGCTGATTCAGGCGACTGTGGCCAAGCTGTACAAGCTGTATACGGCAAATCAGGGGTTCCGGCTGTACCGGCGGGCGCTGATCATGGAGAACAAGTGGCGGGCGGCGCGCTACGGGCTCGATGGCAAGATGATTGACTTCGGCAAGCAGACGGAAGTGCCGGCGCGGGATCTGGTGCATGAATATCTGGAGTTCATCGACGACGTGGTGGATGAACTGGACTCGCGCGAGGAGTTGAATTACATCCACCGGATTCTGGAGCACGGAAGCGGGGCGGACCGGCAGTTACGCGTGTTCGCCGAGACCGGAGATTTGAAGAAAGTGGTTGATTACATTATTGAGGAGACGGAGGCGGGGCTGGAAGAAGAGCCAGCCACCGTGCGAAAAGTCGGGTAATGAGTATTCCTGTGGAGAAAGTCAATTCTTCAGACCAAGTCAAAAGCCCCACTTCTCGCAAAGAACGCGAGAAATGGGGCACCCTTAACATTTCTTTTGATCCGGAATACACACCGGGGGCATTCAACGCGGTTAGCGTTTGTCTGCGGGTGCAGCCTGAGGAACAGGTTTGCGTAATCACCGACGAGGCTACGGTTGAGATCGCGGCGGCTGTGGTGCACGAACTGGAGAAACTGGGAGCGCCGTATCACGCGTGGGTTTTGGAGGATCTGGCGCCGCGTCCACTGAAAGATTTGCCGCGGGAGATTCTGGAGGATCTGGAGACTTCGCCGGTTTCGATTTTTGCGGTGCAGGCGCAGACGAACGAGTTGCGGTCGCGGATTCAGATGACCGATGTGGTGAACCGGCAGAAGATCCGGCACGCGCACATGGTGAACATCAACCGGCAGATCATGCTGGAGGGGATGCGGGCGGATTTTCAGAAAGTCGACCGGCTGAGCGCCAAGGTGATTGCGATGGTGCGCAAGGCGCGGCAGGTACGGGCGAAGACGTCTGCGGGGACGGACCTGACGGCGGATTTGAATCCGAATTACAAATGGCTGAAGACGAGTGGGATTATTTCTCCGGAGAAGTGGGGGAACCTGCCAGGTGGGGAGATTTTTACGACGCCGGGCGAGGTGAATGGGACGTTTGTGATTGACGGCGTGGTGGGTGATTATTTGTGCGCGAAGTTTGGGAGCCTGAAGGAGAATCCGCTGACGGTGCGGGTGAAGGGCAACCGGCTGACCGAGGCGCATTCAGAGAATCGCGAACTGGAAAGTGATTTCTGGAAGTATACGCATACTGACGAGAACAGCGATCGCGTGGGGGAGTTTGCCATTGGGACGAACATCGATTTGAAGGATGTGATTGGGGAGATTCTGCAGGATGAGAAGTATCCCGGGGTGCATATTGCGTTTGGGAATCCGTATGGGGCGCACACGGGGGCGGAGTGGAATTCGACTACGCATATTGATGTGGTGGGGCGGAAGTTCAATATCTGGGTGGATGACGAGCAGATTATGCGCGAGGGGAAGTTTTTGGTGGAGGCGTGAGGTGAGCGTGCTGCCCCGAACAGCAGATTCCTCGCTGCGCTCGGAATGACAAAATACTAGGGGACAGCGACGAGAGGTAGGGATCCTTCGACTTCGCGAAAACGCCGACTTTGTCGGCGTTTTTGCTGCGCTCAGGATGACAGCGGGTTAGAATGATCCGCTAGTCGTGATCCCCGTCCCTGCAAATTCTTGACATGATTCCCTCTCTACGAAAGCAATTCAACGATCGCTTTACTGCTGACAAATATCAGACGTTCTTGCGCAGGGTGGATGACGTTTGCGGGACGCATGTGTCGTTTCGATTGTCGGAGACGCCTTGTTTTTTTCCCAAGTCACTGATTGACCGGATGGCGGCGGATGGGCAGGAGTTGATTCGGCAGTTGGTGGACAATCCTGCCTATCTCGCGAAATCGGATTCGGCGGTTCCGGAGGAGTTTAGGGTTCCGAATGAGCCGGCGCATCCGATGTTTGTGCAGGTGGATTTTGGGCTGGTGCGGGATGCTGCGGGCGAGTTGCAGCCGAAGCTGGTGGAGTTGCAGGCGTTTCCTTCGCTTTATGCGTATCAGGGGCCGCTGGCGGAGGCTTATCTGGACGTTTACGGGCTGCGAGCTGCGAGCGGCGAGTTACGAGCAGACTGCGGCGATCCGGGAGATTTGAAGTATTTGTTGAGCGGGCTGGATACTTCTTCTTATCGCGAGCTTCTGCGGCGGGCGGTTGTCGGGTCGCATGATCCGGAGAATGTGATTTTGATGGAGATTGATCCGCTGCATCAGAAGACGCTGCCGGATTTTCTGCTGACCGAGAAGATGCTCGGGGTGCGGACCGTCGACATCGTGGACATCAAGAAGGAAGGGTCGCGACTTTACTATGAGCGCGGCGGGAAGCGGGTGCCGATCCGGCGGATTTATAACCGGGCGATTGTGGATGAACTCGAGCGCAAGAATGTGAAACTGGGGTTTGACTGGCGCGATGAGCTGGATGTGGAGTGGGCGGGGCATCCGAACTGGTATTTCAGGATCTCGAAGTTTTCGATTCCTTACTTGAAGCATGCGTCGGTGCCGAAGGCGTGGTTCCTGGACCGTCTGGAGGAGATTCCGGAGGACCTGGAGAATTACGCGCTGAAGCCGCTGTATTCGTTTGCGGGGCTGGGGGTGGTGATTGCTCCCAAGAAAGAAGATATTGCGGCGATTCCGGCGGAGAAGCGTCCTTACTACATTTTGCAGGAGCGGATGCATTTTGAGCCGGTGATTGAGACTCCGTTTGGCGGGACGAAGGCGGAGGTGCGGGTGATGTATGTCTGGCTGGAGGAGTTGACGCCGGTGCTGACGATTATCCGCATGGGGCGGGGGCTGATGATGGGCGTGGATCACAACAAGAATATGGAGTGGGTGGGGGCGTCGGCGGGATTGTGGGTGGAGTGAGGCAAAGGCCCCACTTCTCGCGCAAAGAACGCGCGAGAAATGGGGCACCCGACTTTTTGCAGAAGGCAACTATTTCGCCTTCGTTGGCTGCGATCACTTGCCGGTATACGTTTTGGGGCTGCCGACGCCCGTGCATGCATCCCAGCTAACGGCGGACGCGTCGCCATCGTAGAAGCCGCAGAAACCCTGAGAGATGTCAAAGTAGTCTGCGCTATACGTGGACGCTGACGCGAACGCTCCGTAGATGGTGGTGAGTTCGGCGTTGCTGGAAGCGGCAAAGTGACCGGCGCGGTTGACGATGCCAGCCCAAAGCGGCGACGAGACACTGGTGCCGCCGAATACGTACCAGCAGCAACCGAACGTGGCATTGTTGTCGTAGACCCAAACGCCGGTGTTGGGGTTAGCCACAGCGGACACGTCGGGAACCAAGCGGTGGGGAGCACTGGGCAGGACGCTCTGGTAGCTGGGGCGCGCTTCGAATGCGCTCGAACCACCGCCGCCATCCTCCCACGCGGCTTCGCGGATAAAGTTTCCGAACGTCGAGCCGGAGCTGACCCTCCGCGTGGTGGTGCCGCCAACGGCGACCACATTGGGAGAGACGCTTGGCCAAATCGTGCCTGCGGAATCACCGGTCGAGGCGAAGTACACGACTTTTGTCGTGGTGAAGTGAGAATCCATGGAGGTCTCGCTGGAGAATTCGGAACCTCCCCAGCTGTTGGTGACTTCCCCGCCGCCGGCGGCTGCCACCAGTGAACTGGCGCAGTCTTCGGCAGTCATGAGATCGGTGAACGAGTTGGTCTGGGCCTCAACCAGGAAGATTTTGGCCCGCGGCGCCATGGCGTGAACCATCTCAATATCAAGCGCCTCTTCTCCTTCCCATCCTGGGTCATTGGCTGGCTGGGGACCGTTGCAGCCGTTGGTGCCGCCAGCGAAGACGACCTTGAAAGTCGAAGTGGTCATGGTGCCAAGGCCGAACTGGGTGGAGTAGGCGTTGAGATCGGCCAACGCGGTCGGATAGTCGAAGGCGTCAACGATACCGACGGCCTTGCTGCCACTGGTGGGATTGGCGGTGGCAACATTCGGATTACAGCCCGCCGAGGATTTCGTCAGGTGATAGACACAGCCGAGCGAAGCCGGTGTCTCGTAGGCGTATCCGGAAAAAGGCGGCCCCGGGACGGCGGATGCGGCGAAGGCAGGCAGGGCAAGACCGTTCGGTTCTCCGGGCGCAAATCTTGACCGGTCAGAAGGCACGAGAACTCGGTAGGGGGTGTGCGCGCGCACCCCGACGTCCTCGGGACGCTCAATGGCGGACTCAGGTGTAACGACCCGGCCCCCACGGGACCTTGTCACTAAGGGTTCCTGCGCGAACCCGGAGATCGCACTGCCCAGCAGCAGTGCGGCGGAAGCGGTGAAAGCAAATACACTTCTCATAATTGAAGTCCTCTCGAATGCGATTGTGTAACTACGTTCGGGGGGTGTCGGCTCACCGCAGGGGACCCTCCCACGCGTGGGAAGGACTGGCGAGCGACTTGGCAAACGCGCATGATTCTAGCGCAAGACAGCTTGTGAATCCACCGATTGTTTCGCGTTTTGTTTTGTTGAAGGTTGAGTGAGACACAGGAGCGACCTGCATGCAAAAATTTGCCTAATTCATGCAAGGCTCAGCATTCACAATCGATCCAGGTGGCGGGAGCATGCGTCAATGAATGCGGGGATTCACGACTGGACTCTCGTTGAGGATGGTTCCACCGCTCTCTGGGAAATTTGGTTCTCAGGTACTTTTTGCGGGGCTGGAGTCGGATGGCAAAGGCGTAGCTGGTTACGAAATCGGTGATCAGGCGCCTGCGGGGGCCTTCTTGACGATGATGGTTTCTAGCTCTCTTCCGTTAGGACGTTTTACGAACATTTTGTCGCCCTCGAAGCGAACCGGGACGGGAACGCCCTTGGCGAACTCGCCGGGAAGGTAGCCTTCGGACAAGGCGGGGTTGTACTCGCCGAGGTACTCCGTGCCGTTGACTTTGACCACGATGGCGCTGCGGTGAGTTGGGGGTTCAGTGGATTCGCGCAGGATTTCCTGTTCGGCCTGAGCCCAGTTTTCCAGGTCGCGGCCGGGGATTTTTCCGTTGCGGGCGTAGATTTCTTCGGCGCGGCGGCGGATGGCCTCGTGCAGGTCGGCCAGAGGACTCGGCCGGGGGCTGGGATCGTGTGGATCGGGGCTCATGAATTCATAGTATGACGCAAACCGCGTTTGAGGTGAGAGGCATCTCACGGAAGGACGTAGGTGAGGACAGGATAGGGAATCCAGAGAATGTGGTTCCAAAAAGGAAATCTCGGGACGGGTCTGTTGGAAGGCTTCGATGGGCTACGCGAGCCGTTGACGAGCGGCGACTCAGGCGTCCCTCCGGAACGCGGTTCGATGTCTTTTGCCGACCCGGCGTTGAAACGCCGGGGTGTTTTCAGGGGCGCCTCCGGCGCTGGATTTCGAGCTTCGGCGCAGAGATGAGCGAGAGTCCCGCATTGGCTCAACCGTTCGCCAAGAACTCGGCCCAGACGCTACACCTCGGGAACCAAGGGAGTTGACCGGAGTCGGCTAGGGGCCTAACATTACCGCCGGGCAGGGTCGCACGCTCTCATGATCGGGCAGCAGGTATCTCATTACCGCATCCTTGGAAAGCTTGGGGGCGGTGGTATGGGCGTTGTCTATGAGGGCGAGGACCTGAAGCTGGGGCGGCACGTTGCCCTGAAGTTCATACCGGAAAATCTGGCTGGCGATCCCAAATCGCTGGAGCGGTTTACGCGCGAGGCGCGGGCGGCGTCGCAGCTCAACCATCCCAACATCTGCACCATCCACGGCATTGAGGACAACAACGGGCATCCGTTCATCGTGATGGAGAAGCTCGATGGGGAGAGCCTGAAGCAGCACATCGCGGGGCACGCGATGGATGTGGAGAAGGTGCTCGACGTTGGGGTGCAGGTGGCGGACGCGCTGGTGGCGTCGCACGCGAAGGGGATTGTGCATCGCGACATCAAGCCGGCCAACATTTTTATAACGCCGGGCGGGCAAATCAAGGTGCTGGACTTCGGGCTGGCGAAACTGGTGCACGGGCCGGAGGACGACGGCGCGGACTTATCGCTGACGGCGGTGGGAGTGATTCCGGGGACGGCGGTGTATATGTCGCCGGAGCAGGCGCGCAGCGAAACCATTGATGCGCGCAGCGACCTGTTTTCGTTTGGCGTGGTGCTGTACGAGATGTCCACGGGGAAGAAGCCGTTCACAGGAAATAATTCGCTGGTCACGCTGGATGCGGTGCTGCATTCGAAGCCGACGCCGCCGCACGATTTGAATCCGAAGATTCCGATCGAGCTGGAGGGGATCATCGGCAAGGCGATGGAGAAGGACCGCAACCATCGCTACCAGAGCGCGGCAGAAATGAAATCAGACCTGGCCTTGCTGAAGCGCGAGCATGAGTCGGGGAGCATTAAGAGTGGAACGAACACCGCGAAACTGCGGGTGGGGACGAGAACTTTTGGCAGAGATACGCGACTGCAGCTGTATTTGCTGCTGGGGATGGCGGGGCTGCTGGTCACGGTGCTGTCGGCGGTGGGAGCGTGGTGGTACAAGCATCGCGAAGTGGCGACTGCGGAGCAGCGGAATGCGATTGCGGTGCTGCCGCTGCAAAATATGGGCGGGGATTTCAGCGTCGACTACTTGCGGTTCGCGCTGGCGGATGAGTTGACGAGCGTGCTGACTTACTCACGTTCGCTGGAGGTGCGTCCGGCATCGGTGACGCGGAAGTACGTGGCGTTGGACCTGGATCCGAAGAAAGTGGGGCAGGAGTTGCGGGTGGGGCGACTGTTGTCGGGATCGTTCCGGAAGCAGGGCGACCAGTTGATCGTGACGCTGGAGGCGATCGACGTGCCCACCAACAGGGCGCTTTGGCAGACGAACGTCAACGCCAAGGTCGATGACCTGATCGGGTTGCAGGAACAACTGAGCACGCAGGTACAGCATGGTCTATTGCCGATTCTGGGAGGAGCAGCCGGCGCGACGGAGGCGGCGGCTTCGCGGCCGAAGAACCAGCAGGCGTATGACTTTTATTTGCGCAGCGTGGCGGTGCCGCACGATCCGGGGCCGAACAAGGAAGCCATCCGAATGCTGGAGTGGGCGGTGGGGATCGACTCGAGTTACGCGCCGGCGTGGGAAGCGCTGGGGCAGAGATATTACTTCGACTCGTTGTATGGTGGGGGCGGTGAGAGTGTGTTTCAGCGGTCGAATTCGGCGTATGAACGGGCGGTGACGCTGGATCCGAATCGGGTGATGGCGGCGAGCAGCCTGATTACGAACCGGGTGGAACGAGGGGAACTGGGGCGCGCGTATGATGCGGCGACGGACATGGTGCGGCGGCGTCCGCAGAGCGCGGACGCGCACTTTGCTCTGAGCTTTGTCCTGCGGTATGCGGGGATGCTGGAACGGTCGACGCAGGAGTGCAATACCGCGCGACAACTCGATCCGGGAAACTTCACGTTCCGGGAGTGCGCATGGTCGTTCCTGGAAATGGGCAAGACCGACCGGGCGATGGACTACGTGCATCTGGATGCGGGGTCGGAATGGGCGGCGTGGGTAACTCCCTATGTGTATCTGGCGGAGGGGAATGTGGCAGAAGCGCGGGAAGCCGCCAAGAATATAGGGAAGGCTTCGTCGTATCACCGCGAATTGATGGAGGCGTGCACGGCGGCGCAAAAGCCAGCGGATCTGGCGAAGATTGTGCGGGAGACGGAATCGTCGGTGATGATTGAGCCCGACGCCGAGGCGTGGTATCACGTGGGTGCGCTGATGGCGACTTGCGGGCAGAATGAGGTGGCGTTGCGGTTGCTGAAGGCCGCGGTGCAGCAGAATTATTGTGGGTACTCGGCGTTGCTGGATGATCCGCTGCTGAAAGACTTGCGGAAGGACACGGCGTTTAATGAAGTGCTGACGGCGGCGAGCAACTGCCAGGCGGTGTTGAAGGAAGGGCGACAGTAGGGCAGTTCTCAGTTCTCAGTTCTCAGTTCTCAGTTCTCAGTTCTCAATAGTTGGATGCGGGTGAAAAACTTTGTCTATGTGGAAATTTACGCGGCGTGAATTGCTTAGGTCATCGGTGGCGGGGGTGGCGGCTGTTTCGGTGCCCTCGCTGGCGGCGAGCTTTGATACTGCTCCGACTGCGCGCAAAGGGCGCGTTCATCAGTCGGTCTCGCGGTGGTGTTACTCCCACATTCCTCTCGAACAATTAGCGGAGTATGGGGCGAAGATCGGGCTGAGGGGGGTCGATCTGCTGCAACCGGAGGAGTATGAAGTTCCGCGGCGCTACGGGCTGGTGTGCACGATGGGATACGCTGCGGGCGGAGAGATTGGGAAGGCGCTCAACAGGGTCGAGAACCATGCGGCGATCGAGCAGGGGTTTCGGACGAATATCCCACTGGCGGCGAAAGCGGGCGTGCCGAATGTGATTACATTTTCGGGGAACCGGGGCGGCATGGCGGATGAGGAAGGCGCGCGGAATACGATCGCCGGGCTGAATCGCGTGAAGAAGATTGCGGAAGATCACGGCGTGACCATCTGCATAGAACTGCTGAACAGCAAGCGTGATCATCACGATTACATGTGCGACCACACGGCGTGGGGAGTGCGCGTGGTGCAGGAAGTGAACTCGCCGAATGTGAAGCTGCTGTATGACATCTACCACATGCAGATTATGGAAGGCGATCTGATCGCGACCATCCGGCAGAACATTCAGTGGATTGGGCATTTTCACACTGGAGGAGTGCCGGGGCGGCATGAACTCGATGGGACGCAGGAAGTGCAGTGGGATGGAGTGATGCGGGGGATTGCCGATGCGGGATTCAAGAGGTATGTGGCACATGAGTTTGTGCCGACGGGGGATCCGCTGGAGTCGCTGCGGAAGGCGGTGGAGTTGTGCGATGTGTGAGCGCCCACGGGGGCTAAAGCCCAAATCAGTTCCCGTCCACGAACGCGGGCCCTGGAAGGGCCGCTCTTCCACGGTTGTGCGGGCGTTCGGTGGCGCGGAGGCCCAGACGCTCGGTTGCGCAGGTGGTCACGTCTTTTCGCGCGGACTGCTAGTGCATCCGCCGAGCAAACGCAAACTAACTTTTCCAGCTTCAGAGCGTCGAACTAAAAAGAGATGGTTAAGGAAAGAATTTGCGTCAAAGTGGGGTTAGGGCCCATCCTTGTAGCGTGAAACATTCCGGACCTGCCAGCTTGCCGCGGATGGGGCGCGGCGTTCCTCCTATCTTTCAGGGCTTACATCGTTCTGCGCTGAGTTGCACGGGACTTCTCGTCATCCTTCTTGTGCTGGCTTCACAGTTGCCCACTCTTGCGCAAAAAGCGCGCAAGAATGGGGCACCCTCGGCGTTGGTGCTGCTTGCGAATTCGACTAATCCTTCCGAGAGTCCTGCGACTTCGTCTTCTCAAACTCCTCCAGCACAGCTCATCAATGTCGATCCTCCGGGGCTGCTGTACCAGGGCGTGCCTGCGGAGTTGGCGCAGGATCAGGGGATGGCGGGGCTGCGGCTGGAATTGTTGCGGCTGGGGACTACGGCGCGGCTGATGCAGGTGGTGGCGCATCCGGATGACGAAGATGGCGGAATGCTGACGCTGGAGGCGCGCGGGCGTGGGGTGAGCGCGCTGCTGATGACGCTGAATCGCGGCGAGGGCGGGCAGAACAAGATTGGCAGCAATCTGTCGGATGTGCTGGGCGTGTTGCGGGCGGAGGAACTCCTAGCGTCGGACGAGTACTACGGGGTGCAGGAGCGGTTCTCGCGCGTGGCGGATTTTGGATTTTCGAAGTCGCCCGAGGAAACATTTCAGAAGTGGGGCGGGCACGACGTGGCGCTCAGCGACATCGTGCGGGTGATTCGGACGTTCCGTCCGGATGTGCTGGTGCCTCGATTTTCCGGGACGGATCGGGATGGGCACGGACATCATCAGGCGTCGAGCATGCTGGCACAGGAAGCGTTCCGGGCGGCTGCCGATCCGAAGCGGTTTCCGGAGCAGATTGCGGCCGGGCTGCGGCCGTGGCAGGCGAAGAAGTTGTACATCGGAAATGTGTGCGGGTTTGGGGCGATGACTTGTCCGGACGCGGACTGGACTGTGAAGTTGAATACGGGTGAGCGCAGCGCGGACTTGGGTATGGGATATATACAGTTCGCGATGGCGGGGCTGCGGCATCAACTGTCGCAGGGCGCGGCGAACTGGACGATCGATCCGGGAGACCGGTTCACGTTTTACCGGCTGGTAGATTCGGTGGTGCCATCGACCTTGGAAAAGGATGGGCACGAGAAGAGTTTCTTTGATGGGATTGATACGACGTGGCCGGGGTTGGCGGCGCGGCTGGGAGCGGAAGAGGAGAAGGTTCCGCGTCTGAGGTCCGAGTTGACGGAGATTGCTAAAAACGTTGCTGCGGCCGCGGAGGGTGCGAAGGGGAATGATGCACCGGCTGCGGTAGCGCCGTTGATGAGAGTTGTGGCTGGGCTGAATCGGGTGAGCGTGGAGCTTCACGGGAATGCGCTGGGCGCGGCGGCGAAGCTCGACTTGCTGACCCGGATCGCCGAGAAACAGCAACAGGCGGAGCGGGCACTGAATCTGGCGCTGGGTGCGAGCCTCACGGCGGATGTATCCTCCGACGGGGAGCGCGAAGTTCACGTGCTGAAAGAAGCGGACGCGGTGACTACCGTTTCGCCGGGGCAGGAATTTCTGGTGGCGGTGACGTTTCACAACGGCTCGAAGCAGCCGCTGGTGATTGATCACATCAAGCTGGATGTTCCGGCGGGATGGAATACGCTGAGCGGGAAGACCAGGCCGGAGACGGTCAAAGCGGGCGAGGATTTGCACGCGGACTTCCGATTGAGGGTACCGAAGGACGCGAAGTTTACGCGGCCGTATTGGCATCGGGACAATCCTGACACCGAGGCTGTGAATCACATCGATGACGAGAAGTATGCGACGCTTCCCTTCCCGCCTCCGGCGCTGCGGGCGAGGGTGGAGTATTCGACGGGTGGAGCGGGGGCAGTGGCCACAAGGAACGGGATTACGGCCGTCGTGGTAACGCCGTTCCTGGATGATGCGGGGAAGCAGAGTGCGCGTCCGCTGGCCGTGGTGCCGGCGTTTTCGGTGATGCTGGAGCCGGGGACGCAGGTGATCTCGACGCACAATGGATCGACGTCAACCGTTGCGGTGGGAGTTACTGGAAACGTTACGCACGAGGTGCACGGAGTGCTGCGGCTGGACTTGCCGCAGGATTGGCGGTCGGAGCCGGCGCAGTTTGCGGTGGATTTCAAGCGGCGCGGAGCGAAACAGGATTTCGAGTTCAAGGTATTCCCTGCAGGACTGCAGGAAGGGCGGGCGGTTATTCGCGCCGTGCTCGAATCCGAGGGCGAGAAATATGGCGAGGGATATTCGCTGGTCACTCGCGAGGATCTGGGCAGCTTTTATTACTACCAGCCGGCGCGGCAGCGAGTCAGCATTGTGGATGTGAAGGCGCCCCACGATTTCAAGATCGGCTACCTCATGGGCGCGGGCGACGACATCCCGACAGTGCTGAAGCAGGTTGGGATGGACGTCACGCTGATTCCAGCGGAGAAATTAGCGACTGAGGATTTGAGCAAATATCAGACGATTGTGTTGGGGATTCGCGCCTACGACACGCAGAAGGAAATTGCGGCGAACAACAAGAAGCTGCTCGATTTCGTTTCCGCGGGCGGAACGCTGGTGGTGCAGTACAACGCGTCGACCGGAGACTTCAACGGGGGCAAGTTCACTCCTTATCCTGCGGAACTGAGCCGGGCGCGGGTTTCGGTGGAGGAGGCTCCGGTGGAGATTTTGGCGCCGGAGGATTCTGTGTTTCATTATCCCAATGCGATTACGGCGCGCGATTTCGATGGCTGGGTGCAGGAGCGCGGGCTGTACTTCATGAGCACGTGGGACGAGCACTTCACGCCGTTGCTGTCGTGTCACGATCCGGGAGAAGCCGCGCAGAAGGGCGGGTTGCTGCGGGCGCGGTACGGCAAGGGGACTTACATCTATGCGGGGTATGCGTTCTTCCGGCAGCTGCCAGCGGGTGTGCCCGGGGCGGTGCGGTTGTTTGTGAATTTGTTGAGTGCGGGAAAGCAGTAAGGCAGAGGTCAGGGGTTAGGGGTTAGGGGTTAGGGGTTAGGGGTTAGGGGTTAGGGGTTAGGGGTTAGGGGTTAGGGGTTAGGGGTTAGGGGTTAGGGGTTAGGGGTTA
>JADGNQ010000264.1 GCA_017883385.1 Candidatus Sulfotelmatobacter sp.
TTCCAGTACATGTAGGCGCGCGCGCCGCTGCGAAAGTAGTGCTTCATCAGCTGCCAGCAATAGCTCGTATAGCTCCAGCGATTCGAGCCGTCACCGCACTCCTGCTCGGATTGGTAGACCATCAGCCCCGGAAACTGCTGATGGATCGCCGGCAGCGCATTCTTCCCTGCCCACTGCGTGCCCACGCCTTTCACGAAGCGCGCGGCCTCTTTGTCGGCCATGACCGTCTGCAGCATCCGCGGATTTCCCCGCTCCAGCGTGCCGAAGAACACGTCGACCCCCAGCTTCTGCATCTCCGGCCCCAGATAGTGCAGAAATCGCACCAGGCCCTCCGGCGTCCACGTACAGCTCGGAAAATTCTGCGCGGAGTTGAACTCATTCTGCGGCATGACCATCCCGATGCGAATCCCTTCCGCGCGATAGGCCTCGATGAAGCGCGCAAAATATTTCGCGTAGGCCTCGAAATAGCGCGGCTCCTGAATGAACATATCCTCGCCCTCATGACCGATCTGGTCCGGGCGAATCCCGTTCTCCTTCATTCCCGGATAAGCCTTGGCCTCCGCATAGAAATGATTCCGCTTCATCCAACTCGGCGGACTCCACGGCGAGGCCCACAGCCGCAAACCGGGCTGGATGCGCAACGCCGCCTGTATAAACGGGACCAGCGTCTTGCGATCATGCTCGATGCTGAAGTGTTTCAACTCGAAGTCGCTGGCGGTCTCGTCGTAGCTGTAGGCCTCTGTGGCAAAGTCGTTCGCTCCGATCGGCATGCGGCAATACGTAAAACACGCGCCGTCGCTCGGATGAAACAGTTCGTGCAAGACGCTCTCGCGGTCGGCCTCGCTTAACGCCTGCAGTGAAGTCCAGCCCAACTCGTTAAAACATCCGCCGAAGCCCTCGATTACTTGCCCGGACCCAGCCCCCGCATCGATGTTGAGGTTGAGGGTTTCCCACGCGAAGGACGGCTTGAAGATCGATCCCGGCTGCCACGCGCTGGCCTCGGTGGTTGTGATGAACGTGAGGCGATCGTCCGTCAGCGGTTCCGGAGCAGGTAGTTGCGCTGCGGCGGCCCATCCGCGCGTGGTGCTTGCAAGGGTTGCGCCGGTTGCGAATGTCGCGCAGGTCTTCAGTACCTTGCGCCGAGTCCAAAGTTCCGTTGGCATTCAGCTATCCCCCAATCCGTCTTCTGTCGGGTAAGACGCCTTCCTAGCGGTCAACTTACGCCTGACGCCGTTTCGGCGAACGCCGCCGCTCGATGGATCGTCAACATGCGACTTCGCTCACGACGCCAGCTCGATCACCCTACCTCAACCCCCAACCTTCCCGCCCCGTTCGCCGTGACCTGAATCTGCTCCAGCTTCCCAATCACAGCATCTGCGTGCCATAAAGCACCCGCCGTATACGTACTGGTGATCCCCACTACCTTCATCCCGCCAGCGCGCCCCGACTGAATCCCCGCAGGCGCATCCTCAATCACCAGACAATCCGCCGGATCGACGCCCAACCGCTCCGCCCCCTTCAGATAAGGCTCGGGATGCGGCTTTCCATGCGCCACCTCATCCGCCGTGACCAGCACTTTCGGAACCGGCAATCCGCAGAAGCGCAACCGCGCACTGGCCAGCAACCGCGTCCCTGACGTCACTACGCCCCACCGCCCCTCAGGTATCGAATGCACAAGTTCCACGGCGCCCGGCATCACTGACACGCCTGCCTGATGGTTGGCCTCGCGGCTTTCCAGTTCCCGCACTTCCGCCTCAGCATCCAGATGCGGCGCCACCCGCTGGATCACCTCCAGCGTGCGCACTCCATGGGCAATGGCCATGACGGCGTCTCCGTCAACGCCTTTCCGGCGCGCCCACTCCCGCCACTCGCGGTCCACCGCGCGCGTCGAGTCGACAAGAACTCCGTCCAGATCAAACAGAATCGCTGCGCAGGAAAAGGTAGGCATCTCTAAAATGTTTTTATCACAACGATGGGTAACCCGGACGCTTCGTGATCCCTACTCGCCAAGCAGCGACTTACTCGTCGTCGTCGGAAGACTCGCCTGACTCTGTGCGGCCAGCACCGCTTGCTGCGCCCGCTGCCGCAACGCCAGATGCCGCTGCCGGAAATGCGCCTTGGCCCGCTCTCCCCACGCCCGCACAAACCAGTAATTCAGTGCCGCGCCAATGGCCGCGCTGGCTAGCGGAATCACCCGCCCCGCCCATTTCTCCACCACTTCCGCGCTGGCCTTCGCCGCAATCCTTTGGATGACCCGCGGCACGAATCTATTGACTACTTCTTTCTCGAGAACCTCGCGGCTGATGTCGACTCCAGCAGCGCTGGCCGCGGCAATCCAGAGTTCGGCGATCTCATCATCCGTATTGAACTCAAATCCGTAGAGCAGGCTCAGCTTCTGGATGGTCCGCATCGTGATCGCCGAAAGAATCCCCAGATCCGGCACGATCGTGATCAGCCCGCCCAGCCCGAATCCCGCTCCTTCAATCGCGGCCACCTTCATCCCACCGCGGATGATCGAGTCGGCCACGACATCGATCTCGCCGATCTCCAGCGAATACACTCCGTGATAACCGCTGATGGGCACCCGGTACGCCGCACGCAGTTGCAGCAAGAATTTTTCCGGATCCACCCGCACCGTGGAGTAGGCGCGCGTCAACCCCTTCATCAGCCCCGTCTCCACCCGCCGCCGCAGCCACGATTTGCCCTGCTCCGCCATTGCTTCAACCTTACCGCAGCATGAACGAGAAAGCTATCGAGGTCTGAGCTTTGAGTTGCGAGCTATCAGCCACAGTACGCTCGGCCTAGCTCGCGCCTCGTAGCTCGAAGCTCACAGCTATGTGCTAGCATCATCTTTAACTCAATGCCCACTGGAAAACTGCAGATTATGCCCCTGGGCGGCCTGGGCGAGTTCGGTATGAACTGCATGGCCGTCCGCTGGGGAGACGACATTATCGTCATCGACGCCGGACTCATGTTCCCCGAAGCCGAGCTCCTCGGTGTCGACATCGTAGTCCCCGACATTTCTTATCTCATCGAGAACCGCCAGCGCGTCCGCGGAATCATCCTGACCCACGGCCACGAGGACCACATCGGCGCGCTGCCCTGGGTGCTCTCCGAACTCAACGTCCCCGTATGGGGCACCGAGTTCACGCTCGCCTACGTCGAAGACAAACTCGACGAGCACGGCCTGCTCGACGACGCCGACCTCCGCGAAATGCGCCCCAACGAGCGCTTCAAGGTTGGACCCTTCACCATCCATCCCATTCAGGTGACGCACAGCCTGGTCGATTGCGTTGCGCTGGCCATCCACACGCCGCTCGGCGTCATCATCCACACCGGCGATTTCAAAGTCGACCCTACTCCCACCGACAACAAGCTCTTCGATCTGCACACCTTCGCCGAGTACGGCAAGAATGGCGTGCTCGCCCTGTTTCAAGACTCGACCAACGTCGAGCGCAAGGGATACACTCCCAGCGAACGCGCCGTCCGCCGCAAGTTCGACGAAGTTTTCGCGCACACCAAGCGCCGTCTTTTCATCTCGTGCTTCTCGTCGTCCATCCACCGCATCAATCTGGCGGTGCAACTCGCCTACGAGCACGGACGCAAAGTCGCTTTCCTCGGCCGCTCCATGAACAATTCCGCCGAGATTGCCGAAGACCTCGGCTACATCGAAGTTCCCGAAGGTCTGGTCATCAATCCCGGCGAGATGAAGAATTTTCCGCCGGAAAAAGTCTGCGTGCTCATCAGCGGCACCCAGGGCGAGCCCATGTCAGCGTTGTCGCGCGCTGCCGTCGACAATCACAAGCACGCCAAAATAGAAAAGGGAGATACCGTCGTCCTCTCCAGCCGCATCATTCCCGGCAACGAGAAAACCATCTACCGGATGATCGACCACCTCTTCCGCCGCGAGGCTTACGTCATCTACGAAGACGGCACTTCGCCGCCCATCCACGTCAGCGGACACGCCAGCCAGGAAGAACTCAAGCTCATCATCAACCTGGTCAAGCCGCGTTATTTCATTCCGATCCACGGCGAGTACCGTCAACTGAAGCTGCACGCCGAAATGGCCGGCGCCATGCACGGCTCGGTCGGCAAAGTCATCTTGATCGAGAGTGGAGACACTCTCGAATTCGACGAACTCGGCGCGCGCAAAGCCGCCCGCATCAAAGTGGGCCGTGTCTGCATCGATTCCGGCTCGCGCACGGATGTAGTTGAGGATTTGATTATTAAAGATCGCCTGCACCTGAGCGAGGACGGCATCGTCCTGCCCATCATCGCCATCAACAAATTGTCGGGCGAGGTGGAATCCGCCACAGAAATCGTTACTCGCGGCTTCAACCCCGGTGACGACGGCCTGATGGAAGGCGCCAAGCGCATCGTCGAAGAAACGCTCGCCCATTCCAGCGACGAAGAACGCGGCGACTACGGCGTGATCAAAGAAAAAATCCGCGCCGACCTAAAGCGCTACATCTCCAAACAAACCCAAAAGCGCCCGCTCATCATGCCAGTAATCCTGGAGATCTAATCACCTCACGTAGGGACGGACGCATTCGTCCGTCCCGCGAAGGCGAAGCCGAGCCGCACTCAAGAAAAATCTCAGAGCCTGTCATCCTGAGTGAAGCATTTGCCTCCGCGAGGCGAAGGCAAATGCGCAGTCGAAGGATCCCTAGCAAGCAGGGGCACCGACCGGGGTGCATCAAGGAGTCTCCCCCCCGGCGCCTTTTGAGTATCCTTCTAACAATTCAAGCAACCAGTCATGGCATTTTCGAAGATCTGTCCGCCTAGACCTACACAGTTTCGCCTACTTGACCGAAGCCTAGCCTGACGGTAGGGTTGAGAGACACTAGCGCTCACAGACCATGACCATCCAAATCAACCGTCCCGAAATTGAAGCGCTCATTCAGCAGCGGCTGCATAGCGGCGCATTCGAGAGCGTGGAAGACGTACTCTTCGATGCCCTGGAAATCCAAGGCGAGCGCGAGGCCTGGCTTCAGGAAAACAAAGAGGCCATCAACGCCAAGATTGAGCGCGGTCTGGCCCAACTTGACCGTGGCGAAGGTATACCGGGAGATGAACTACGCAAGCGTCTTGAATCAGACAAGGCAGCGTGGCTCGCGGATCGCTCTGGATCGTGAAACCCTATCTCGTCGCTCCAGACGCCGAAGGCGATCTCCAGCAGATTTGGCGTTACCTGCTCGGAGAAGCTGGCTTGGCAATTGCCAATCGCATTCAGGGCGAACTGGTGGATGCCTTCGAGGGCTCGGCCGACCATCCCGGCAAAGGCCATCGGCGTCCCGACCTGACCAGCAAGGAAGTGCTTTTCTTCAGCGTTTATCAGTACATGATCGTGTACCGGCGGGCAGCCATGGTAGAAATCGTCGCCGTCTTGCACGGCAAGCGTGATGTAAAGCGCCTCCTCAAAAACCGGATGTCACGATGACCCCCTGACAAGGCGGCACCTGGAATCAAGAAATGGTCAACCTGACAGACGTCAAAGAAGCCCGCTCCCGCCTCCACGGCATCAC
>JADGNQ010000265.1 GCA_017883385.1 Candidatus Sulfotelmatobacter sp.
GGCGCGAAGGCCGATCATACCGCTTTTACCGTCTTGTAGATGATATCGTCTATGATTCCGTATTCCTTCGCCTGCTGCGCGTTCATGATGAAGTCGCGCTCGACATCTTTCTCGACCTTGTCCAGTTTCTGTCCGCTGTGCTTGGAAAGTAGCTGGTTTGTGATCTCACGCATGCGTAGAATTTCCCGCGCATGAATGTCGATGTCGGTGGCTTGACCTGATAAGCCGCCCATAGACGGCTGATGTATTAGAATCCGGGAATTCGGAAGTGCCAACCTCTTTTTGGCTTCGCCTGATGCCAAAAGTAATGCTGCCATCGAAGCGGCCTGTCCGACGCACAGAGTCATGACGTCGTTCTTCACGTACTGCATGGTGTCGTAAATCGCCATGCCGGCCGTGATGGAACCGCCCGGAGAGTTGATGTAAAGCTGGATGTCTTTCTCGGGATCTTCCTGAGCCAGAAACAACATTTGAGCGATCACCAGGTTGGCGATGTTGTCGTCAATCGGTGTGCCGATGAAGATAATGTTGTCGCGCAGCAGCCGGGAATAGATGTCGTAGGCGCGTTCGCCCCGCCCGGTCTGCTCGATGACCATTGGAACGAGCATCATTTGTGCGTCGTTCTTGTTTCCATCATTTTGCTTCATGTTCACCTGTCACACTCCACCCCGACGCAACGACTGGCTTGCTGGGGAGAATCGAAAGTGGCCCACGTGTTTCCGGACTTACGCGGACTGGTGATACAGAAAATCGAGGGTCTTTTCGCTGCGGATTCTGTTCCGGATTCTATCGAGGCCCCCATCCTGTGTCAAACGAGCGCGGATCGCTTCCGGAGTCTGTTTTGACTGCTGAGCCAGCGCTTCAATTTCGTGATTCAACTCCTCTTCGCCGGTCTCAATTTTTTCCAGCTCCGCGATGCGTTCCAGTAGCAATGACGACTTCACATCCTGTACCGCCTGGTCGCGCTGGCCTGCCCGTAAGCGGGGCAGGTCCATCTTTTTCAGGTCCTCCATCTTCATGCCCTGCGCCGCCAGCGCGCGCAGACCGCGTTCCAGGCGCAGATCGATCTGCCGGTCAACCAGCGACTCCGGCACTTCGAAATCATTCCGCTTTACCAACTCGGCGACAAGCTTGTCTTTGGCGGCGTGCTCGGCATCATGCTTTCGTTCTGCCTGCATGTTCTCGCGGATCTGCTTGCGCACCTGGTCAAGGCTGGAGAACTCACCCAGTTCCTTGGCGAATTCGTCATTCAGTTCGGGCAGGCTCTTCTGCTTGAGAGCTTGAATCTTGACGGTGTAGACGAACGTTTTCCCCGCCAGCCGCTTGTCAGAAGTATCTTCGGGATAAACCACTTCGAACTCGCGCTCGTCTCCGGCATTGGCGCCGCGCAGGTTCTGGGTAAACTCGGGCACTGTGTTCTTGCCACTAATCTCGATGAGCACTTCGTCCATGTGCACGGGCTTGGCTGTGCCGTCGTCCTCTTTCGGCTTGCCGTCCATCGAGGCCTGGGCAAAATCGCCGTCTGCCAGCGAGCGGCCTTCGATCGACGTGAAGGTCGCATGCTGCTCGCGCACGCTGTTCAGCGCCTCTTCCACCTCTTCGTCCTTGACGCTGATCTCGGGGTGGTCGGCGCGCAGTTCCTTGTAGCCTTCGACCACGATGTCGGGCATGATCTCAAAGCTGGCCTTGAAGCGCAGTGGCTCGCCCTCGTGAATGTGCAGGTCGGTGACGCGCGGCTGCGACACGGGAATCATCCCCAGCTTTTCCGCCTCTTTGCGGAAGTAGCGCGGCACCAGCGCCTCGACGACGTCGCTCTTCAAGTCCTCCTTGAACCGCTGACGGATGATGGAGGCCGGTACGTGGCCGGTGCGGAAGCCGGGCAGCCGCGCCACCTTCTGGTACTTCTGAATAATCGTCTCCGTTTCGCGGGCGACTTCTTCGGCGGGAATCTCGACCGAAATCTCGCGCTTGACGCCGTCCTTCTTCGCCTCGTCGTTCGTGGCGCCGACTGTTTCTGTGGGACTCACGTTTACCCTTTCCGCGTACCCGCAACGTCTGGCTGGATCGCAAGGCCCTCCGAGTAGAAAGGACCCCAGCGCTATTCACATAACGTTAATCTTGAGTGTAAAGACAGAAGGAGAGCACCGTCAAACGGAGAGAATCGTAGTGGGAGGTAGTTGGCCCATAAGCGGAATCCATTCGTAGAGACGTTGCTCGCAACGTCTCCGCCGGCAGCACCTCGAATGCATGCTTCACCGGTGCCGCCGGCAGAGACGTAACAAGTGACGTCTCTACGACCGATTATGGCGTGACCGTGAACGCCACGCTGCCTGTGGCTTTTCCTCCGGGAGTGGTTAACACGATTTTTCCGCTCTTGGCTCCGGTGGGAACCGAGAAGGTCACTGTTGTGTCGGAGCTCACGGTGAAGGCGTTGACCCGCACTCCGCCCACGGTGATTGCGGTGGATTGAATCAGGCCCGCTCCGGTTAGGGTTACCGCAGTGCCGACTCCACCGCTGGTGGGGGTAAAGCTGGTGATCTGCGGAGTCACGCGAAACACTTTTCCGCTGACGAGATTACCCGAGGCGGTGTCTACCCTGACGAATCCGGTTTCCCCCGATGGAACCACAGCCGTTAAGTAGGTGTTGGACAGCACGTGGAAGCTGGCAAACGTTCCATTGAATTGGACGCTGGCCGCGCCGGAAAAACCGCGACCGATGATCCCCACGGTCTTGCCTACCGGTCCGGTGTTGCTGGTGAGTTGTGCGAAGGAGGCCAGGCCGTCGGTGAAACCGTAGACCACACCCATGCCGCCGACGCCCCCGCGGGTTGTCGTCCCAAAGATGCTGCCGCTGGTGTGCTGCATCGGAGTGGCGTAGGCTCCGTCTCCGCTGGGAGCACTGAAGCTGTACAGCACCGTGTAAGCGCCGTCTGTGGTCATGGAGAAAATGACGCCGTAGCCGAACTCACCGCCCCACACGGTGGCGCCGTAGAGAAGTCCATCCGCCCCGGCAATCAGGCCGGCGTTCGCCTGGTAGCCGTTGAGCGTGTGCACTCCGTCGAAAGTCACCAGCACGGTATAGGTTCCTGTCGGAGTGATCCGGTAAATCACTCCGGCGTTGGTAGCGCCTCCTGCTGTCGTCGTGCCGTAGAGGTTGCCGTCCGTGCCCTCCACCAGTCCACCAATGGGATAGGACCCGGTTGCCTGGTCAAAGTTGTGGATGGTCGTAGCCGTCGTCCCCGTGATCCTATAGATCGTGCCCCCGGAATGCGTGCCGTCAAATTCCGTAACTCCATAGAACGATCCATTGGCCGCCTGCAACAGCGGTCCGTACGTAGTTCCCGGAATCTTCGTGATCACACGGAATACACCTGCGGGCGACATTTTGAAGGCATACCCGGGATACGATGTGCCGTAGAAATTTCCATCAGACCCGATCACGAGTGGCGATACGGGATAGCCACCGTCGGCATTCCCGGTGAAGGTATAAAGGATGGTCATCGCGCCCGCAGGCGTGATCTTGAAGATGTTGCCGAAGCCGTTGGCACCGCCGAACTCAGTGGTTCCATAGAGATTCCCGTCGAGCCCGAGCACCAGACCTCCAACAGGATTCTTCCCGTGAGTCCCGTCGAAGCTGCGAAGAGCGGTCAAAACACCCGCCGGAGTCAGTTTAAAGACCATGCCCAGGTTGGCCGTGCCCCCGGTGGATGTCGTTCCGTAGACATTGCCATCCCGGCCCTCGGCCATGAGCGATGGGGATGGGGGACAGCATCCGCCCGGGGTGCCTCCGAAATCATAAAGATCCCGGTAGGTCTGGGCGCTAAGCGACTGCATGCCGAACGCTGTGAGCAGGAAAAGCAGCAACATTCCGAAGGTTGCTCGGCCAGTAAATCGGAGGCGAGATAACGCACCCATTTGCAAATTATTGCGACCTGAAGACTGGACCGTGGAGACTTTCATTGGCTTCTCCTTATCATCGATTGCGAGAGCAGTGCCGACCGGATATCGCGGCGATAGCCGTCCTATTCCTAAATACGCAGAATCGAAGCAAAAAGGCTCAGCAAAGGGAGGGAGGGGCCGAATTTGGCTCACGACGCCCTATTTTCGAAACGGCCGATTGTCAACGACGATCCGTTTCCTCGCGGAATGTCCGATTCGTTCAGCCGGAATAGTCCATTCGTAGAGACGTTGCTTGCAACGTCTCTGCCGGCGACGCCTCGAATGCATGGCAAACGCCGCCGGCAGAGACGTAACAAGTTACGTCTCTACGAGGAACGCCATAGCGATGTGATTTAATGCCTGCGTGGACTGGCTGACCATACTCAACCGGGAAGTCATTGCCTGCACTCGCTGCTCGCGGCTGGTGGCTTACCGGGAGCAGGTCGCCCGCGAGAAGCGGCGTGCCTACCGCGACTGGGAATACTGGGGCTGGCCCACGCTTGCGCCACCACGAGCGAGGCTGCCCACGGTCATCGGTGAAGAACAGCACTTCATGCAGGGATATTGATAAATCAAGATTTGCCTTGATTTGCCGCTCCAATCCGTTAGAATCGAGGTCGAGGGCACCGGCCATGCCAGCCACTACCAAGAAATTCACCCCCGAGATCGACGCCGCGCTCTACGACGAGTTCGTTTCCATCGCCAGGCAGAATGGTCAGTCCCAGCGCTACATTCTGGAGCAGGCGCTCGCATTCTATCTGCACAACGTCGTCCCTTCGCAGCACTTGGTGCGGCGCGAAGTGATGGATGCCTTCGATCAGTCGGTGGCCGCGAATCGCGATCTGTTGCAGCGCCTTGCCAAGTAGCGCCTTGCCAACTCAATGTCGGATTACCTGACCGTCGCGGAAATCTACCAGATGCAGCACCGGCTCATCGACATGTTCGGTGGCCTGCACGGCGTTCGAGATAAGGGTGCGGTCGAGGCTGCGGTTTTCCGTCCGCAGACCGGCTACTACAATTCGCTCGAAGAAGAGGCGGCTCTGATGGAGTCGCTGGCCAACAACCACGGCTTCCTCGACGGCAATAAACGTATTGCCTTCAGCGCTGCCGACGTTTTTCTGCGCCGCAACGGCCTCTACATCGAAGTCGAAGGCGCAACCGGATTTGAATTCATCGACGGCTCGATGGAGCGTCACGAATTTCGCTTCCCGCGAATCTTGGATTGGATCCGGCTCCACTGCAAACCTCTAAAGCAATGAAAGATCCTTTAATCGAGTGAACACTTACCTGCCTCGCTGGCTCACCATCCTCAACCGCGAAGTCGTGGCTTGCACCCGCTGCCCGCGGCTGGTTGTCTACCGGGAGCAGGTCGCCCGAGAGAAGCGGCGGGCCTACCGCGATTGGGAGTACTGGGGCAAGCCGGTGCCTGGGTTCGGCGATCCGAACGCGCGCGTGCTGGTCATGGGGCTGGCGCCGGGCGCTCACGGCTCGAACCGCACTGGACGCCCGTTCACCGGCGATGCTTCCGGCAACTTCATGTATCCCGTTTTGTATGACACAGGATTCGC
>JADGNQ010000102.1 GCA_017883385.1 Candidatus Sulfotelmatobacter sp.
AGATCGCCCAAACCAATGGCATTCACATCCGGCATCAGCACGAGAAACTCTTCCCCTCCCCAGCGTCCCACGATGTCGTTCGTCCTCAGTCCCTGCACCATGGTCTCTCCGACCACCTTCAGCAGCGCATCGCCGACATCGTGGCCATGGGTATCATTCACACTCTTGAAGCGGTCGACATCCAGCATCAGCAGGCCGTAGAGTCGGCCCAGGCGCTGGTGCTCTTGCAGTCCCTGCTCGACTTTGAGTTCGATATGTCGCCGGTTCGGCAAGCCCGTCAGGGGATCACGGAATGCCAGTTGCTCCAGCTCAATGACTCTATTCTCGACTTTCTTCCTGGCGGTCGAATCGCCGAAGACTTCTACCGCGCCTACTATCTTCTCTTCTCTGTTCCGCATTGGCAGAACGCGCACACTAACCGGAACCCGGTGCCCCTGCTTGTGCCGAAGGTAGAATTCCGCGGTTCGAGGGTGCCCGTCCAGTATGACGCTGCTGAGCGGACATCCCGTGGTGCAGAGCGGCCTGCCCTCTTCGTCCACGTGTCCCAGGAAGTTGTCGAAGCAGCTTTTTCCGACGGCTTCGCCCGCCGAATAACCAGTCAGTCCCTCCGCTCCGTCGTTCCAGTAAGTGATCTTGCGGTCCCGGTTCACGAAGTACACACCGTCATGCATGTTGTCGAGAAGCTTCTCGTAAAACGAAGATGAGAAGCGAATGCCCCAAAGCCCTTCACACGAGTCCCGCGTTTCGACCCCGTAGAGATGACCCTCGGCTTGCGACCCCATCGGCGCAACCACGCGTCCCACCGCCGTTTCGTCGGTACCGATCCGGCGCATCTGAATCGTCTGCTCGGGCCGCAACATGCGCGGCAAAGGTAGACAGCAGCCGTACCGGCTGACGGTCGTCGTTTTCGTTCTGTCGGAAAAGCGCTTCCCCGTGAGATCGACCCCCGCGACCTCGACCGGAAAGGCAATCGACACACGGTCACTCCTTCGACGGGCAGATGGGGCTGGTAGCTGGGGTTCCATGCCTCTACTATCTCGGCAGGAACAGCAAAGACTTCAATGAAAATGGGTTAAGACTCTCTGGGACACCAGGCCGGGGACCCCGCTCCTGGGGCAACTCGGCTCACAATAAATGGGGGCTTCCCTTTTTCGGAAGCCCCGTGGCGCCATTATGAGTGTTTATGAAGGAGCGCCAGTTTCTCGAAATTGACTAACCTCGTGCGGCGTGCTCTTTCGCCTTGGCAATGTACTGCTCAACCTGCTGCCGTTGCGGATAATCCGGATTCGCCTTGAGCAACTGCTCCCACGCTTCCACTGCTCCCTTAGGATCGGTCTTACCCTGCCAGCGTACCCATCCCAGGTTGAACAAGGTCTGCGGATGTCCCGGCCGATATTTCAACGACGTCTGCAGTTCGGCAACCGCTTTGTCCGCGTTCCCCGTGTACCAGTAAGCCGTTCCCATATCCGTTCGCACGTCGGGGTTGTCCGGATGGATCACAAGCGCCCGTTCGTAGTACTGGATCGCGCTCGGAAATTGTTTCCCGTCGTAGAACAGATCGCCCAGTTTGACCAGCGCGTCATAGTCTTTGGGGTCCTTGTTCACCACATCCAGCAGCGGCGCGGCAGCCTGGGCCAGAGCCGCTTGCGTGTTGGGGTCGGACTCCGGTTGGTGAATGCCGCTTCCCTGCTGTGCAGCAGTTGTCGAGGTCGAGGCCTGAGCCGCGCCTGGCGACGCAGATCCACGGAACAGGTAACCCAGCGCCACACCCAACAGCAGGCAAAACGCCGCCAGAACGTAGGCCTGCGTGCCGGTCCACGCTCCCGCGGCGCTGGCGGGACTAGTAGTTGATGGCGACTGCGTGCTGTTTGCGTTGCTCATTTTCGTCTTTCTCCGATCTGGTGCCGGCAGGCGCCTGTTGCGGCGAATCCAGGTGGAACAAGCGCGTGACTGCAGCCGTCATCTGCTCCTGTTCCCCTTTCTCTGGAAGTTCTTTGAGCTCGCGGGCCAGGGAGCTGGCAATCTTCTGTATGACTCTGGCTGTGATTGCGTGTAACGACTGATCCTGCTCCCGGGTAAACGGCCCATGCTCTTCGATGAAGGACTCCAGTTCTTGCCGGCAAATTTGGTCGAGACGGCGGTGCAGTGCCACGATGGTTGGCACCACACTTTCGGCTTGCAGCCGTCCGCGGAAGGCTTGCGCCGCCGCTACTACAATTCTCTCCGCCTCAGCGGCTACCGCGCTCCGCTCCACGGCGTTATTCTTCACCGCGCGCTCCAGACCATCCAGGTCGCAGAGCACGATTCCATCCACCCTGCGCACTTCGGGATCGACGTCGCGCGGCATGCCAATGTCGAGGACAACCAGGGCTACCCGGTTCCGTTCCACGGCGATTCGTTCCGCTTCCTCGCGGGTCAGGATCACGTGCGGGCATCCGCTCGCACTCACTACGATGTCGGCGCGCAACATGCACTTCCAGCGATCCGCCAGCGTCGCCGCCGTGCCTCCCAGCTTCTCTGCCAGTTCCTGCGCCCGTGCGGGAGATTGATCGATTACGATTACCGACCCGGCCCCGTTTTCCACCAGGTAGCGAGCCGACAGTTCGCCCATCTTGCCTGAGCCCAGCAACAAAACTCTCCGGCCCTCGAGTGACCCGAAGATCTGCCGGGCAAAATCGAGCGCTGCCGTTGGTATTGAGACCGACATTTTGCCAATCGCCGTCTCATGACGCACCTGCTTCGAAACGCTAAGAGTCTTCTCCAGCACCGCATTCAGAAAGCGTCCGCAGGCCCCCATGGTGCGCGCCTGCTCCCATGCGGCCTTTACCTGCGAAACGATCTGCGGTTCGCCGAGGACCATCGAATCGAGCCCGCACGCCACCCGGAAACAATGACTGAGCGCGCACTCATCGAGCCGGCGGTAGAAGTGCTCCCACTCGCTCAGCTTCAGACCGTGTTCGACGCTCAAAAAGTGCAGCAGGGAGTTCGCTGCCAGGGTGGGCTCACTAGCCCACAACAGGAATTCGGTTCGACAGCAAGTGGAAAGAACGACCGCTTCCTCAATGCCTTCCGCACTCTTCAGCTGCCGCAGCACTTCGTAGCGCCGGTTCTCGCTGATCCAGAAACGTTCCCTCATGGCCAGCGGCGCGGTCCGGTGGTTCAGTCCGATCACCATGAGTGTGGGTTCCAAGACGAACACCTCGGGCGCAAGTTGCAACTATGCAAGCGCAAGCCCCTTGCCAAAGCGCCAGGTCTGGCCCCTAACGCCATTTCCTTTATTTCCAGCGGTTTGCGGACTGAGTAAGAATCAGGTCACGATTCGATATCCTGGCAGTGCGGCATATCGCGCGGAACGCGAGTCTTTTCACGCGATCTGCTTCGCTTACACGCACTTAGGCGCGCACCTGGCTGTGGACTCTGATCACGCCCCCCAGTGACTGGAATCACTGACCAACTCCCCATCCCAGGTCGAAACTGCAAGACGATTAGTTCGTTCTTAATTGAGTCTCGAAACTCGTCTGCGAGATTCTCCAGCTTCAGCGCAGCCGGACCGGGACACTAAAAGGTCTGAAAGGAAAGCACTCATGAAGATGACGAAGCTCGTAATTCTGATCGTGATGATCGCACTGGCCTTGTTCCTCGTCCTGCCCAATCTGTCCTGGGCCGCCGATGACGGCGCAGGCGTCTACAAAGCAAAGTGCGCCATGTGCCACGGCGTGGACCTCGCAGGGAAGCCGGCTGCCAAGATTCCCAGCCTGGTTTCTGACGATGCCAAAAAGGCCACCGATGCCGACTTGACCGACATGATCGCCAACGGCGGCAAGGACAAGAAGGCTATGCACGCGTTCGCCAACAAGGGCGTGAGCGCCGACCAGGTCAAAATGGTCATCGCCTACATCCGCGACGCGCAGAAGAAGTAGTTTCAGGAAACGTACTGCGGACCACATTGTTTCGGCGCTGTGGCTCCGGCGACGCGGTTCCAGAAACGCGGTTCTAGAAACGCAGTTCCAGAAACGAAGATCGCTGTTCCACCATGGCGAACCAGGGCTGCTCAGGCGGGCAGCCCCGACACGGAAGGGTGAGTCATCCGCTCCCCGGCACGCTCTGGCCTCCAGCCGGACAGCCGGATATCCCCTCTCCCGGTCGCCATCTCACGGAACAGCCAGCCCGGGTCTAGGTGCTCACCCCCAGACCCGGGCATTTGTTTTCCACCACAACCCCGAAACCCCCGCCGGCCACAGCGGCAGAATTGGCCCACTGCGCAACAGCTTGCTGAAAAACTCGTGATTCGTATCAGGGTATCGCTTCACGATGCCGTAAGTGCCGAAGAATCAGTTCTTGGCTTCAGCCGCTGTGGGATGATACCGCCAAGGAACTGAGTTCTTCAGCAGACTGCGCAAGCCGCGCGGTAGGACGTTTCATGCACTCAAACTTTAGGCTGCTATTATTGCGGCCATGTCCACCGCACAAATTTGGGACCCGGCGTCTTATGCTCGAAACGCGAGATTCGTATCCGACTTAGGATCGCCCGTCATGGATTTGCTTGCACCTAAGCCCGGCGAAAGGATTCTCGATCTTGGTTGCGGAGACGGTGTACTAACGAAAAAGCTGGCGGATTTGGGTTGTGAAGTGGTTGCGGTCGATTCGAGCGTTCCGCAGATCGAAGCCGCAAGGAAGCTCGGCTTGAACGCATCGGTAATCAGCGGCGAAGAGCTGCTATACAACGAGGAATTCGACGCCGTGTTTAGTAACGCCGTGCTGCACTGGATTAAGCGTGCAGATGTAATGCTTGCTGGAGTGTATCGTTCCTTAAAACCAGGCGGCCGCTTTGTTGCAGAATGCGGAGGCCACGGTTGCGTTCACAAAATCAGGACTGCTCTGGTTCAAGCACTGGACCGCCGTGGGTTTGACGGCGAGGCTCGCGTTCCGTGGTATTTCCCTACACCCGGCGATTACGCCACGAGACTGGAGCGCGCAGGGTTTCGCGTCGATAGCATTGCACTCATTCCGCGTCCGACCCCCTTGCCGGCCGACATCATTGGTTGGTTGGAAACTTTTGCTCTCAACTTTTTTCAAGGCTTCTCCGACGAAGCCCGCAGCGACTACTTGCAGGAAGTGCGGACGGTCTTGGAACCCCAACTTCGCGATGCCGATGGACGCTGGGTGGCTGACTACGTACGACTGCGATTCGCGGCAACCAAAACCTGTGAACAATCCCAAAGTTGGCGTTAAATCGCCTCATCCTGCCCCGGCCCGGGTTTTGAGTGTAATGGCTGCTAACAACAGGAATGATGGAACTCGGTCGCAAACCAGCGTAGTGAATCATGAGTCACCACGATTTTAAGGTCGGGGATTACGCCCCGGCCTTTTGATTTATGTGGTCACGACTGCGGGAGCGGCGGTGGGTTCGACAGGGGCTTTGCGACGGAGGATGGCAGCGGAGATGAGAGTAATGATAAGGCCGACGGGCAGGGGCTCCATGCTGGTGTAGGCCATGTTGACGAAGGGGTTCTGGTAGAGCTGCTGAGAGCGCTGTATGGCAGCGACCTGCGCGGCGGCGGTGGCGGGGTCAAGCCCGGAGGACTGGACCTTGTGAATCTGCGCGGCGAAGTAGCTGTCCATGAAGTGGGGCATGAAGTTGAAGTAGAGGACCTCCCACATGGCGACGTAGCAGACGGTGGTGATGAGGGTGATCAGGATGCCGCAGGCGAAGGCGCGGCCGAAGGAGATTTGACCGGCGAGGGTGTTGTCGCGGTAGCTGCGGATGCCGAAGTAGATCAGCAGGAACGACGCCACCATGATGGTGTAGCCGAGAGCCATGCTGTGGCCGGAGCCGATCCTGTCGGCGAGGAGAAGCGAGCCTCCCATAAGGACGGAGATGATGACGCCGGAGATGAGGCCGAAGGTGAGGACGGTTTTCTTCATGTGAGGCTCCTGGTGCGAGTGAGGATGGAGTCACGATGCGGTGTAACGGGGCCGGATGTCGTCATCCTTTCGGATGATTTTACAGGAATGGAGCGGAAATCATGCTTTCGGGTGACGCGGTCACGGCAGGAGGCCTAGTTCTTTGCCGCGCTCCGATGTGCTCGGATGGTAGCAGCCCGTCCCAGTTCTCGCGAGTGATCCTGCCCTTCCATTCCTCGCGATCAACTGATCCGAATTCGGAACGCATTGCATCTTCAAAACTGCCGACATGTCATACAGCGCTATTGCATAATCGTAGCGTGCCTACGTCCACCCGTTTCAGATTCTTGTTGAAAGATCAATTACGCTCATTGACCCGGACAGGAATCCGACCCGATTCTGAATGAGTGAAATACCTGTTAACGATACCCATCCCTCTTCCGAGTGCGGTCTCAATTTCATCATTCCACCGTTAGTGGTGGTCCTAGCAACTCCATGCCGAAGGCGCGCATGAACGAAGCATCGGTCGTATAGGCGCCGGGATCGATGCCACGATTTTCCCGTTCGTTGAAAAAAGCTTCCATCCTTCCCGCTGGCGCAAATGAAATAAGCAGCCTTCCGGCCGAGCCACCTGCAAACGCCCAGGCGTGAGGAATCTCACGGGGGCCCAGCACGCAGTCACCAGTTTTGAGATAGAAGCGCTCGGAGCCGACTTCAACGATGTAGTCGCCCTCTAACGAATAGAACAGTTCATCTACGTCGTGGTGCAGGTGGCGGGGCGGGCCACCTTTCTTTTGATTCGACTGTTCCAGCACGAAGAGAGCGCCGCCCGTGTCTTGCGTGAGAACCTTGTACGTCGTGGAACTAAGACCGATGGCGTGCTTTTTTCCTTCCCGGTCAACACCAGCGGGAACACGAACGGGTTTTGCCACTTTAGGGATGTTGGCCGTCTGACCAAGCGCGGTGCACGGAAGAGCGGCGAGCGCGAGTTGTAAAAAGGAGCGACGCTGTATCTCAAGCATTCTGCGACCTCTCGGATTGAAAGAGCTGGGCAAGCCTATAAGACGAGCGAGGGAATGGCAATCACAAGTCGCCCCGTGCACCTATAGTGAGCCTTTGCAGAACTACCGTGTCGTCGTTCGGTACGATAAAAAGCGCTTCGTGGCTGGCGAAAAATCCCCATTACGCTCATTGATCCCGGAGCCGATTCTCACATCCTCAGTTTTCCGTTTCTACTTTTTGCGCTCGAATCCCCGGCCGACCCGGAACACGTGGCCATCCGGATGGCGAAGGTGCATCTCGCGAACGTGCCACGGCATATCGGTGGGCGGAAACGTGACCTCCAGACCAGCGGCGACGCACTGCTTGTGCATCTCGTCCACGTCGTCCACCCAGACCGACATCCAGACGCCCTTGTCGCCCTCTTCGTCTCCGTCCTGCTGAAACGTGGTGGTGTTCGCGCCGCGGCCGCGGCCTCCCTGCGCCCCCTGACAAAGAAAGATGCAAGTTTCCGTACCCGATCCAACCGCGCCAAACGTCGGAGGCGTTCCCCAGTCCCACAGCTTCTTCCATCCCCACTTCTCAAACCACGCGACCGTGCTGGCCATGTCGGAGACGTTCAATATCGGAGTCAAACCGTTGGCTTCCATAACCGAAGCAGGATAACACCCGGCGGGACCGAGGGATTTAGTGCTGTTGCAGAATCGCCGTACCGCTCATTGAGGGGCACCAGCACGCAGAACTCATCCACAGTAAACCCTTCTTGGGCGACGGTTGATAGAGCACTCAAGTGATCCAATGTGATCAGACATGCGTCTTGGCCGCTTCTATGATTGCGCGCAGTGAAGAGCTGCACCTTCTGAAACTCCGAGTCTTCACTTTGGACGTGATCTCGCCGCTGGGAGGCTATGTGAAGTTTCGCATCGTTCGGCATCTTCTGCTTCTTTACCCATTCGTGCTGTCTGGGCTCATGATGGGCCAATCCGTGAGTTTCAGCCGGAATATCTATTCCAACATTCCTTATAGTTTCGCCACGGCTGACCTCAATAACGATGGCCGGGAGGATCTGATTCAAATCTGTGGCGATGGAAGCAGCGGAGACTTTGCCGTGAGCCTGTCTACCGCGAACGCTACCTACGCCCCGCAAGTCTGCTATCACCTTCCTACCGGGGCCGTGTATGGAGTCGCCGTCGGCGACTTCAACGGCGACGGCTATCTTGACCTGGCGGTTATCAATGGCACCAACACGTTCTACGAATATCAGAACATTGGCGATGGAACGTTCCGTCTGCAAGCGTCGTTCGTAAGTCCGGTCACTCAAATCATTTCGATGGTAGCCGCCGACGCCAACCACGATGGCCGCATCGACCTCATATTCGACGCCTTCAATGACACGAACCTGTATGTTTGGCTGGGGAATGGCGCCGCCGGATTTACAGCGGGCCCAACCTCCACAATTCAGGTTGCGGGTGAGTTGAGCATCGGGGACTTCGATGGCGACGGCAAAGTCGACATTCTCAGTCAATTCAATACTTATGGGAACGCAATTCAGGTGGATTATGGCGACGGACATGGTCACTTCCAGGCCGCGCCCGTTTTCTTCGACGACGCGGCGTTCCAATCCTATGACCTGAACGGCGACGGAAGAATGGATCTGGTCGGCGACCCTTTCGATTTCTCTCTCAACGGCAGCACCTATTACAAGATCGTCCGCGTGCAGCATGGCAACTCGAATCGAACTTTTACTCGCCAAGACGTTGCGCTCAGCCAGTGCACGCCGGGAGGGACCTATCCCGCCGTGGCGGACTTCAACGGCGACGGAATCAAAGACATCGTCGTGGCAGAAGCTTCGGACTGTCAAGGCTCGCCTCCCTATACCGTCAACGTCCTGTTGGGCAAGGCCGACGGCACCTTCCAACCGGAGCAGCGAATCTACTCCTCCGGCGTCGCACCCGACCTCTATGTCATGCGATTGAACCAAGACACCAAGCCCGACATTCGCTTCCATGGTTATTTCCAGAACACCTCGAACACACAAGAAATATTTCTTACGGATACGACTCCGGGACAGTTCCCGAAGTGCGCTTCCCCCAACAGTGGGACTGGAATCGCGCTCTGCAGTCCGACCCGCTCGGTGATTGCATCTTCTCCTGTTAAATTCAGCATTGGCGCTGCGAATCAAACTCCCGGTCGCAAGGTGGAAGTCTGGATCGACGGCAAGAAGGCAGGGGAAGAACTCAACGGCTGGTCCCACTACAGCTTCCTGGACAGCACATTCAACCTGGCGAATGGCTTGCACACGGTGACTGTCTATTCTGCCGGCTGGGACAACTTGCTGGAGAGCACCACTTTCCCTCTGACGGTCGGTTCCAGCCAGTGCCCGCCGCCGGCTTCTCCAGGACTCAACGTCTGCAGCCCCTTGAATGATTCCGCCCTGGGGTCGAGCGTCCTCGCCTGGGCCAGCGGTACTGTCACCGGAACCATCGCACGGATGGAAGTGTGGGTCGATGGAGTAAAGGAAATTTCAACCTCCGGATCGGGGACCTTGAAGCAGAGCGTTTCGCTCGCAGCCGGCTCTCATACGTTCGTCTTTTATATCGTGAACACCGCCGGGCAGAAATGGTGGCAAACCGTAGTCGCTTCGGTGAAATAGTCCGCCTCTTCTGAGTCAGGCAGCGCCCCCGCCTCCGGGTATATTGCTGACTGGGCGGCGAACTGCATCGGACTCTTGCGGCAGATTTCAACTATCTTGGGGAAAACGCGCCAATAAAAGAGGCACAGTCTGCCGTCATTGACGTCATATCATTACACTCACCGTTCCTCAATGGCGCAGGATTCCATTAGAGGAGTATCTCTATAAAACAAACCGCTTGCTCCGGCACAGCTCTACCACCGTCGAGGCGATGAGCTCGATTCCGGGAAGCTCAGATCCGCTGTCCAAGGCTTGCGTCCTGAGCAGGTGCGTTTTCCACACAGCCAGTCTCACCAAATGTTCACCCAACCTTGACCGAGAAATTCCGATCCGCGATACTGACGACGCTACCGGGAACCGATCTCGGACTGTAACTCCTTGCGGCTCAAGATTTTGCCCCTAAGTGATTGCAGCCCATAGATTAATTCTCGAATTTCCCCTAAGTCGATGATTCCAATGGACCGGGGGAGGGGGTATCGAAACCAACGTAGCGCCACATCTTGGCACCTGGCGCCGCCCCCACGGCGAGGACTGCGGAATCTCCTTCGTGGACCTTCGCGCCCTTCGTGGTTCAAGCCCTTCTTCGGATCGAGAAGTCTGCCGTTCCCGTTCAGGCCCCCCATTTTGATAAGCCCGTCACGATTCGGTGTGATTCAAATCACAGCCTTTTCCCGCTTTCAAAAGTAACCTGAACTTGCCTGTGGGAGTTCTTTTAAAGCATTCGCCGAAGGGGGAACATCATGGTAGTCGCCGGCACTACTCCAAATATGAGCCGAATGGCTCACGACTTTTCTAAGAATCCACTGCTGGTTTACTGGGAGATGACCCAGGCCTGCGGTCTCGCCTGCAAACACTGCCGGGCTGAGGCCATGCCCAAAGCCAATCCTCTCGAACTCAACACCGAAGAGAGCAAGCGATTCCTGAAACAACTGGTCGACTTTGGCAATCCACTGCCGCATCTGATCCTGACCGGCGGCGATCCGCTCAGCCGAAAAGATATCTACCCGTTGATCGACTACGCCAACGGCTTGGGCCTGGAAGTTTCCATTACTCCGAGCGCGACTCCCGAGTTGACCAACGAAGCCATCGACAAGTTGAAGGCGCACGGAATTCAAAGCCTGGGTCTCAGCCTCGACGGCTCCTGTGCCGAGAAGCACGACAACATTCGCGCCGTCCCCGGAACCTTCGAGCGCACCATGGAAGCAGCGCGCCATTGCGGACGCCTTGGCCTTCCGATTCAGGTCAACACGCTCGTCGCAGAAGAAACCGCCGACGATCTTCCCGCCATCTACGAGTTGTTGCGCACCAGCTTCCCCGTCATGCGATGGAGCCTGTTCATGCTGATCTCGGTCGGGCGCGGCAAGGCCCTGAACGAAGTTTCGCCCGAAGAAGGCGAACGCATCATGCGCTGGGTTTTTGATCTGTCGATGCACTCGCCGTTCGCCGTCAAGACTACGGAAGCTCCGTCCTATCGCCGCATCGCGATCGACAAGATGCGCTCATCCGGCATGGCCACGCCGGAAATGAAGACCACTTCCGTCTACAAGGGATTCCAGATTCGCGACGGCCACGGCATCGTCTTCGTCTCGAACCTCGGCGAGGTCTATCCTTCCGGATTCCTGCCGCTCCACTGCGGCAATGTCCGCACCGGTTCGCTGGTTGACGTCTACCGCAACTCCGACACCTTCCGGGCACTACACTCCCCCGAGCAGTTCCACGGAAAGTGCGGCAACTGCGAATACAGCCACATTTGCGGCGGGTCCCGCGCCCGGGCTTTCGCCTACACTGGCGACGCGCTCGGCACCGATCCGTTTTGCCCCTATGAACCGGGTACGTCAGTGACTGGCGTGGCCTAGCGGCGGCGGCATGTGAAGATGGCGACTCAGCCCAAGGTTCACGAGCAGGTCAACGAATCGTGCGAGGGACTTCTGCCTGAGCGTACAGCACAACTCGCGGCTGACGACTCCGGCATCAAACTCTCGGCCCTTAGGAGGAAACTGGTACGGCGCGCTCAGCCGGACCATTCCCAGGCGCTGCGCCGGAGTTTTCAATTCGCTTTCCTGCTGCTGAACGTTTGGCTCGGCGGCGCATTCTATTTCTGGGTTCGCCGCTTTGAAGCCGGCACGCACGACCGCACGATGCTGCGGCCCGCCGGAGTCGAGGGCTGGCTCCCCATCGCCGGCCTGATGAATCTCAAGTACTGGCTCGCCACCGGGCGTTTGCCAGTCACCCATCCTGCGGCGATGTTCCTGCTCGTCAGTTTCCTGGCAATCGCGTTCTTGTTCCGCAAGGCATTTTGCAGCTGGCTCTGCCCCGTCGGAACTCTTTCGGAGTATCTCTGGCGCGCGGGCCAACAGATCTTTCGTCGTACCCTTCACCTGCCCCGCTGGCTCGATCTTCCTCTGCGCAGTTTGAAATACCTGTTGCTCGGTTTTTTTGTGTGGGCCGTCTCGAACATGTCGGCGGAAGCGATTGAGCAATTCATGCGTAGTCCCTATGGCGCAATCGCCGACGTGCGCATGCTGAACTTCTTTCGCGATCTGGGTCAGACAGCCGCCATCGTTCTCGGCATCCTCGTGCTGGCGTCAATTCTGGTGCAGAACTTCTGGTGCCGCTATTTGTGTCCGTATGGAGCGCTGCTCGGTCTCGCTTCCCTGCTGAGCCCGTTCCGTATCCGTCGTTCAAAGGGGGCTTGCATTGATTGCGCGAAGTGCGCCAAGGCCTGCCCTTCGGTCCTGCCAGTCGACAAACTCATCTCGATCAAATCCGCGGAATGCACGGGATGTCTGGAATGCATTGCCGTGTGTCCGGCAGAAGGTGCGCTGCAGATCGCTCTGCCGCATTGGATGCGATCGCGTAACGCTGGACGCCTTCCCGCTTGGGCGTCGGCCGCCGGAATTGCAGTCCTGTTCTTGGGAATTGTCGGATTCGCGAAGACCGCCGGCTACTGGAACGGCGACGTGCCCGACTACGTCTACCGCCAGTTGGTTCCCCACGCTGCCGAAGTCGATCATCCCGGACAGTGAGGAACTAGTACAGCTTAATCGGCTGGACCACACGCGTGATCGTTCCGCTGGGACTCGGCTGGTCCGGCTTCAAGCCGCATCGCATCGAGGCGAACAAGCCCACCAGTTGTCCCAGCATCACATCGAGTATGGGCCGGTAGTGATCGGGAAAGTCAGCAACGCAGTCCAACGACAAACAATAATCCGCCAGCGCCGTCACATCTTCCATCCCGCGCGCGGTGACCACGGCCCGCACCCGTCCCAAGCGCTTGCGATCGATCTCCCGCAACAGATCGAGTTCGTAGCCCCGCCGCCGCGCCTCACTCGACAGAAAAGCTACAAAGACCGTCTGGCTGTCGACGCTCGACATCGGCCCATGACGCAACCCGAGCGGCGTCTCCGCCATGGTCGTCACTTTACCCGCGCTGAGTTCGACCACTTTCAGCGCACACTCGTCCGCTACGCCCCGCAGCACTCCAGATCCTACAAAACACGCTCGTGTACACCCGAGCAATGTGACGGCTGCCGCAACTTCAGCAGCCGCAGGAAGGAATTCGCTGCCGGTCTTCGCCAGATGGGCGACGAGCTCGCCGAACTGAGTCAGATCTTCTGCATTGGCCACGCACTGCCCGGCCAGCAACATATTGCTGAACGAACTGGTCATGGCAAGCCCGCGGTCGTTTACGGCGTCATCCAGCACCAGGGCCAGAGCGCGGTCAGGATGGCGCGAGCACAGTTCCGCCATGGGGCCATGCTGGTTGCAGGTGATCACCAAATGCCGGATCTCCCGATGCCGATCGAGCGCTCGCTCCAACAGCGCTACGCCCTCCGGACTCTCACCTGACCGCGAAAACGAAATCCAAAGGTATTCTCTTCCGGGCCGGTGGAACTCTTCGAATTCGGTCAGCAAGGTGGTGCTGGGAATCGACCATACATCACAACTCCATCGGCGGCGAAGCAACGGAGCGAGCGCCCGGCCCGTGTAGTCCGACGTGCCCGCGCCAACCAGATACACGGTCGGCGAAGAAGTGCTGCCGCGGCCGATTCCGGCGCGGCGCAGCACGTCGTTCAATTCGCTCTGGCGATCCCGGCAGCGCTCGTAGGTGGTGCTCCAGGTGGCAGGCTGCTGCCAGATCTCGCGCGGCGTGTGCTCCAGCCCGCGCTCGCTTTTCTCCTGCTCAGGCAGATCCAGCAGCATGCGCAACGGGTTTACCAACGTAGAATCTCCTCTGCTCCACGACACTGTAGTCTATTACATTGCGACTTCGGTTGAAAAGTATTCGAAAGAAAATGAAATGGCATTCGCAAGCAAATGCCAGACGTCGGGATACGCCGTTGGAGCCCGGGCTATCTTTTCGCAAACCACGCGTGACCTTTCAGCAACTAACTATCCTGAAAAGTGTTTCCTTTTGTGGAGGAGAAAAAACATGATTCGTGGTTCGCACTCCCTGAGTTCGCTGTTGCTGGCGGCCGCCTTGGCTTCATCCCTGGCTGGTGTCGCTTGCTCCGAGCACCATGCCTACCGCGTTTATGACCCCTACTACACCGACTATCACGCTTGGAACAACGACGAAGTTGTTTACTACCGTCGCTGGGCCGATGAGAACCACCGGGACCGCGATCGCGACTTCCGCAAACTCCGTCCTGAAGAACAGAAGGAGTACTGGACCTGGCGCCACAACCATGGCGACCACGACCGGGATCATGATCGCGACAAAGACCCGCACTAGCTCCCGAGCCAGGCTCTCAGGAGCGCAGCGCCCTGAGAGCCTTGTCCGTAGTCGTCAGTCGCGCCCCGAGCCGTTCCAGTTCTGCGATTGTCTTCTGCCCATCTTCCTGCTTCAGGGTCTCGATGGCATCCCGCACCACGGCCACGCGCCGTCCGCGTTCGAGCAGACCTTTGGCGGCAAAGCTCACGCAATACTCCGTCACCACTCCAAAGACGACAAACTCCGCTTGATTCCCAAGCCGGTGCACAAGAGCATCTGCATGCCGGCTTTCAAAGATATTCAGCGTCTGTTTCTCCAGCAGGATTTGCTGGTACGCCGATAGATCCCCTGGCAGGTTCGCCTCGGCTTCGTTCGGAACTCGCACCACTTTCTCCGTCAGCGCTTCGGGGACAAGTCTCGCTCCCTCCGTTCCCTTCACGCAATGTGGCGGGAAGATCTTGAATTCCGGATCGTCCGGCGTGTGAAAACAGCCATGCGACACCAGGAAAACTCGCCCCTGCCGCGCAACATCGGTGAGACGGCGGATATTGGGCAGCAGCTTTTCCGCTCCTGGCACGTAGAGCTTTCCTTCCGGCAGCATGAAATCTGCCTGAACATCCACTTCCCAGAATATGAAGTCGGGCGAAACCATGATTCTCCTTCCCGTGATTTTCCCAGGACGAAGGCCGAGCGTAGCACCATCGCTTGCGAGCTGACAAATTTCGCCGCCAGCAGCGCCGTCGGGTATCATTTGCAGGCTCGCAGTTTTCCGAGAATCAACTCCATGAGTCACGACGGCCCCACAAACTCCGCGCCTCCCAACAAGCTGGTAGTCCGCAATATCGGACTTCTCCTCAGCGGAGATCTCGACCATCCGATCCTCGACGCGGACACTGTGGTCGCGATTGACGGCATTATCCACGCAGTCGGCAAAGAGAAAGACCTCGACACTGCCGGCGCGTCCACCACGATCGACGCCAAAGGCACCGCGCTCGCTCCCGGATTGATCGACAGCCACGTGCATCCCGTCTGCGGAGACTGGACACCGCGCCAGAATCAGCTCGGCTGGATCGACAGCTGCCTGCACGGCGGCGTCACCACCATGGTTTCCGCCGGAGAAGTTCACACACCCGGTCGGGCCAAGGACATCGTCGGCCTGAAAGCGATGGCTATTTTCGCGCAGCGCTCCTTCCATGCGTTTCGCCCCGGTGGCGTGAAGGTCTATGCCGGCGCGCCTGTCCTCGAGCAAGGCATGGTCGAAGACGACTTCAAGGAACTCGCGGCCGCGGGCGTGAAGTTTCTCGGAGAAGTTGGGCTAGGTAGCGTGAAAGACGGAACCACCGGACACCGCATGGTCGCATGGGCGCGCAAATACGGCATCCAGAGCACGATTCACACCGGCGGCCCTTCGATTCCCGGCTCCAGTCTCATCGACAAAGACATGGTCCTCGAAACCGACGCCGACGTGATCGGCCACGTTAACGGAGGCCACACTGCTCTTCCTGACGATCAGATTGTCGCGCTGTGCGAGCGCTCTCCCCGCGCATTGGAAATCGTGCACAACGGCAACGAACGCGCGGGATTGCTCGCCTTGCGCTCAGCAAGAGAACTGAAGCAGCTCCACCGTGTAATTCTCGGCACCGACTCGCCTGCCGGCTCGGGCGTTCAGCCCCTCGGCATTCTGCGCATGATCGCAATGCTGTCCTCGCTCGGGGAGGTCCCTGCGGAAGTAGCAATCTGCCTCGCTACAGGCAATACCGCCAAAATGCGCAGCCTCAATTGCGGACTGATCGCCGCCGCACGCGAGGCGAGTTTCGTTTTCCTCGATACCGCGCAGCAGTCCGCCGGCAAGAACTTGCTCGACAGCATTCAGAAAGGCGACCTGCCTGGGATCGGGATGGTGATCATCGACGGTGCCGTCAGCATCCAGCGCAGCCGGAATACTCCGCCGGCGACCCGCGTCCCGGAGGTTATGAAGTCATGAAGAACCATGTGGCGACGGCCGCCTCGGAGCGAGCGACTCAACTCCTCCTCTTCTCAATCCTCTGCTTAACCTCGCAATTGTTCGCACAAACTTCTGTCCCCGACTGGTGCCGCGCCCTTCCACGCCCGGAGTACAAAACTCTTGAGCGCGTTCCGATCAGCGACCCCTGGTTCGAAGTCTACAAACCTGCGTCCGGCGTCTTCGCGATCTATGAACCGCACCAGGCCGAAGAAACCATCGGCTACCTCATCGTCGGCGAGAAGCGCGCCGTGCTGTTCGACACCGGCATGGGCATCAGCGACGTCAAAAAGGTCACCGCCCAACTCACGAAGCTGCCGATCATTGTGCTGAACTCTCACACCCACGACGATCACGTGGGCGGCAACTGGGAATTTGACACTATCTATGGAATGAATACAGACTTCACCCGCAAGAACGCGCTAGGCTCTCGCGAAGATGCCCAGACGGAAATCACGCCCGACCAGATTTGCGGCACACTCCCCAAGGGATTTGACTCGAAGACCTACGCTACTCGGCCCTGGAAGATCACTGCATTCACTCACG
>JADGNQ010000266.1 GCA_017883385.1 Candidatus Sulfotelmatobacter sp.
GAAGGTCGAGCAGATCTTCCTGATGTTCCCCACACTCTCGGACGCGCTCGAAGCGTTTACCAACGCCGGCACAGCGTAGAGAGTGCGGAACTGATCCAAGGAATTGCTACGCCGCGCGCACCGGATTGGGCCTCTTCGAGCCTCCGGCATTCACCGCGTCGAGGCGGATGCGGGTGACCCGCGCCGTTTCCTCTACCAGGTTGTCGGTGAATTTGCTGCCTTCGCCTGCCATCACCGAACCTGCGGCCAGCGCAAAACGCAACGCATCCGCCTGATCCTCGAAATACAAAACGACTTGTCCCGACATAGCACTTCTCCCTGGGCCCGGAGCCCGAAAAGTCGCGAGCGGTTGCGCCGTGGAAAGATCAACTTGCAAGAGTCAATTCGAACAATGGTGCTTGGCGAACGGCGCGATCGGACTTTTACTGATTCTCCTGGCGGAGGCCGTCAAGTCAAAGTGATTCTCTTGGTTCCACGGAACTCGGTAGGGCATTGCGGCGCGCCGGACCGTGCAACCCGCGATGGCATCCCCGGCGGAGCAAGCACGAACGTAACGCTCCTCACTCTGCGGAGCTATACTGCCCTGTCATGCCTGTAATGATCTCGATGCTCCGCGGCGTCAACGTTGGCGGCCACCACAAGATCAAAATGGAAGCCCTGCGCGCCCTCTACGAGTCTCTCAAATTCGAGGACCCGCGCACCTACGTTCAGAGTGGCAACGTCATCTTCCGAAGCAAGGAGAAAAACTCCACCGCACTGGCCAAGAAAATCCAAGATGCGATCGAGCGCACATTCGGCTTCCGCCCTGAAGTCATCCTCCGCGCAACGAACGAACTGAGAAAGGCCATCGCCGCCAACCCGTTCACCAACCGCGATCTGGAGCCGGGCAAGATCCTGGTGACCTTCCTCGCCGGCGAAGCCGGCCCCGAAGGGCGGGCCAACCTGCTCCGTCTCAAGGCCCATCCCGAGGAGTTGCATCTCAAAGGCCGCGAACTCTACATCTACTTCCCTGATGGTGCCGGGAAGTCCAAACTCCCGTGGTCGCAGGTCGAGAAGCTGTTGCAGACGACCGGGACCGCCCGCAACTGGAACAGCGTCACCAAGATGCTCGAGATCGCGGAAGAGATGGAGGCGGGCTGAGCTGGGGCTCTCCCCACCGACAAGACATTCGCAGGCGGATAGAAGTTGGCGGGACAGGTATAATCGCGGCGACCCATAGCGAAGGGCGGGTGCGTTAAGCGTGGTGCCGACAGGCGCGGGCGAGGCCGGGCAGTTGACACGACCACATCAATTACGGCGGAGTTATCTGATTGATGTGAGTAGTGGTGATTCCAAGCCCCTCACGCTCGAGGACGTCGCCGCGACGATCTTTTCAGCGGACGGCCACAGGTTGGCCGTGACCGGACCGGATGGGAAGTGGGCAGTATTTTTCCAGGGACGGTGGCGCGTATGTCTCTGTCTACCAACAGATTCTGTCAGAGGCCTATGTCGTGAAAGGGTTGAAGTAGGGGCGGGTGAGCGTCAGACCCAAGCGGGACTAGATCCGGAGGCCCAATGCAAAAAGCGATGATTGTGGTCTTGCTGGGGTTGGGATCTCTGCTGATGTCTGTCCGCGCGGCGGCGCAAGGTGAAGACCTGTACAAGGCTCAGTGCTCCAGTTGCCACGGCATGGATGGCGGCGGTTCGACGTCGGCGGGAAAGAAACTTGGCTTGGCTGACCTTCGATCCCGACAAGTCCAGGGCCTGTCCGACGATGAACTTTTCAAGACCATCGCTTACGGGACGAAACACAAGCAATATCCGCACGCTTTCATGAGTCGCGGAATCACTCAACAGCAGATTACGGATCTTGTGACCCACCTTCGCAAACTGGCCAAGAACCGATGATGTCATTTCCAGCGAGATTGGACGGGCGCGTACTCACTCGTAAAGATTCGCGTCGGAGCAAACACCACGCAATTGCGGGAAAAGAAGAATTGGTCGGGACGGGCAGATTTGAACTGCCGACCCCTCGCACCCCAAGCGAGTGCTCTACCAGGCTGAGCCACGTCCCGACTAGGAAGGAATCCACCGATGCGAAGGTTGCCGCGAGGCAGCCTGTCAGCCTCCAGTGGAGGGGTTCACTTGGCAATTCTACACTACAGTCGGGGCATACTGTGCATTGTCATCATTCTGCTAGCGCATTGCAGAGATCCTTCGGCCCGCAAAAAGCGCGGGCCTCAGGATGACAACCGTATTGTTCTGTCAGGCGCTTTCCGCTAGTCCAAATCTCTCCAATTGGGACCTACGCCCATATCGACCTGTAGCGGCACGGCCAGCGCGTGAACTTTTTCCATGTGCTCGCGGACCAAGGGTTGCATGGTCTCCACTTCATTCTCGGGAACTTCGAAAACCAGTTCGTCGTGAACCTGCAGCGTCATTCGTGACTTCAGACCCCGGTCGAGTAGCGCGGCGTCGATACGGATCATGGCGATCTTGATCAGATCCGCCGCCGTGCCTTGCAGCGGTGTGTTGACGGCGGTACGCTCGGCGAATCCACGTTGATTGATGTTCTTGCTGTTGATGTCAGGCATGGGCCGGACTCGACCGAAGAGCGTTTTCACTCTCATGTCGCGGCGGGCCTCTTCCAGCGTCTTGTCGATGAAAGTGCGCACGCCTTTGTATCTTTCAAAATACGCGGTAATGAACTGCTTGGCTTCGCCGGGCTCAATGCCGAGTTGCTGCGAGAGTCCGAAGGCAGAAAGGCCGTACACAATGCCGAAATTCACGACCTTGGCCTGGCGCCGGTGGTCGGGCGTCACCATGAGCGGCGGTACGCCGAACACTTGCGAAGCCGTCAGCGTGTGAATGTCATCGCCGCGCCGGTAGGCCTCGACCAGCAGCGGATCGCGAGAGAAGTGCGCCAGCAGGCGCAGTTCGATTTGCGAATAGTCCGCCGTCAGCAACACGTGGCCGGGCTCGGCGATGAAAGCGGCGCGAATGCCGCGCCCGAGTTCAGTGCGGATGGGAATGTTCTGCAGGTTGGGATTGGCCGAAGACAGGCGTCCCGTGGCCGTTCCGGTTTGGCCGAAAGTTGTGTGCAAACGCCCGGTGGCGGGATTGATGAGCGCGGGCAGCGCGTCCACATAAGTGGACTTGAGTTTGGTGAGCTGGCGGTAGTCGAGCACCATGCGCGCGATGGGATGATTCTCGGCAAGTTCTTCGAGCACGTCGACAGCGGTTGAAATCGTGCGCCCCTTGCCATATTTCACCGGCTTGGGTAGGTTCATGCGGTTGAAGAGGACGTCCCCAAGCTGTTTGGGGGAGCCAACGTTGAATTCCATCCCCGCAGCTTCGTAAATTTCCTTTGCCTTGGCAGCGATCTCGCGCTCGAGCTCCGACGACATCTGCGACAGCGCGGCGGTGTCGATTTTCACTCCGGCGTGCTCCATGCGAGCCAGCACGGGGACAAGAGGCAGATCCATTTCTTCGTAGAGTTTGAGCAGGCCTGCCCGCTCGACTTCACTGCGAAGCACGCCGGTCAGCCGTCCGGTGATGTCGGCAGACTCAGCCAGTTCGTCGGCCAGCTTCAAATTGAAGCGCCGCAAAGCGACGTCCGCCAGCCGGTGCGACGAGTAGGTCGGATCCAGCAGGTAGGAGTACAACATCGGGTCGTGATGCACGCCCTCAAGCGTGATCCCGAGCGGGTCAAGAGCGTGAATCGCGGCCTTGTAATCGTGGATCGCCTTGGGCACGCCCGCATTCTTGAGGACGGAGCGCAGTTTCTCGGCGGCATCCCCGGAGTCGAGATTGACGATCATGGCCGAGCCCGCCGCTGCTGAGATGGCGACACGCCGAGTCGTGGGTTCGGGCAGCGCTCTGGGCATCGATGTTCCGACCAGGGACATTTGGGCTTCCTGAGGCTCCTCGATTTCCTCTTCGTCGGCAGCGATGTCGGATTCTGGTTGCTCCACCGCAACAGCGAGCGGGCTGCCTGGAGCGACCGCGCTGAGCACACTTTCTACATCCACAGCCGATTCGGCTTCGCGGTACTGCGTCTCGCTCACCTCCGCCACCGGCAGCAGTTCTTTGAGCAGCGAAGTAAATTCCAGTTCGGTGAAGAGCTCGCGCAAGGCGTCAACGTCGGGCTCTCCGACGCGCATGGACTCGACGTCGAGCTCGACCGGCACGTTCGTGTCGATAGTCGCCATGCTCTTGCTGAACAGAATGGTCTCGCGATTGTTCAGGAGCGATTCGCGGTAGGTCTTCTTTTCGACTTCGGCGGCGTGCTCCAGTGCCAGCTCGACCGTGCCGAAGCGCTTGATGATCTCAACCGAGCCCTTGTCGCCAATGCCGGGAGCGCCCGGAATATTGTCGATGGCGTCGCCGCGCAGCGCCATCACGTCGACGACGCGCTCCGGAGGCACGCCCAGAATCTCTTCCACCTTGGCGGCGTCGCAAACCAGGTTGTCCTTGGGAGGATTCAGGATCTGAACTTTGTCGTTCACCAATTGCATCATGTCCTTGTCGCTGGAGACGACATAGACGGGATGAGAGGCCTCGGCGGCTTTGCGCGCGAGCGTGCCGATCACGTCGTCGGCTTCGAACCGGGCCAGTTCGAGGATCGGAATTCGGTACGCCTCCAGCGCCCGGCGAATGTAGGGAACCTGTTGCACCAGGTCTTCCGGCATGGCGGAGCGGTTGGCCTTGTAGCCCTTGTATTCGACTTCGGTGAAGGTCTGCGTTTTGATATCGAACTTCTTCACCGAGGTGACGGCCTCGGCTTGTTCGTCGCGGAACGTGGGCCCGGCCACGTCGAATACCGCTGCCAGATATGCGGGAGAGAAATCCTCGCGCAGTTTCCGAAGCATGTTCACGAAGACGTAAGTCGCAGCGGTCGGTAGTCCAGTCTTGGTGGACATGGGACGCTGCCGCGCCATGGCGTGGTAGGCGCGGAAGATGAACGACATGGTGTCGATGAGGAAGATGCGGTTGGCGGAAGAGGCCTGCGACGCGGCAGCCTTGCCGGTCGCTGATGCCGCGGCGGGAATGGATTCCGATGATTTCTTACGCGGGGGCACCCCGGTTAGTTTAGCAGCAAGAACTCCAGCAGCAGGACGGGGACCTAGAAGTCGACCCGGAAGTCGGCCTGCACGATCTTCTTTCCCTCGGTGCGGGAACTGTTGCGGAAGACAAGGTAGTACTTGGCCGCATGACTGAGCGTGGGCGGCAGGCTGCAGTTCGCCTCTCCTTCGTGCGCACTATCGGCCGAGAAGAGCGCGTCGCTGGGCCGTCCGTTGAGAAAGTCAGCGTATTGCTGCTCGTTAAACAGAAGAAACTCTACCTCCGCAGTCGAGTCGCTCGATGGAGCGCCATTCTTCTGCACAAACGACCGATAGGTTCCACGCAACTGGGCGTTGGCGGCGTGGGCGGGGATTTCAAAGGGCAAGTCCACTGCGTTCTTGACGCTGAACGTGCTGTGCAGGATGGCCTCGCTCGTGCCCACCGGAGATCCTCCCACG
>JADGNQ010000003.1 GCA_017883385.1 Candidatus Sulfotelmatobacter sp.
GGAGAAGCTCTAGCCGCAAAGGTCGGGCGGCGCTACGGTGCCCCAGTGGAGATGATGCAGTTGAAGCACGGTATTTTCGACGACGCGACTGTCTCCGTGATCACCTCCGATACAGTTCGCGAGGTCTGCCGACTCTCGGGGAGGGACACAGATGTCCGGCGATTTCGTCCGAATATCGTTGTTCGATCCACGCGTGCCGTCCCCTTTGAGGAAGATGAGTGGGTCGGCGGTGTGCTCACTTTCGGTGACGGGGACGATGCACCCGCCGTTGCCGTAACGATGCGAGACGTTCGCTGCGCGATGGTAAACATCGATCCTAATAACGGGAGTCTTGCCCCCGAAGTGCTGAAGGCAGCGGTTCGTGCCAACGAGAATAAGGCGGGGATATATGGTACGGTCACGCGCATCGGGCGACTGGCTGTCGGGCAGACTATCATTCTTCACCCGTCCGCAATTCGCTAGACCCAAGTTGCGCCACTTCCGTTCGCAATGGGAAAATTCTCACCGACAAGGCAACACGGCGATTGCGAAGAGATCACTAACCCGTCCACCGCGTTCGGTCGGCGTCGGCGCAACTGGATCGAAGCCTATGGTGACGTGCCTGCCGGGCAAGTTGTCGATGCCTCATGTGGAAATAAACACTGCATCGCGCTGCGGCACGCCTATCTCCGTGCTCGCGTCGAGCCGCCGGGCACGTACCGCAAGATCGCCGACCGCGTCCACAAGTTGAAAGTGGGTCAGCATTTCGAGGTCAAGGGCGTCGGCACCGACGAGCGGAGCCGCAACCGATTCCGATCTGGGTTGTACGCTGCTGCTCGGCTCGACAAGGTCTCGGTGCGCGGGCAGCCGGATGGAAGCGTGCGCGTCACGAAAGTCGGGGAATGGTCGAGCGTGGGAGCCTAAACGCGTGGGTTGAGAGTTACATTTAGATTGATGTCCGCAGCCCTCGACGGTGCCGACGCCCGATGATCTTCGTTGGCTGTTGACCAGCCGACAAACGGTCGGCTGGTCACTTCAGAAAAGGCGAATGGCAGGAAAACAAACGGCGATCATCTCACGAAGATTTTGCGAATGAGATACGAACCTCTACTCGATTACTGGACATTCAGAACGACTGCTGCACGAACTGCTGCACAATGGCTTCCCAGAACCCCCTAAACTGCACCAAAACCGCTGCACAACGACTTATATTTCACAACAACATACGCAAGGTTGGGTCATTTCGTAATCGGCAGGTCACCAGTTCAAGTCTGGTCGTCGGCTCCATTCTTTCAAGCACTTACCGCGCTCCCTCACTTTGCCAGCCCGCTACGCCCTGATCGCTTCTTGCAGAACTTCCCGTAAACGCTTTGCAACTACCATATCTTCCCCGGGCTGCAACATCCACACCCCGACAACGATGGTGTTCGGTCCGCCCGGCAATCCCGCGCTCGCAGGGGCACCTCCGGTCGATGGATTCAGCTCAATGCGCGGTTTGCCTTCCCGCATTTTTTGCATGATTTCCGCGCCCGTAGTTTTGATTCGATTCTGGTCGTAAGTGATGAGCAGATGCGGAACATGATTGGCAACTTCGGGAATGAAGATCTGAGTCTGTACCGCTGGAATCGCGCTCAGATGTTTGGCAATACGATCAGCCCGTTGCCGGCACTGTGCTTCGATGGCGGCATCATTCTGGTTCAGGAACCAGTCCACGGCAGCGACCAGACCTACGATCTCCTCTTTCGCTACCTTCATTCCACGCCCGATTGTGTTTGAGTTTGGGGAATTGTTTTTCCTGGCCGCGTTGATCAGATCCTTTCTGCCCAGCAGCAAGCCGGTGCACTGGGGTCCCCGGAGTCCCTTTCCTCCGGAGAACGTCACGAGATCAAACCCCATCTGCGTGTAGTTCCATAGATTCGAAATTGGCGGGACATCGGCTGCGGCGTCGTTGAAACATGGCACTCCATGCTGGTGGGCCACTCGCACCCAATCTTCCCGGTTGATTTTCCCTGCACCCGCGTTGAAGAAGTGGGCCATCACCGTACGCTCGGTGAACGCCTGTTCGTATTGCTCAAGGGTCTCCACCTCCACAAAGAGAATGCCGCAATTGCGGAGGGCATGATCATATCCGTAACGATGACTTTTCTGAACGATCACTTCATTCTTAAGCCCAGACATATCTGTTGGAATGTCGAGTATGGGCTGCTCATTTTCCAGGGTAATGCATGCTGCCGTACCCACGACGAGCGCCGCGGCAGCGCCGGAAGTAACGAGAGCGGCTTCGCATCGAAGCCGCTTGGCCAGATAGGCTCCGGACGCTTCGATGAGTTCATTGAGATTTACGGGCCGTCGTGCCGCGAGTTCGATCGCCGCCCGCACCTCTTCCGGCATGGTAGAAGCCGAAAGCACGGTATAGGTGCCGGCCGCGTTGATAAATGGAGTCACACCGAGCTTCTGATAATAGTCCACGGTCTTAGGCGCCGATTTAGCTGATCCCTGAGCCCCAAGATTTGGGATTCCGGAAAGCGCGACGCCTCCCGCGAGAACTGCTTGCGCCCCATTGCCCAGGAGCGTTCGCCGACTCATCTGTCGCATGATTAGTCCCCCTTCAAGAACAACTGGCCGCTGCGAGGTTTAGTCCCGTGGAAAATCGTCTGCTCGCGCCGGCAACGACTCACCACGATCCGGCGTTGTGAAGTACTGCGGACGCGCGTTTTCCCAATCGACCATACTGAGACCGGAAGGATCGAACAAAATGCGTCCCGCACGGATGGTCATGCGGGCCATCAATCGTACATTGGCATCCATTTTGGCGACGCCGCTATCGATGTAACTGAAACGACCCTTCAGTAGTTCCAGAACCGCAATATCCGCATCCTTGCCTACGGATAGCGTGCCCAGTTCGGGCCTGTGAATCTCGCTGGCTGGATTCACGGTTGAACGTCGGATGACATCGTCTAGGGGGACACCCATCGCTAAGAACTTGGACATTACGTTGTTCATGCTGACGATCGTGAAATTACCGGTATGCAAATCGGTAGAGATGGAATCGGGAATAAATCCCTGCTTCTCAGCGCGCTCCGCATTGCGAAACCAGAAGCTTCCGCTTCCATGTCCCACATCAAAAATGACCCCGCGGGCGCGGGCCTCGGCCAAGGCGGGATTGATTTTTCCGTCGGCCTGAATAATGGGAAATTGTTGAGCGAAGACGTGAGTATGAATGTCGCCCGGTCGCATCTTTTTCAGGATCAAGTCTTCATACGTTCTCTCCGGTCGCGGCCAGAAATCGAACATGACGGGAACTTTGGCGAGCGTGCCGCATTCAATCGCACGGTCAACCGCAGCCCAGGGCACGTGTTCCGCATCCCACGCCCCCCCGGTCCAGTAGTGTGCGGTTTTTACTCCCACAATGAGGTCTGGATATTTCTTGATCGTGTCGGCACAGAGCTTCGCATCCATCTGGTCCAGGCTTTGCTCGAGTCCACCGCTCATGCCATTGGCCACGATGTTCAGGAAAGCCAGTACTCGCACCTTGGCACGGTCAATGACTTCTTCCTTTTCCTGGAGGAACGTCTCCGCACCGGAGGTGCCTGCGTCCACTATGGTGGTGACTCCTGATTGCAACGCCAGATCCGCTGGAATTCCCAGTGGCAAGGCATGCGTTCGCGCTTCAGGGGCGAACCAGTTCAGCGGCGCGCCTCCATGGCCAACATGGTAGTGAATATCGATGAGCCCGGGCGTAACGTAGAGTTTCGAGACATCCACGACCTTTCCGGCCTGGTCAGCCGGAATGTTCTTTTCAATGGCAGCGATCTTGCCTTGGAAAACAGCGACGTCTCGTACTTCATCGATATGATTGGCAGGGTCAATCACGTGTCCGCCCTTTAGCAGCAAGTCATAACGGGGCGCTTGCGCAACGGTCAGGACAGAAGACGCGAGAGCGATTGCGAGTACCGCAACTATTGCGAGTGGCATCTTGATCCAGTTTTGCATAGACCTTCTCTTGTTTGTCGAAGCGAAAGTGTATCCAGTAGGAATGAGATTGTCACGTTTCCTGGGGCGTGGAGGTCGTACAAGTTGTAAGAAGATCGCCGCTAGCGTAATCTGATCGCGGTTTTTGCTCACCCGACGAGAATCACACTCCGGTTCAGGGAACCGACGTATGGATCGCCGTACATTCGTCAAGGCCGGTTGCATTGGAAGTGCCTCGCTGCTGGTGCAGGGGCTCGATCCGATGATGCGAGCGGACGTGGCTCCGGCTGCAGCGCCGCCTGTCGAACTCCACGGCCTGCCAGGGTACAAACCTTCGCGGCTAGGCATGCCGGGACTATTTCCAGGCCGAGTTATCGAGGTCCGCGACCCGAACGCTATCGTACGTAATCGCGTTTCACAGTCACGCGTGCGCCAGATGCTGGAGCACGCAATGAGGGAGTTGACGGGAGAAAAGTCCGCGCAGGCGGCGTGGGCGAAGTTTGTTGAACCCAACGACGTTGTTGGAATCAAGATCAATCCATCGGGTGCGCCGGCGTGCTGCTCCTCTCCGGAGATCGTGCGCGAGATCATCGGCTCAGTTCAATCAGTTGGTGTTCCCGCACGTAACATCCTGGTTTATGATCGGTATTCTTACGAAATGGACATCGGCAGCTATCAAGCCCTGCTGCCTCCAGCCGTGCGCATTGTAGGCATTCAGGACGCCTTTGTGGATTCTTCTGGTTACGATCCAAGTGTCTATTGCGCGGCTAATTTTTTCGGCGAGTGGGAAACCCGCTCCTACATGGCAAGTATCGTGGCTCAGGTAGTCACGAAGATCATCAACGTGCCGACGATGAAGGACCATTCGGCTTCCGGTGTCACTGGCGCTCTCAAGAACCTGGCTTACGGCACATTTAACAATGTGGCGCGCTCACATCGTGCGCCCTATTCTTTTACCAACCCGCTGGTTGGGCTGATGTGCACGGTCGAACCCTTACGTTCGAAGGCTGTGCTGCATATTATGGACGGCATGCGGCAGGTATGGCACGGCGGACCTCTGACCCAAGTCCAGGATTTCATCGACCAGCCCGGCCTTCTCCTGGCGGCAACAGACCCAGTCGCTATGGATACCATCGAATTGGAGGCCATTGAAAAGAAGCGCCGCGAACGGGGCGTGCCTTCCTTGTGGCAACACGATCCGAAGAGCATCACAGCAGACAATAATGATTTTTTTCATGACGCGGCGAAGAATCTGTTCTATCGCCAGCCAGGACACGTTGCGGCGGCTGGGAAACTCGGCCTAGGCGTCGCAGATCTGAAGCAGATCGATCACCGTACCCTCTCGGCCTGAATTGAATGACGACGGAAACAGGGAAGCCCAAAGATCCGGGAGACTGGCCCACGCTGCTCAAAGATAACGCCCGCACTGGAGGACAGCCGCTATATCCGGTACGGTCGCCGGAACGAGCTGTTTGGCAGTATCGTGCCGGAAGTTCTGTGCGTTCGGCGCCTGTACTTGAAGGCGGCATTTTGTATGTGGCGTCTGTCAACGGAGTGCTGCACGCCATTGACGTGGTCACGGGCACGGCAAAATGGAAATTTCAGGCGGCGGGTCAGGTTCATTCCACGCCTTCGCTTTCCGAAAATCGAATTCTGTTCGGATGCGATGACGGCAAAGTGTATGCACTTGATCGGCATGCCGGAAGCAAGGTGTGGGAAGCTCCGACTGGAGCTGAAGTTTGGGCTTCTCCCGTGGTTCGCAGCGGAGTTGTGTTTTTTGGAAGTGCCGACGCGCGGGCTTACGCCGTTGACGCCGCGACCGGGCGGACACTATGGGTCCAGGAACTTGGCGGAAGAATCTGTTCCACTATTTATGCCGCCGAGCAGCAACTCTACCTGGGATGCGGAGACGGCAAAGTGTATAGCCTCGACTCCTCGTCCGGAAAAACATTGTGGAGTACGCCTACGGGGAATGGCATTGACTCATCCCCAGCCCAGGCTGGTGACCTGCTCCTCATCGGCTCTGAAGATTTTCTGCTGTATGCGATGAACTCTGATTCCGGAGAGGTGCGCTGGAAATACGAAACAGGATTAGGCATCGCGTCTTCACCAGCAGTTTCGGGCGACTTGGCAGTCATCGGCAGCAAGGACGGCTTTCTATATGCCCTGGAGACTCAGACAGGTCGCTTGCGCTGGAAAACTGCCGTGGGCGAAGTGGTGACCGCTCCTCCAGTGATCGGCGATGGTGTTGTCTGTATTCAAGCGGGAGGTACATTCGCCCTGGACAGAGCGACGGGCAATGTAGTGTGGAGAGCGGCTCTGGCCGGGGCCGTGCAGTCGGTTCCGGTGCTCGGCGGTGAAACTATCTATCTGGCGAGCCTGAGCGGTGAGGTTTATGCGCTGCGATAACCGACGTGCCACAGCGCTGATCAGCTTTTTCTTAATCGCTTCTTTCGTCCATGGCGCTGAAAATCAAGTACTGGTTTACAAAAAGAAGTACATCATGGGCACGGTCTTCGAAGTCGTTGCCTATGATCAATCTTCTGAACATGCCTCCGATGCGATCGAGAAGGCGTTTCAGGAGATCGTTCGCATCGATGATCTGCTGAGCAACTACAAACCTGACAGCGCCCTCAGTAACTTGAACCGCTCCGCTCACTTTCACGCAGAAAAGGTTCCCTCCGACTTGTACCGTGTCATCGACCAGGCCGTGCAGTTTTCCAGGCTTTCGGACGGAAAGTTTGACATCTCCATCGCGCCTTTGGTGGATTTGTGGAAAGCTGCGCTGCGCGGCGAAGGCACGCCTTCGCGGGCGCGACAAGAAGAAGTTCGAAGTTGCGTCGGCTACGAAAGGATCGAACTAACGCCCCCGGACCGGATCAGTTTTCGCTCTTCCTGTTTGCAGTTGGACTTGGGCGCTATTGGCAAAGGCTATGCTGTAGACCGGGCGGCTGAAGTGCTGCACTCTCTGGGAATCCGCAATGCTTTGGTCAACGCGGGGGGTAGCACGATTCTCGCGATGGGGGCTCCTCCCAACCAGAAAGCATGGCTTGTACACTTGAGAGATCCCTCGAATAAGATAGATCCGCAGGTCATGCTCAAAGATGAAAGTGTGTCCACGTCGGAGCAGACAGCGCCCAGTTTGCTGGGGAACGATTCAGCCGGCCATATCATTGATCCGGATACAGGACTGCCTCTGAAAACGGTGTTTGCGGTCAGTGCCGTTTCAAGGACCGCGACGGCATCGGACGCGCTGTCGACTACCTTGCTGCTGCTCGGTCCGGCGAAGGGCAAGGCGTTGATCAAGAATATGGCGGAGGTCTCTGCGGTTTGGATTTCACGCGAGGCACAGGTGGAAACAGCGACTGGCGGTCCGCAGATTCTGTTTGGCAGAGGCTTATAGGCCGCGTTCAGTCTTGGCAAAATTCCATGAACATTGGTAACGCGCTTCTCGTATGGGTTTTCCTCTTAGTCCCCGCATGTGCCTGGAGCAACGTGTTCGTACATTGGACGAGCCCTGCGTTGCCCGCAGCCAAGGAACTCGGCTTGAACGATGTGGTGCTCTCCTGGAACGACAGCCTTTCGCTGCAGGTGAAAGCGGCCCGCAGGCAAGGCTATCGAGTATATGTCGAAGTGCCGCTGCGTCAAGCTGCCGCGGCAGCTGAAGCCGGCGCGAGTGGCTTGGAGGGCATCATCCTGACGGTTCGTCAGTCCGAGGCCGCAGAGCTGGAGAAGTCTCTTCCAGAATTACGATCGGCTCACCCCGGGCGCAGATTCATGGTGCTCAACCCGGATGGTAAGCAGCCCCAGATGCGGGGCAGTCTGGTGATCAAGCGAGGCTCTGTGCTTGAAGTCTCGAGTCCCACCGCCCAACCGTGGATTGATACGAACCTTGCTCTCGTCGAGATTGAACGGAGAGCTCATCAGGGGCAGGTTCCGCTGTACACGTTCTCGTGGGGAGGACTGTCAGACTCCGGACAGAAACAACCAGTGCTTACAGCGGAGGATTTCTCGCTGGCAGTGGCTGAGGCAGGCGCCTTTCATGCTGATCTAGTCCTGGAGCTTGACGAGCGCCTGCAGAAAGCTCTCAGTGACCATGATCCGGAGGCTTGGACACTGTGGAACCAAGTGCGACTCTACGAAGACTTTTACTCACATACTGGGGAGCAAGGGCTGGAAGCCACGGCCAACGTCGCAGTCGTGGTCGATGATCTCGATACAAGTGACGAAGCCATGAATCTTCTGGCCCGTCACAACATTCCGTTCAAGGTTTTGCGTCCCGCAGACCTGAAATCGGAGGACCTTGAAGGCATCGACGTCGTGGTGGTGTTCGCAAAGCCTGACAGAGGAACTTGTGAGCGAATAGCCGAAATTGCAGCTCACGGCAAGACTATCGTGGTTGTGGAAGCGCATGGCTCTTATCCATGGCAGAACGGTCATTCAGTCCGGTTGAATGAACAAGCGGTGTCCTATGCCCTTGGAGGCGGGAAAGTGCTTGAGCTCTCAGAGCCTGTCACCGATCCGGAGACGTTTGCCCAAGACATCCGACGGCTGCTCGGGACACAAAGTGCGCTGACCAGTCTATGGAATGGCTTGACGACCATCGCTGTACCCTACAGTGAGCATGGCAGAGTGGTGAAGGTGCTCGAGTTCGTCAACTACGCCGAAGAGCCGCTTCGCGTACAGGTGCAGGTCAAAGGCTCGTTTGCTTCAATTCGTTACGAGACCCCAGAACATAAATGCTGCGAGTCTCTCGTCCCGGTTAAACACAACGGGTTCACCGAGTTCGTAATTCCGGAATTACGGATTGCGGGACGTGTGCATCTGGAAGCTACCCAGGCGAATGATGCCCGAGCAAGTGGAGTGAGTGCCCAGTAGCGGAATCCGCAGATCAACAGGGTGCCGAGATCCGATCGATAACGACCCAGCGCGTACCTTCGTGGATAGGACCTCATCCCTGCCCGAGCGCGCAGGAACTTCTGGAGGCTCTGTGCCAGGAATCCGGAGATAGCGACTCGCCTCGGCCGGGCAGGTAGTCGCCGACTTATCGGGCCTTGGAATCGGACATGCGCACGTCCATCGCCTTCAGCGCCAAGCCGCGGGCTACCGATGTGAACTCGTTCCCGCTTCGAATTCGATTCTCTCCAAATCGTGTTTCGAAGATTTTCCTTACCGCTGGAACAAATGAAGAGCCCCCCGTCAGGAAAACCATGTCGACGTCCTGCGGCATAACGCCGGACGAACTGAGGAGAGAATCGACGCAGGCTGCGATCTGTCCAAGCTCGTCACAGATCCACTCTTCGAAGGATGCTCGTTCCACCATCGCCTCCAAATCCACAAACCCATCCGAAAACTGAAACTTGGCGACCGGGTTATTCGACAAATCGACCTTAACCTTTTGCACGGCGCGGTGTAGGTGGAATCCGAGATCCTCCTTTATGAAGTGAATGAGCGCCCCAATCTTCTCTGGTTCAAGCGATTGTGCGTGGACGCCCCTAAGCATGTTCAACACGTCTCTGCCTCTTAATAGGGACAGATGATGCCAACGCTCCAGTCTTATATAGACCCAGTTTGGAACGGTCAGGATCTTGCCCAGCGAGCGCAACTGCGATCCGGCTCCAAGAGCCGGAGACACGAGGTGCCTGATGATCTTTGCATCAAAGGAATCTCCTGCTATGCCCACTCCTGCGTTACCCACGATGTCGCCCGATACTCTACCTCTTCGACGAACAGTGGGGCCGACGTGAACCAAAGAGAAGTCGCTCGTGCCGCCGCCGAAATCCCCAATGAGGATGAGTTCGTCATGATCAAGCATAGATTCGTAATAGTGAGCCGCTGCTACCGGTTCCATCTCGAACTCTACGGACTCATAGCCCGCTAACTCAAAGGCCGATCGAAGCCGGCCCTCTGCATAACCGTCATCTGCCTGGTTCTCTGCTCCCACAAAATGAACCGGCCTTCCGATTACTGCTGACCTGATGTTGATTCCAAACTGTTGCTCAGCCTTTTCGCGCAGGTCCCTGAGAATCCTGGCGATTAGATCTTCGATCGTGTACCGTCGACCGAAAACCTCCGTGCCGTGAAGAGTGCGACTACTCAGGAACGACTTGAGGGATTGAATAAGGCGACCCTTCACGTCCGCCGAAAGATACTGCTCTATGCCCTCCGGCCCCGTCCATGATTTGAGAGTATTCGCGCCACCTTCCCTCACCTGCTGAAGGTACAGCAGCGATCGATAGGCGTCAGTCAAGCTCCCCAAGTAGGGAAACTTAGCAAGCTGAACCTCGTCTGAGCGGCCGGCAAAGGCGATTGAACTGTTGGTTGTCCCGAAGTCGATGCCGATCGCGACTTTGCTCGCTTGGGAAGTTGGCGAATCCATTCGGGGTGTCTTCAATTGGCGGTGTGGAACTGCAATCGTGTGTTTGACGTCAAGCAATCCTAACACTCACAATTTCCCGGGAACCGTCAGCGAACTAGGTGAATGGCCATAAAATCTACCTGGTTGCTGATCCCTTCCACAACGGACTAGGCTCTGTGTCTTAGGAAGCGAAAGTGTGAAGGGATGAAGTAAGGAAAGGCGGAGAACGTGAAAACGAAGATGGATCGTTTTTGGATATTAATGGCGATCGTGCTTTGTACTGTTGCGGGAACTGCGGCACAGGAACGGCGAATCACTGCGCGAGAGGTGGTTGCGGAGATACAGAAGCAGGTCGGGGTGGAATGGAGAAAGGAGACGGTGGACACGTTCAAAGCCGGGAATCCAGATACCGCAGTGACGGGAATTGCAGTGACCATGATGGCGACCATGGATGTTCTGCAACGTGCGTCGGCAAAGGGCTTGAATTTCGTCATCACGCATGAGCCGACTTTTTATGCTCACTTAGACACGCCCGAAGGTATGCCCGAAAGCGATCCAGTGTGGGCGGAAAAACGGGCGTTCATTGAAAAGCATGGAATGGTGGTATGGCGTTTTCACGATCACTGGCACATGCGCAAGCCAGACGGGATTGAAGCAGGAATGGTGCATTCGCTTGGGTGGGAGAAGTTCCAGAACTCCGAGAACCAGTATCTGTTTGTTATGCCCGAAACTACGGTTAAGAAACTGGCGGAGGAGGTGGCGAACAAGCTGGACTCGCCGGTGGTGCGCGTGGTGGGCGAGCCGGGGATGAAGGTGACCAAGGTCGGGTTTAGTCCAGGGGCAGCGGGGTTCCAGACAGAGACGCATGCACTGGAGCGGGATGATGTGCAGGTATTGCTGGTTGGAGAAACGCGCGAATGGGAGACGGTGGAATATGCGGCCGACGCGGTGACACAGGGACGCAATAAGGCGTTGATTGTGATTGGACATGTTCCGAGCGAGCAGGGCGGGATGGAGGAATGCACACGTTGGTTGAACGGATTCGTGAAGAAGGTGCCAGTTGAGTTCGTGGCGGCGAAGGAACCGTTTTGGACCGTGAGCGAGAAAAAGTGAAGCGTTGAGCTCTAAAGCTTTTAGAAAGAAAATCTGTAGACAAAAAGGTAGCGCGCATCGCCCAACCCGGTTGAGAGGCTTCTCACGGTTCGCGATTTCGTTACCCCAGCATTCGTTAGTGGCGTGGATTCAGCGTACCCCACTCAAGGAAAGTCCATCACCTTCGGCGTCACGCGAGGATGGATGGAGGTCGCCTCGCCCGTGCCGTCGATCACATGGCTGATGCTGCCGTGATCGCCCAGAGCCACGGTGATCATGTCGTGGAATCGTACCTTCGGGCCCTTCGGCGCCTCGATTGCCCGAGTGAGCACCACATCCGGCTGCTCGAAGACGCTGTACACGCCCAACCCCCACGCCTCATGCCTCGTCACTCCATCCGCCACCTTATACGAGGCCCAGCCGTTCACCCCCGACGCACTCGTATAGCTCGCCTGGTTAGGAGGATCGTAAGGAATCTCGGACTGATAAAAATACGTCCTTCCGCCATTGCCACTCCACAGAACCTGAAATCGCTGGTGATGCTCCACGAACAAGCCATAAATCGTGACCTCGTTTCCGTTCACCACGAGCCCGTTCTCGCTGGTGTTCAGCTCCCAGCCCACTCCGGCGCCGTGGTCCGCTCTCCAGATCCACGTGTGGTCCACCAGTGTGTCGTTGCTGTTGATCCTCAAGTTCACCTTGGCCCGGCCTACACCCGCGCCGCCCACGCGAAAGAAGACATCGTGGAGCGTGATCGGGTCCTTCGCATGGCGCGCCCGACTTCCCTCCGGCCCCACCTCCAGCAGAACGGGAGACTCGCTCGGCCCCGCATCGAAGAGCAGGCCGGCAATCTCGATGCCGTCCACATCGGCTGTCGTGATCGCCGCCGTGCCCTTCACCGGACGCAGTGTCGCAAATCCGAGCCCTAGCACCACGGTACGCGGCCGTGTCACGCGAATCGGAGCGGCCAGGTCGTAGATCCCCGGTGTGACAATCAGATCCTTGCCCTGGGCAAGTTGCGCGTTGATCGTCTCCGCCGTATCCACTTCCGGGTGCGCAATATAAAACCGCTCAATCGGAATCGTCTCTCCCCCCGTTTCTCCCCCGCGCCAGGTAATCCCGACGCTGTCGCTGCGCAGCTCCGGAACCCGCACGCTGAACTCGCCCGCAGCATTCACCTGCAGGAACGCCTTCTCGCGCACCACCGGCGCAAGCGTCACCTTCGTGTACGGAGGCATAGGCCACGCGCCGTCTGGAGCGTGCACCACGCCGACAAAGACCATGTTCCAGTTTGAGCCCGTCCAGCTTTTCCAATCGCAGTTGCGCGAGATCCACTGCTGTTGGCTGCCGGAGTCGACATTGCCGTCGACAAGCGAATCCGACATCCAGCCGCCACTTGCCCAGCCGCGATGCTGGTGTAGCACGACATCGCCGCGCACATGCATGCGCCGCAACGACACCGCCTGCGACACAGCCCACTGCATGGTGCCACCCGCCGGCGCTACCGAGAGTCCTGCGGCAGCTCTCCAGAAGGTCGTGGTCGCGTTGTTATGTTCATGGTTGGCATCAGCGTGCATGTTTCCCGCAATGCGGACTGCATCGGGGGATGCGCCCAGCCCCAGCACCTCGGTGTAGAAGCCCACAGGCACATCGACCGAATAGCTTCCAGGCAGGAACAACAGCGCATTCCGCTGCGGTCCAAACTCGTTGTGCTCCTGCGTTGCATAGACTGCATCAATCTGCTTCTGGATCGTCTGCGATGGCATCGACGGATCGAAGATCACTACATTGGGTCCGAATGCCGGCTTCGCGCCCTTCGCCGCAAGCGCCGGAGCCGCTGCCAGCAGCAACGCCGTGAGACCTGACTGTCTTAGAAACCGAAACGCGCGCCGATCAGACATACGTCCCTACCGACTCAAGGGTATCATCGCTTGGAAGACCTTCCGTGGTACCGACCGAAGGACTTGGGAAAACTAGCGTATTTAGAACCATCAGCACACAGTCGCTTTGCGGATCGGCCGCCAGATTCCACAGCAGCTTGCGATCATCCGATATCACTTCCTCATTTCCGAGAGCCAGGTCGTCAATGCGGAAGCGAAAAGCTGAAGACATCGCTTCCTGCTGCGATCGCGACGTATTGGACTCCGTCGACCATGTAGGTCATCGGCGAAGCGCGCATCGATTGGCCGGTGTTGAAGTGCCAGAGCGCACGGCCAATCCGCGCATCGACCACTTCCAGAGATCCGGCATCATCCCCAAAGAACACCAATCCACCGGCGGTGGTTAGCGTCCCTCCCCAGGAATCGCCGCGGCCGACCTGGGGATAGCGCCACACTGATTTGCCCTCGGACACGGAGTACGCCACCAGTGTCTTCTGAGCGTGTTCATCCGGGAGAAGTGTCGTGCCGGTACCGTAGAAGGTCTCGCCTGGGGTAAACGGTTTTGGCTTACTAAAAAACAGGTTGCAACTCTCAAGCGCCATGACATAGAAGAGCCCGGTCTCCGGATTGTAAGAAGGCGAAAACCAATTGGTCGCGCCGTTGATGCTGGGGCAGATGGAGGTGCCTTGCGCGGTCGGAATTCGACCCGACAGAATGGGGCGGCCAGACGCGTCGATGCCGGTGGCCCAGTTGAGCTTTTGCACGAATGGCGTCGCGCGGAGAAATTTGCCAGTCGCGCGATCGAGAACATAGAGAAATCCGTTGCGATTGGCCTGCACCAAAAGGTGTTGGATTGCGCCACCTTCTTCGACATCCACCAGCACGGGTGTTTCATTGGCGTCAAAGTCGTACAGGTCGTGAGGCGTGAACTGGAAATACCACTTCAGTTGTCCCGTGTCTGCGTCGAGCGCCAAAACACAAGCCGTATAGAGGTCGTCGCCGGGGCGGGAATCTCCCACAAAATCGGGCGCAGCATTGCTGGTTGTCCAATACACGGTGTTGAGCTTGGGGTCGTAGGTGCCGGGCATCCAGGTCGTCCCACCGCCATGCAGGTACGAATCGCCGGGCCAACTCACGGAGCCGAATTCTCCTGGACCTGGAATCGTCCAGAAATGCCATCTCAATTTTCCAGTCAACGCGTCATGGGCCTCAAGGAAGCCGCGTACGCCCGAGTCTCCGCCGGACGTGCCGACGATCACTTCGTCTTTCACGACGAGGGGAGCGCTGGTGGCGCCATAGTGCTTCGCCTTGTCCGCGTATGCAATGTCCCACACCAAGTTTCCCGAGCGGGCATCGAGGCACAGCAGATGGGCATCGTCGGTTTCCATATAGACAAAGTTTCGCCATACGCCAACGCCGCGGTTATGGTGAGATGCGGCGTCGTCCAGTAGTCCTCCGCTTACGGGCCGTTGGTGATGCCACACGACGCGCCCCGTTCGCGCATCCAGTGCAAATGCGTCGTTGGCCGAAGTGACGTACATCATGCCGTTGACGACCACCGGGGTCACTTCGAGTCTTTCAGAATTGCCAGGATGGAACACCCACGACGCGCGCAGTTGTGCCACGTTCTGCGGATTAATTTCGCCCAGGCTGCTGTAGCGGCGTCCGGTGTAGTCGCCGTTGTAGGAAGTCCAGTTGGCGCCGACCGGTTGTGCGAGCAAGTCCTCTGCGCTTAAGTTCACGGCAGTGCCGCTGGGGGATTGCCCCTGTTGCGCAGTGGCCGTCGAGCCGGCCATTCCACACGCGGCAAGCAAGGCCAGGGCGAATACTTTGCTGGGTGGATTCACTTCAGCGATTCTCCCCGGAGCCCACCGACACTTCCTGGAGAGAACCACGGTCCAGCCCCTTGGAATCCTCCAGATGAAGCGAGATGCGGGCGGGTTTTCCAGATGCAGCGACCTCAGTTTCGAGCGAGACGAGTTCGGCTGGATCCACGTCGGCCATGGGTACGCTTTCTAACACCGCACCATGTTCGTTGTAGAAGTGTGCGACCAGGCGTCCGGCGAAAAACACTCCGAAGGAGCCAGAGAGTGCGATCTTGCCATTCTCCAAACGTGTGGCTCGAAGCGGGCGTACAACGGTCCCGGCATCTGTCACGCCATGAAATTCGCTTCCGGCGCGGGTAGGGAACCATTCGGTATCCAGGCTGCAGGCCTCGCTAGGACGCAGTTTGCAGAGAGGAGAATTAATTTCGGCTTCCAAGTAATGCGGAGATCCATCTCCTCCCGAGCTCATCGAAGCCTCGCCGTCGGCACTCAACCTCACTTCTGGACCGTTCGTCCAAAAGATGACCGACGCTTTGCCCGGATAAGCTCGCGACTCTTCAACTTGGAAGCGTTCGGCCATTGCGTACTTGCTGCTGCCATCGACCACGGCAAGCCAGCCTGCCGTCGAGTCCAGCCACAGTTCGGCCGCCATGTGGACATAATGCAGAGTGAACAGACCATCCTCTCTGATCGAGACCGCGGGATTTTCCGCCGGGCCGAAACGGACGTGGTAGCGATTGAGATAGCTGCTCGCTGGATTCGCCGGGGTGAACGTCCGGAACTCATGGTTGAATCGCGATGGATCGCCAGAGTCGCCCGTATCGTATTGCGAGACCGACTGCATCGACCATTCCACGGTGTGCCCGGTCGTGTTCTTCATGGTGGCGTGAAAATCTATTCGCGGAGAGTCGGCGTCCAGGCGAATCGTCCGCTGGAACTGAATCCCGGTCCGAGGATCGGCCGGTGACGTCACTTCCACTTCGCAGTGCTCCCCTTCCGAAATCTTTCGAAAGGAGTAAACCCCATCGTCGATCAAGTCGGAATTTCCCACCCAATGTTGCTCGTCGTCGTTCCCCTCGGGCAAGAGCCAGAGCTTGTCGCCGCCATAGTTGAACCATTGGCTCTCAGTTGGCGGCAGATATTTGCCTTCATATTTCGGATTGACGAAAAGATAAGAGTGTCCCGCGAAAGTCACCTGTATCAGCCGCCCGCCGTTCTGCGGCAGCACGATCAGTTGAACCCAGCGATTGGAGAGTCGCTGCGCGTGCCAACCCCTATAGTCCGCGGGCTCCACCTGGCAGGCGGAACTCGCGGGCGCACGCGGTTCGCTCTTAGTCTGAGCAACCGTAACGCCCAGTCCGAGAATGCCAAAGACAAGAATCCCGGCCAGGTGCCTTATCAGTTTCGGACTGAGAAGATGCAATGTCATGGTTGCTCGTTTCCAACGACCGGCGGCGCTGTCGTCGGGTACTCGAAGCACCCCCGTACTATCGAAGGCACTTTCATCAAACGAAATGAAACCTAATAAAACGAAATAAATTGATGTGCGTCAAGCTTATTCTGTGGTATACCAAAATCGCCTTTGCGCGATGGAATTCTCCCAGCCCAGAGAATCGGGACTGCCGACCACCCTCATCGCACAAGGAGCCTCGCTGTAGCTTCACAAGAAGGTAACGGAATGGGCACTTCGAATTCCAGTCGGCGGTCATTCATAAAATTGGCGGCTGCCACTCCACTTCTCACCCAGATCGCGGCGCGCAATCTCTACGCGCAGGCGGCCACGGCGATCGGCAAAGATCCTCGACAGAATGTCTACACGCGCCTCGGCGTGCGAACCGTGATCAATTGCCGCGGCACGTGGACTTACCTGAGCGGGTCTCTGGAGTTCCCGGAAGTTCGCGCCGCCCAAGCCGAGGCGGGGCAGCATTTCGTGAACATGCTGGAACTGCAGCGCGGCGCAGGACGCCGCCTGGCGGAGTTGACCGGCGCCGAATCCGGAATGGTGACATCCGGAGCGGCTGGCGCAATGGCGGCCGCGACGGCCGCGTGCATGGCGGGCGACAACGACAAGTACATCTGGCAGCTACCGGACACGACCGGACTGAAACATGAAGTGATCATGATGGGAGGCAGGAGCGCGTTCGACAGCGCCATCCGGCTGACCGGCGCGAAACTGGTGCTTGCCTATTCTCCGGAGGAACTGGCCAACGCCATCAACGAAAACACGGCCATGATTTACACCACGAATCTCGGCGAGAAATTGCAGCGCGAACTTGCCGTGGCGAAAGACCACAAGGTTCCGATGTTGCTCGACGATGCCGCAGGAATTCCTCCCGCGGACAACGCTCGGTTGTACGCGCGGATGAAGATTGACCTGTATTGCTTCTCCGGCGGAAAAGGGCTTCGCGGACCACAGTGCAGCGGTTTGCTGCTCGGGAGAAAAGACCTGATTGAAGCAGCTTTGATGAACTCCGCTCCTCGTGAAGGCTCTGTTTGCCGCGCCATGAAAGTGGGAAAAGAGGAGGTCGTCGGTTGCGTGACGGCACTGGAGACATGGTTGAATCTGGATGAGAAGAAGGTCTACAGCGAGTGGAACGCCCGCGTGGATCGCATTCGCAAGCTGGTCGACACCGTCCCCGGCGTGAAGACGGACGTCTTCATCCCCGACGACGGGAATCGCTTTCCCACCCTGAAAGTTTCCTGGGATCAGGCGGCCTGGGGCTTCACAACATCCGACTGCGTGCGCAAGCTGCGCGAAAACAATCCCGTCATCGAAGTGCTCGGCTCGGACAATCCGAGCCTGGTGACTGCGGTGCACGAGGGCAATCCGAACCGGAAAGAACATAAGGAAGCGGATCACATCGAACTGGTCTCCATGACCATACAGCCGGGGCAGGAGATTATCGTGGGCCAAACATTGCGGGCGATTTTGAGCGCGGCACAAAAAGGAAAATCGGCAAGCTGATTCTCACCTCAGAAGTCTGGCAGAAGATTCAAATGCGAATACTGCTTACCGGATTGTTGCTCTTGTCCCCGACCGCATTCCACGCTCAGATGCGAGCCGTAGTTCCCGCGCCCGCACCTGCCGCGGCGAATCGTGTCTACTCGCCCGGTGTGGACGCAGGCGACTACGTCTACGTCTCCGGACAAGGCCCTCGCCGCCCAGACGGCAGCTTGCCGCCAACTTTCGAAGCCCAGGTCCGGCAGGCTCTGGATAACGTCAAATCGGTCGTTGAGGCCGCGGGTTTGACCATGGATCACGTGGTCTACGCTCAGGTCTATCTTGAGGACGTCAGCAAGTATCGAGAAGTGAATCAAGCCTTCGCTGAGGTTTTTACCAAGACTCCGCCTGCCCGCGCTGTGTTGGGTGTGGCGAAGCTTCCCGAGCCACCGGTTCAGATCAATGCCGTAGCCGTGCGCAGTCTCGCGGACCGGCGAGCAGTAGTTCCACCAGGCTACAAGTCAGACGAGTCCGCTTCGCCTGGGATGCTCACTCACGACCGCCTGTTCGTTTCCGCCATGCCCGGCAGTGATCCCTCCACCGGCAAGGTTCCTGACGACCCGGCAGCTCAGGTAGATTTCGCTCTCGACCGCATGAAGGCCGTGCTGGAAGCCGCCGGTCTCGACCTTCGCAACATGGTTTTCGTCAACCCCTACCTGACCCACGACATTCCGATGCGGATCATGAACCAACGCTATGCGCTGCGCTTCGAATTCGGCAACACTCCGGCGCGGGCCACCATCGAAGTAGCGAGTCTTCCGGGCGGCACGCACATCGAGTACACCGGCGTCGCTGTGCGTGACTTGAAGCAAAGGCAAGCCGTTCGCCCCAAGAACATGCCGCCCAGCCCAACAGCGAGTCCATGTGTCTTTGCCGGCGAGACTTTGTATTGCTCCGCCAAGAGCGGTTTCATTCCTGGACCGCACGGCGGAGTCTATGCGTCCACGACAGCTCACCAACTCCGGCAAACCATGCGCAATCAACTCGACAACCTCGAAGAAGCTGGCATGAATTTCGACCAGGTGGTTGCCGCGAACGTTTACCTGGATGATTTGTCAGAGGCGCGGGCGTTCGATGAAGTGTATGTCCAGTATTTCAGCCATATCCTGCCGGCACGAACGACCATCGAGCAGATCGCACCCGCCGATCGTACTCCCGACAAAGAAGACCACTATCCGGACTTGGAGCAGCTATCGTTCATCGCGGTCCGAAGTCCGGCCAGTCAGTGACGAACAGAGTTCGAATCGAATCCGATATTCTCCTCGCAGTGTGACGGCGCCAATTCAAGGCTAGTGATTTGGAGTACGCGCCTGATCGCGAAGTGCCTGAATTAGGCTGATCCATTCCGCGTCCGCGCCGCGGCCCCTCGATCCCATCCCTGGCGATTCCTCCCGAGTGATGTGACAACCGGAGCCTATTCCGGGCCAGAAGTCGGCTTGTAGGTATTTTCGCCAGATCTTGTGATGCGGGGACTGTGTCGGCGAACCCGACGACATTCTAGAAGGAGGCAAGCGCTGGCGACAAACGGGGAGGTTCGAGCCAACGCTTACCTTCCGCCCCTCGCGTTGGGGCTGAGTACAAGGAATAAATGAGTCGTGCCAGCGGGTCCATCGTGCCGAGTCTGTATTTGTCCGGAAGCGTTCCACTACCAAGTCACTGCGATCAATCTGTTTACGCCGGTGCAAGCATGACATGGGAGAGGAGTATCTCCAGGAAAAGGCACCAGCGCAGGCTGTTCCCTGTTTCAATCTGATACAGCAACAACTGGAAATCGGTACTGACTGCACAGGATAGACCAGTCTTGATCCCGAATTTACCCTGAAATGTAAATAGGACGGAACTTAATTTCGTGGGGTCATCCACGAAATTGGAAGCAACACTTGAAAAAGGGGATCTCTGGTGAACAGCGACTCTGCGGCTACGGGCACGACTCCTACGGCTTCTGATTTGATCAAGCGCGCTCAAGAAGGAGATTCGGATGCGTTTGGCGCTCTGTTTCAGGCGCACAGGTCGCGGATTTACTCGGTATGTTTACGCATGACCGCCAATACCTCGGAAGCAGAGGATCTTACCCAAGATGCGTTCCTCCAGGTGTTCCGCAAGATCAGGAAATTTCGTGGAGACTCTGCGTTTTCGACATGGCTCCACCGCATTGCGGTCAACACGGTGTTGATGCATTTTCGCAAGAAGCCGCTGTGCCAGGTTTCGCTGGACGAGCCTGCGAGCAGCAGCGACCGAGGAAAGTTGCGCCACGAATACGGAACGAGAGATAAGGGTCTGGCAGGCTGCATCGACCGGGTGGCATTGGCTCGCGCAATGAAACAGCTTCCTCCCGGCTACAGGACAATCTTCCTGCTCCACGAAGTCGAGGGTTATGAGCACCAGGAAATCGCAGAGATGCTCAGTTGTTCCGTGGGCAATTCAAAATCCCAGCTGTACAAGGCGAAACTGCGATTTCGCGAACTCCTCGCACCTTCGACTGAAGCGCAGTCGGCAGTTCGAAATGGGCAGTCCTGCGCCAAGAAACGCGCAAGGCCGAAGCCTGAGAATTGGGGCATGCGATTTGGCCACGACGGGGTGATGCCGCCAACGGCGCTCGTGGCCAGTTGAGGGAATAAACTCTGTGACTGTCGCCACGACGCCACCGATTGACTAGCGCAAGGTGGCAGACCAAGATATGACCAGGCCCGGCGCGGGCCGGATCAGTATTCATTCCTACCTGTAGACTTGCATCGCGAGTCCTCTGAACATCTACACAGTCCACTTCCCGCCATTTGCATAATGCCCGCCGACCTGTAGAGCACGAACACCTCTCCGGTTGTTGACCCTGTTCGGTTACTTCGGGTTGCTTCCTACCCGATTTGCGTGTCTCTCCTACCGACTTTCCTGTATTGCTAAAGCAGGTGGTGGCATGATAGTGGCTGAGCGACCGCAGGAGATTTCAGAAGATCAGTGGCGCCGAGAGCGCCGCTCCGTCCCCGCTATTCACAATCGACACTCGACGCGCCGGGGGCGCGCGAACACAGCCTGTTTGAAGCCTCTTCTAACATGCGCCCTGTTCATTTGTGGCAGTTGGAGCGCTCATGCGACAGTGGCCGCAGTGTCCGTGCAATCACCCATGCTGTCCGCCGGTACGACCACAAACGTTACAACGCCGATCCATTTTGCGGCGACAGCCGACAGCGATTTGAGCATAACGGGCTACGTGGTCTACGTCGATGGAAACAATGTCTACCACAGTTTCAGTCCGTCCTTGGACGCGTGGGTAGTTCTCCCGCCGGGCGGTATTCACTCCGTGTTCATTACAGCCTGGGATTCCAGCGGGAAGAATTTGAGCACTACGACGTACTCGATTAATGTAACGGGGGTTGTTACCCCTACCCCGCCAACCATCGCCACGCGCATGGCGAACATCGACAAGCCGGAATCGTTCTCCTGGACCGTCGACAATGGGAGCGGCGTTGGCGGCCAATGTAATAACGGGAGCATTGGAACATTCGAGCAGGGTTCCGACCCGAACACCGCGAACTCGCCTGATTTTGACGGGAACGGCCAGCACTTCATTCTGAAGAGCCAGTGTTCTTACGACGACAGTCTTTTCTACTGGAAGAATCCCCTGCATCCGCAATCCAGCCACACGAACTTTCTCTGGGACTTCTGGTTTTATATTCCGACCACTACGCAAATCAATATGGTGCAGGCGTTGGAATTCGATTTCTTCCAGGTTGTGGGCCTGCACGATGGCGCGCATGAATTCATGTTCGGGTCGCAATGCAACTATGCTACGAATCAGTGGCAGCTCTGGCTTCCAAACAAGGGGACGCTGACCTGGGTGAACGCAGGTTTGTCACCCTGTCAGTTCTCCACTGGAACCTGGCACCACGTCACCTATTTTTTACAACGAGTGACCGCCAGCGGATACCAGGAGATCCCTCTCCGCTTTGGCCCCGCGACTGACAAAAACACCAGTTTGCGATTCGGGACCCTGTCCATCGACGGTGTGACTACCTACCTCGGGGGGATCGCATACTCGACGATTCCGACGCCGGCGTGGTCCCCCGTGATTGGAGTGCAACATCAACTGGATAGTGCGGCTTCTGGGGTCACGATTGAGGAGTATGTGGATCGGGAATCTGCAACTAGTTGGTAGAAGGTCGTGGATTCGTCGTTTGATCCGGCACTGGATTCAGTCGTCTCACATCAAGAATCGTCGGCCAGCTGAGTTGATTGACACTGATTGGCCCCTGCCTCGTCCTTCGTTGCTTCCGATCTTTGCCAGCCACGCGGATCCGCGAGCAGGGTGGATTGAGCACTCTTTCCTGCCGCTACGAAGCCTTCTCGTCTATCCTTGATCCCATCCCCTTCGGCAGATCTGAGCCCGAAGTCAGACTTGGGGAAGATACGCCAATCGGCGGAAATACATGGCGACGCCAAAAGGTGCCCAACCCCGGAAACAACGGTGCGCGACCGATAGCCTTTTTGCACCTCTTGAGCTCAAACCAGCGAAGGTAGTTGCGGACGACACTGCTCATGGTCATCTGCATCGCGGCTGAGAAGTTGTGCTCCGCCATTCGATGTTGGTGCTTGGGAGACTGCAGTATCTCAACCAGTTTGTCGGCGAGATCCACGGCGTTCCCGACTGCGTAGAAATTGATCGCCATGTCTTCGTCCACAGCCATATCGCGAAAATCGGCGATATCCGCGCACACGATCGGAACTCCGTACTCACAAGCCTGATGAGCCGGTCCACTGGACCCGGTTGCGGAATCGTACGGCATAACCACGACCGTGGATGTCTGGAAAAGTTCAGGGATTGCTTCTTCCGGAACATATCCGCGGAACTCGATGCCCGAACCGGAGCCGAGAGACTCGCGCATCGATTCCCAATACCTGGGCTTTGTGTGATGATTGGCCCCGGCGATGATCAGCTTGGCATTCGGCACTTTTCTCAAAACAGCAGGAAAAGCCTCCATCAGAGTCTCCAGCCGCTTGTAAGTTCCCCAGTGTCCGATTGCCAGAATGCGATGTTCCGGATTCCCCCGCTTCGTGAAATCCGGGGGACTGGGGCAGGGCGCTAACGTCCCGTGCGTACCTAACAGGACGTTTTGAGCGGAATACTTCTCAAGCAGAATCCGCCGATACCCTGAGAGTAGGACGGATACCGAATTTGCCTTTAGTAAGGTTCTGGTGGCCATCTCTGAGGCCAAACGGAATAGCTTCACCTGGCGCACTCCAGCGCTGGCAAAATCGAGATGTTCGATGATGTGGTGCAGGGTGATATGGGTGTAATAGCCGAGAGCCCGAGTCAAAGCCGGCGTAGACAGCCCCGCAAAGGCCGCAACCGGGTGTTCTGGAGTGCCAAAGCTCGAGAATACGAGGTTGAACCACACCACATCTGGCTTTAGTTTGCGGATAGTGTTTAACAGGCGCACCGGGGTCCCCAGGCTGTTGAACTTCCAGCAGCGGATCACGTCGAAGCCCGGCAGTTCTGCAAGTTGTGGGCCGTTTAGCGACTTTCCGTTCTCGTCGGTCGCGAATTCATAGTCGGCCAGTTCATCCGCGAGAATGGTCAAACTGATGTCTGGATTGCGCTGCAGTTCCCCCGCGATGTAAAACGCGTACTCGTTCAGCTGGCGCGCACTGGGGGGGAAGGTCGCAACTAGACAAATCTTCATCGAATTCCAATTTAGAACAAGCTGATGCTGAAGTACGGTCTAAATTGCTCATTCGCCCGACCCGTGAAATTAAAGAAAGTTTCCTGTTGCATGCCCAATGAAAAGCGAATCGGGTATTGAAGTTCGATTTCCTTGCCATCGTCCTTAAATGCGCGGTGGACTGGCATCGCATAGGAGATTGCAAATCCGCCCTGGACGGCGTCGTAGACATGCGTACCCATATTCCGCGAATAGGCAGCCGACGCCTCCAGATTCCAGTTACGAGTCGGGGCAAACTGAACCCTTCCGGCGGGACGGAGTGCCTGCGCAATCGCGAAACTGTTTCCCCAGACCCGCCATGCTCGCAAGTGCTCGGCGACAGCGGTGAACTTGATCCGCTGGGAAACCCGGCATTCGACTCCCAGGTAAGCGGAGGTGTAGTAATCCTCACTGATCACCGGAGAGAACTGATCATCGCGAGCCCCCCATCCGGTTACGAGAGCGGTCTTTCCCCACGGGTGACCGACACGGAAATTGAGCGCGCCAGCCACCGAATGGGAACGCTGGCTGCTCTCGGTAAACGGTCCGCCCTCACGAATGGCATAGCCATTGACCGAGACCATGTTGAAAAATGAACTGGTCGACATATACAGAAACTGTCGAAACAGGTTCTGATTCATTTCCACCGGAGAAAGGGAATCACGGCGAAGCGTTTCCTGAATGCCTGTGTTGAAGGTCAACACATTCGTACCCAGATGCAGTGTGGGGTTTAGCCCAAAGTTAAATGAATAATCGGTCGTATTGCGGTTGACGATCGATTCCTCACTGGGCAACGATATTTGGCCCCTGGCATTCCGTACCTGAAAGAACCCGCTCGCGTCGGGCAAATTGCTGAGGTGGAGATGATACGCGCCGGTCCATTGCGTCTCGAGGGACGAACGGGGCGGCGGAAGCAGTCCCGAGCCGGGTTGGCCTGGTCTTGTGACGTCCAGCTTGGAGTCCAGAACATAGACTGTCGTATCTTCGAAGATGGGCATCACGGAAAAATCCGAAAGAACGCTGACTCGGGGGGTGATTCTCAGCCCTTCGGTCGCTCCTGCCTGGAGCAGATCCTGCTCCGCGGTTTGATGTTCGCCCGCTGCTGCGGCAGCCTGGGCGAAGGCAGTGAGTGCCTGGGCGTTTTGGTGCTCCTGGCGAAGCACGTTAGCCTTGGCCACCAGAAACTGGTAACCAGGCTCGCTATCAGCCGAATTGCTAATCAGGGAGAGCTGATCCTGGGCTCTGGCTGTGTCCCCTAACGCCAGGTAGGTGTTGGCCATGCCGACCCGTACGGATGCCTCGGGTGCACCGGCTGCCAGCGCACGTTTCAGGTACATTTGCGCCAGCTCGTAATCATGCATGCTGAGGAATACGTCGGCGGCCTCCATCAATTGCTCGCCCGTCGCGGGTAGCGTCTCTTCTGTCTGGCCTTCCATCAACGCTAATGCAATCTGCCGCTGTGCATCCGTCGGATGACCGTCGCTGGCCATCAGTTGAGCAATTGCCAGACGTACACTAATGCGGTCGCTGCCCGGCATTGCGAGCGCTCTTTCAAAGCGCTCCATGGCGCCCTTCTGGTCTGCCAGCAAGCTCAACGCCTGTCCCGTGGAAACAAGTATTCGACTCTCCCCTGGCTTCTGATTGGTTGCCGTGAGCTGCGTTCGTTGGGCGGGCTGCTCTGCCCGTTGTACATAAAGCAGCGTTTGCTCTCGATCCTGCAGTTGGGCATAGACACGCGCAAGCTGGGCGTAAATGACATCGTTATCGGGAGAAAGCCTCTGCGCAACCTGCAGTTCCTCGATCGCTTCGTGGTACAGCCGCTGCCCGTACAACGTGTCACCCAATGCGAGATGAAGGTCTCCGTCATTTGGCGAATACTTCAGCGCGGCGCGATACTCGCCGGCGGATTTCACCAACATTCCGTTTTGCCCATACGCTGTTGCCCGAATCAGGTGTATGGGCATTGAATCGCCCATTTCTTCTTGCGCCAGTTGCACTTGCTGCAGGGCGACTCGTGGGCGATGCAGATCGAGGCTGGCATAGGCAAGACCCAGATGTGCTTCGCCATTCTTTGGTTCCCGCTTGAGGGCTGATTCGAAATCTGACGCGGCGGCTTCCGGTTGGCGGAGGTCGTGCAACACGTATCCGCGGTTCACGTATGCCGTAACTATCTCGGAATCCCGGTCCAGCGCTTGGCTGAAGTCCTTTTGCGCCTGATCGAGCTGCCCAGCATGTTTGTGCGCATAACCGGCCAGCAGTGGAATGTCGGGCTCCTTGGGGAGCACGGCGTCATACTGCGAGGTTAATTGCAACAAGTCGTCGTATTGTTGGAGGTAGAGCAGATCGTAGCCGAGATAGACGATCACGTCCCTGTCCGTAGGGAGCTTCTGGATAGCCGCCCGTCCAACTTCAGCAGATTGCCGATACTCGCCTTTGAAACTCAGGTACCTCTCTTGTTCTCGCATGAGGTGAGGTTCCTGCTGCATTTCTTTCGTAGCGCGGCTCAACCACTCCGCCGCCTTCGGCAAGTTGTGCGTTTCGATCGCAGCGTTCATCCCTCCGGCCACGAGCAGACTGTTGCTTGGAGCCAGCTCATAGCCCTTGGTGTAAGAGGTTTCAGCTCTTGCAAAGTCTCGCCGCGCTGCGTACATGTCGCCCAGCGCCAGATAAGGGACGTACAAAGTTGGATACGCTGTCGCCAGTCGCTGAAAATACTTCTCGGCATCCTGGTCATGTCCGGCGTTGCGGGAGGCATAGCCCATGGAGGTGAGCGCGGACCGGCTCACCGGATCGATCGAGAGGATCTTGGTGTATACGATGATCGCTTCCCCGGTGCGATCGAGTTTTAGAAGCAGATCTCCATCGAGTTGCAGACTGTTGGGATCCTGGGAATTGATCGACAGCGCCTCGTTGATGTCGCTGTTCGCGCCGTCAAGGTCGTCGACGTTCATCTTGATCAGAGCTCGCAAGCGCAGAAATTGCGGTCTGCCCGGTCCGCGGTCGTCCAGCGCGCTGATTTGCGTCTGAGCCATGTCGAGATGGCTGTGCGCGGCGCCTACGTCCCCCAGACTCCGAGACAGTTCTGCCAGATTCATGTGCAGCTGAATGCCATACAGGGGGCCCTCGGAGGGGCTTTGGGGTAAATGAGCCAGAGCGGCGTTATATTCCCGGACAGCGTCTTCGGTGTGTTCCTGGAGTCGAGCAATCTCCCCGCGGACGGCGTGCAACCGGTAATGTTCCGCATCGAGAGCTGCGGCACGCTGGAGAAAAGGCTTCGCATCTTCAACGGAACCGACAACCACTTCGGCCTGTGCCGCAGAAAGCTGCAAACCCAAATCGCGAGGTGCGCTATTGGCGGCTTGTGCGTACAATCTCGCGGCGTCAGCTTGCTTGCCATCGAGCTGATATGTGTAGGCGAGCTCGGCTTGCACATCCGGTTTCGAGCTGCGCAGGGAGTTAAGAGCGGCGATGGCTGCCGGATAGTCTCCGGTCTGCCGATAGTAGCCAGCCAATGATCTCTGAACATCGGGGTTGTCCGGAGCATGCCGCTTGGCCAAGTCAAGGTAACGACTTGCCAGATCGAGCTGCTTCTGATGTTCGTACACCTGCGCCATCAGCAATTCCGAACGCGCGCCGGGCTGAACCTGTTCCGCCCGCCCCAGCACATCGAGTGCGGCGTCGTACTCTCCCGATCGCAGGAGAATCTCGCCCAGCAACACCGCATCGCTGATTCGTTTGGGGTCCGCGGAAAGCACCTGGTGCAGAAGGTGCTCAGCCTCTGCGATCCGCCCCATCGTGCTATAGGTCTGGGCAAGTCCCGAGATTCCGTCGAGCGCTGACGGATTCAGGCGAAGACCTCGACTATAGGCATCTGCCGATATCTGCGATTTCCCATTGAGCCGCGCCGCGTAGCCCAGGAGAAACCAGAGTTGGGCGTCGCTGGGTGTTGCCTGCGCAGCACGCTGAGCATAGTCAAGCGCGATCGCATAGTTGCCGTCTTTCAGGGCCAATTCCGCAGCTCCTGCAAGGCGCGCGTTTTGAATATTCGATCCCCAACCTAGCGACTTAGTCGGAGGCGGCGTTTGACTGGTATTGACTTGGGGTGCTGTTGAGGAACCAGACCCCACCTTGTACGTTTGCGCGCGGAGGGAGCAGGCAAAAGCGATGACGAGCAAAGACACATGCGCGATCTTCAGGCATCCAAACGCGGAACTCAAAGTGTTACCACCGGATCAGTTGATTGCAAGGCTCTTCGATTCGTGAAAGGCCTTCTGCGTTGGCTGGACTGCGGAGGACTTTATCCTCGCAAGGCCGAAAGACGGCGCGCGGTGATACAACCCGAAATAAGGGGCTCGAATCCAAGACCAACCAACCGAAAGGGAGTTGTGCAGAGAACCGAGTCGATCGCACCCACGCGCGGGCCAATACCGTTGAGCATGATCTTTCTGGCGGCCTTTGTCGTTCACTTGCCATTGCTGCTCATGAAGTTGCCGCTGAAGTCGTACGACGCGAATTTCCACATATTCTTCGCATCGCACTACTTGCACAATTGGTTCGATCCCTGGAACCCCAAGTGGTATGCGGGTTTTTCTCAGACCACCTATCCTCCCTTGCCCCAGCAATGGCTGGCGCTGGTGTCTCGACTAATCGGGTTGGACATGGCGTATATGGCGGTTCAGTTCATCGCCATTTTGCTTCTTGCGTTGGGCGTATATAGATTTTCGATGCTTTGGGTGGACCGGCGGGCAGCTGCGTTCGCGGCACTAGCCAGTGTCTTTCTCGGATCAGAATGCTTTCTGGTCTATTCCGCGGGGCAGTTGTCTACGACATTTGCCGCGCCCCTCTATCTGAACGCTCTGCCTTACCTTTTCCAGTGGGTCCGGCATGGCAAGTGGCGATCGTTTCTCAAAGGTGGGGCTCTCTTCGTGGCTGCCGCTGCTGCCCATCACGCCACGCTGCTCTTTGGGTCTTTCTTGTTCGCAGTGCCCGTGCTGGCGCTGGTCATCTTTGACCGCCAGGATGGTGAACGAGTATCAATTCCAGCATTCCTCGTCCGCAGCGGTAGCATCATTCTGGTTGTCGGCGCCGCGGTTGCAGTGGTACTTCTGCCGTTCTGGATTGCGCTGATTCACTATCCCGTTACTCAGACTCCGATCCCACACCCCAGTCGTGCGAATTACATACTGAGTCCCCAGTGGGGCCTGAACTATTTCGTGGTTCCTTACGGAGCTTTGATTCTGGCGCTGCCGTTCATCTTCTTGCGAGGTTCTTCAATCGCCCGGCTCCGTCCGTTGCTTCTGGGCTTCTGGCTGGCATTTTTGGTGGGACTCGGAGGGACGACACCCGTAGGCCGACTGGTGTTGGGCCGAGCTTTTGACGTGCTGACCATGGAGCGCTTCAGCTATTGGGCAACTTTGCTCGCCCTACCTTTCGTGGGGCTTCTGGCCACAACACTGATCGACCGATTTCAATTGCGAGCAGTAGCCGGCTTAACTATAGCGGCAGGTCTGACCTGTGCACTGGCAGTGTCGTGGGCAACCTATCGGCCGGCGGATGCGGCCGATTTTAAGGTGAATGCAGTGGCATCCTGGCTCAATCGTGATGGTCACGACCGGTACCGCTATGTCACGCTGGGATTTGGCAACAAGATTTCGCGACTGGCTGTTCTGACAAACGCAAGCAGTGTAGATGGCGAATGGAATTCCGGTCGCATGCTGCCAGAATTGACGCAGTTCGGAGGAGGAGCGCTCACCAGTTCGAAATACTTTGGAAAGCCGGGCCTCGACGCGTTGAGCGCAATACTCCATCACGCCGACCGCTATGGTTTGAAATGGGTTTTCGTCAAGGACCCCTACTACGAGCCTCTTCTGGTCTTCGGGGGCTGGCGCAGGGTGGATGACCTTGAAGACAAGACAATCACGGTGTGGAGCAAAGAGGACGTGCCACCTGCGATAGCAGTCAACGCACCACAGATTCCTCCACAGTGGCAAGGGCTCTTGTGGGGCATCCTTCCCATCGGCAGCAGCATACTGGCGCTGGTGCTTGTGCTCATTCCGGAGAGGCGGTGGCACCGGCAGCGGGTCGTCGAACCCTCCACTGCTGACGAGAATCTCGTCCTACAGAGGCTGGCCTCATGAGCAGAATTGGACGCCTCCTGGCTATCGTCATTACAGCCGCGACAGTGGCACTCATTGTCGTGGGTACTATTTGGCCCGTTCCATCCGCAGTCGCTATGGCGGGCTCCGGCGCCACTCTGCTGCGTCCTTCTTCATCACCGCAAGCGGCTGTCGAGAATCTGGCTGCCGAAATCGGACAACAGGCTTGGGAGAAAGCGTATTCGAGTCTGGCCAATAAGAGTGAATTCACGGAACTGGAGTTCGCGCGCGACTTGACCGGAACTTATCCCAGCCTTCGCACCTACGCGACTCTGGACAGCTTTGACCTGCGACCGCTTCATGCATCCGCAGATGAAGCACAAGTTCAGCTCAAATTGCGATGGTCGACCGTGGTAGGGGCGTTTCTGGACACCCGCACCCTGCGAGTCGTCAGAACCGGGGACCGTTGGGGCGTGTTATGGCCCATCGTTAAAGAGCCTCGAGTCCCGCCACAAGTCATCCCCGTGAACTACCTGCGCTGGGACGTGATCTACCGTGGCCCGGAAGATGACTGGGGATCTCAGGATGTAGAGGCACCGCACGTGCGGATTGTGGACATGCATCCCGTGGACCGCAGCGCCGGAGTGGTTATCATGGGCGAACTTCTAAACGAAGATGTAGTCCCTGCTTTTGTGACGGTTAAAGCGACGCTCCTGGCGAAAAACGGGTCTGCGATCGCGACCGAAGACAGCTTCGACAAGATTTCCCACATTCTCTTGCCCAAGCAAGTCACCCCATTTCTTATTAGGTTTCAAAATGTGGCGCTGTCCGAAGTGGACAGCGTTCACATGGAGCCGTCGGCAAGCCTCATCGCGGCCTCAGCCGACCCTGTGATCGAGATTGAGGATCAGCATTTCAACCCGGCGCCCGGAGCCGCACTGAGCGGAAAGCTCGTCAATCAAAGCGGCCAAGTCGTCAGTGTTGCGCACGTTCTCGGCACGTTCTATGACAAGAGCGGCCAGCTAGTCTGGGTCGCGGACCAATACGTCGACCGCGCACTATTGCCCCAGACCCCGGTTTCTTTTGCAATGTCTATTCCGGCGGACATCGCCAGCAAAGTTAGCAGTGAGCGTGCGATTACCACCGCATACAGTTCGGGTCGGTTCCAATGAGATCCAGATTCACATTCCTGCTGGGCGCGCTGGTCATCACCGCGATGCCGCTCGCTCTGGCGCAAACTGGCAGCCTGCATCTGCCCGGAACTGTCGAAGCGGGCAGCGCGTTCTCGATTCAAAGCACCGGCAACGGCAACGCAGTCCTTTACATCGTGGGGCTTGGGCAGGTGGTGAAGCGTAAGGTGCAATTGGGACAAACGGTGTCCTTTGCTCCTGGGGATCTCCGCAGTGCCGGCCATTACCTCGCCGTTCTTGTGGGAGACTCCTCCACGGAAAACGGAGCGTTCGACGTCACGGCCGCGCATCAGCCGGGTGCATTGAGTTTTCTCGCCAAGCCATCTCGCCTCGCCGTTGACTTGCATGATGGCATCAGCGGCGTGGTGTACGTGTTTGATGCCTTTCAGAACCTGGTCTTAGCAACCACACAAGTGTCGTTTCAACTGTCCGGCGTTGCTGGCGCCACGCAGACGCGGACAGCACTTACTCACAATGGGGTGGCTTGGACAAAGATGGATTCCGCGGCCAAGGAAGGCAGCGTCCAGTTTGTCGCTCGAGTTGGGGATGCTGCTAGCACACGCGTGATGCAGCTCGTTCCGGGCAATCCATGCCACTTAAGAATGAGCGCGCGGCCGTCGGGCCAGAGGCTTGCCGTGGAAACGGAGCCAGTGCGCGACTGTAACGGCAACGCTCTGCCCGACGGAACGATTGTCACGTTCACAGAAAGGTATAAGGGCGGCGAATCCACGGTCGACGTGCCCCTCAAGCGTGGGGTGGCACGGACAGATATGCCGGCCTACGGCGGAGCGAAAATCTCCGTCGCGACCGGAGTTTTTGTCGGGAATGAAATTCGCTGGGGAGGGGAACGATGAAAAGGCCTTTCGTCATCGTATGCTCACTCTTCGCCGCGATATTTGCCCTGGGATCTGACCCACCTGCAGTACGCGTTGAGCCCACGGATTCGGTGGGACCGCGGCCTCTGGAAAAGCAAACCAGGACTGCAGTGATTCGGGATTATCTGCAAGCCTGGCGAGGCTTGAGCGGTGCATTCGAGCAGAACCGAGCCGATCTGCTCGACCCGGACTTCGTAGGTGCAGCCAAGGAGAAGCTGGCCGAGACAATTCGGGAGCAAGCCACGCAGGGGATTCGTACACGCTATCGGGACAGTGCGCATGATCTTCAAGTGGTGTTTTACTCACCGGAGGGGCTGTCGATTCAATTGATAGACACAGTTGAATACGATGTGCAAATCCTGGATGACGACAAGGTTCAGACCACGCAGCATGTCCGAGCTCGCTACGTTGCGGTCTTGACGCCCACCGAGGTGCGGTGGAAAGTGCGCATCTTCCAGGCGGAGCCCAAATGATGCGCATCTCGCGACCTCTCCGGTGGATGAAGCTAGGAACGTACGAAGGGCAACCGCGGTTGTTCTCGGGGACCAACTCAGGAGCCATTCGATGATCTCAGTCGTGGTACCTATTTTCAACGAAGAGGAACTCGTTGATCTATTTCATGCAGCGCTTGTCGACGCCATGAAGGGAATTGGCGAAGCCTGGGAGGTCGTCTATGTAAATGATGGCTCCAGGGACACGTCACTGCAACGTTTGACAGAACTGCAAGCCGAAGATGCGCACGTGGTTGTGGTAGATCTGTCGCGCAACTGGGGGCACATGGGTGCAATCTCGGCGGGCCTGCAGACGGCACATGGCGATGCAGTTGTCTTAATGGACGGCGATTTCCAGGATCCGCCAGAAGTTGTGCCGGAATTGGTGGCTGCCTGGCGCGGTGGTGCTCAGGTCGTAACCGCTGTGAGAAGAAGCCGGCAAGAACGGCGCAAGATTCTAGCCAAGCTGTTTCCGATCTTCTATCGCTTGATGGGAGCACTCTCCGACTTTCCCATCCCGCTGAATGCGGGAATTTTCGGTCTTCTTGATCGCCAAGCGGTGGATTCGATTAACTCGTTGCGAGAAGGCAGCCGGTACTTGCCTGGGCTGCGTGCCTGGGTGGGTTACAAGACAGGAGTTGTTCTCTACGACCGGAAAGAACGGGCAGGTGGCGAAGGCAAACTCACGTTCCTCAGCCGGATCAAGTACGCCATGGACGCGATTACGAGTTTCAGTTACAAGCCGCTTCGCCTCAGTTTCGGGCTGGCGGGGTTTGCAATCTCATTGGCTGTCATCCTGGCAGTCTGCACCGTATTTTCGAAGAGCTCCGTGAATCCTTTGGGATACGGCATCGCCGCTGCGGTCTTTCTGATGGGAGGTTTCCTGCTTCTGTCCGTGGGCGTGCTTGGCGAGTATCTTGGACGAGTGTACGACGAGGTGCGCAGCCGGCCCCTGTCAATCATCAACAAGGTCTACGAATCTGCACAGTTGAACTCCGAGGCAAACATGGGCCGCCGGGCGGGAGATCGAAAGAGGCCTTTTCGGGTGGCTTAAGGTTTACTGTCCGGGCCGCGGTTGCGAGCCGGAATCGCACTTGGCCAATCCGCGCTCAATCGCCGTGCCTTCTTCGTAGTCGTTCCAGGTTTCAACCAACAAGAAAGGCAACGGACGATCGGCTGGATAATACTGCCGCCACAGCTTCATCGTGTCCGCAAAGGTCGCGCCACAGCGCTGAGAAATATGTCGATTGAGGCCCCAGGAGGCTTTGCTGTCATCGAAACCGGTCCAGGCGGCTCCAACAGCTATCTTGTCAGGATATTTCGACTGCATTCTGCGGTAGAAGTCGCCCAGGTAGTCTTCTCCCCAGTTGCTGCCATCTGCCGCCCACCCTTTTTTCCCGGGGTTTATCCATGCATAAAAACCGTCGAACGCACCTGTGAAGGGGCTTGCTTGATCTTCATAGATGAGCAAGGGGGGATGGGTCCATTTGTCGGTTGCTGCCCGCACTCGATTCCAGTTGGTGTGCCCTCCCTTTGGGAAAATGAAGATCACGGGGCGTCCGTTGTACGTGAGATAGGCCTGGCGACCCGGTGCATTCGGCGAAAGATAGGCTTCATTGAACTTGTTAAAAGCCGCAAAGGCGTCGTCAGTCGCCTCAGCATCTTCTTCTTCGGTTTCGTCGTACATCATCGAAACCTGGAAGTTCTTTTCGGCGGCTATGGTCTGGAGCAGGGCATAGCTGCGATCAAGAAAAGGCTCGCGATCTCCATACCAGTCCACCACGAACCCGGAAATTCCCAGCGCCTTGGCTTGGTCAATCTGCTTGCGGATCACGGCCGGATCGTGCGAGGAATAGCCGACGGCGATGTGTCTGGGATGACCAAACCAGGGCTCGTAGACTGCCAGGATTCGGGGTGAAGCCTCCGCGCCAGGCACACTCCGGCGTAGTTCCTGGCTCAGACCGGGATGGACGCACCCCTGCGGGAGCAGAAGGAATATCAATGCGGAGATTACCCAGCAACGATGCATCGTAGGGATTCTGATCTTAGAGGCGGCACGAACAGCTTGGGTTGTAGCGAGCTCAGCAATTCAAGTCTATACGTCGGGCCGCAAGCAGCCTGATCGTTGGTTTCCGCATCAGAAGTGCTGCCGCGCGATCAGAATCCGTCCCTTGCCGTTTCGCACTGGCACGCGCCAAGCTTCTCGAGGCGGGATTTGTTGCTGTTTAGGTTTCGCCGGGTAGTTGGAGCCCAAAAGAACGTGACTGATCCGATTGCCAAGTCGAAGACACTCCAAGCCCGCGTTCTGTCGGGAAGCTTCGTATTGCTCTCGGCCTCGGGGCTTGCCACTGCGATTAACTTTGCCTATAACATCGCAGTTGCACGCTTCCTCGGTCCTACTGCCTTTGGTCATGCCACGGCTGTTTACACTCTTCTCATCCTGATATCGGCGGTTACGCTCTCCTTCCAAATCGTGTCCGCAAAAGTTGTTGCGCAACAGAGTTCACTGGAGGGGAAAAGCGCGGTCTATCGAGGATTCCACAGAAGCGCATGGGCAAGCGGCATCGCGGTCGCGCTGGTTTTGCTGCTCTTTCGGAGAGCAATTGCGGACTATCTCAATTTGCCGAGTCCGATTCTTGTGGTTCTGCTTGCAATCGGTGTAGCGTTTTACGTTCCGCTGGGAACTCGGAGAGGCTACATCCAGGGCGCCTACGGCTTCCAACGTCTTGCTACCAATCTTGTCTTGGAGGGATTGGTTCGTCTCGGTGGATCTCTCCTGCTCATCATGCTCGGCCTCGGCGTGCCAGGAGTGGTTGCGGCCAACGCAGCCGCCATTGCGGTGGCCTATCTTGCTGCCGTGCCGAAACTCGCGGCAGCGATTCCGCACGAACTGCACATCCCTGATGCGTTTCGCGAAGCACTGCAGGCAATCGTCTTCTTTGCCGGCCAGGTGCTCATTAACAATTGTGACATCGTCTTGGTGAAGCACTTCTTTCCTTCGACGGAGGCAGGACTGTACGCTGCCGTGGCATTGGTGGGGCGCGTGATTTTTGCCTTTTCCTCTGCGATCGTGAATACCATGTTTCCACTCGTCGCGGGCACGCGCGATGAGGAGAGAAAAGGTCACGGAGTCCTCCTGACCTCACTATTGCTCGTGCTAGGAATCGGCTCTGCGTTAGCCCTCGGACTGCGCCTGGCGCCCGCCGGCATTTGGACAACGTTCTTCGGCCCTCAGTTCGAAATTGCCGGGAAACACGGTCTCCCGTACCTACTGGCGTTGTACGCCGCCACGGCCGTCGTTTACTCGCTTAGCGTGGTGATCATTGCCTACGAGATGTCATACAAGATCGCAAATACCAGCTGGGTGCAATTGGCGTTCAGTGGCGCTGTCGTCGCGGGCATCTGCTGGTTCCATTCGTCTTTACAACAGGTGATTTGGATACAACTTGTGCTGATGGTGGTTCTGCTCATTCTTGTCGCAGTGCCCTTCGTCCTTAGCACGTTGACCGGCACAAGACATGTGCAGCCAATAGCGGCTTCTCACGCCATTAGGGTAATACGGCGAGTTTCGGAGGACGCGGTCATTGCCGATTTTTTAAAGACCGATTTCAGCAATTCCGCATTCGAAGACTACCGGGAAGATCTGCGCGCACTCGTGACAACTCCGAACCTTGACGATGCTGGCGAAAATGCAAAGCGACGTGCCTTGTTGTTCATTCGGCACTTTGCCTTGTGGAAAGAGCTGCCTCGGGGAACGGAATGGTTTGAAGTGGAGGTCCGAGCAGAAGACCTGGCCCAGATTCGAGTTTTTCCACGAGCTCTCTGGAGGAAGCTTGCCCGGGGAAACTTTAACATCCCAGCAGTTGCCGAACACCTGCGCACCTTTCGTAGCCACGATGTCGCCGAAGCCGCATTCCTATCTAAGATTGCCGCTCTGGGCCATGGTCTCGGCCAGGATGCGGACCCGGGCGCTGTACTTCTCATAGGGGTTAACGAAAGCGAACCCTTTACGATCCTGGATGGAAACCACCGCCTCGTGGCGGCAATCCTGACGTCGCCGGAGACCATATCGAAGTTTCGGTTCCTGTGCGGAATGTCACCGAGGATGACCGAGTGTTGTTGGTATCGAACGAATGTGGCAACCCTCTTCCGGTATGGGACAAACCTGCTAACCCACGTTGTGCACGATCCAGAAGCTGAACTCGCGCGTCTTTTGTAAAACTCCTCCTGAGCGAATTGCGCTCTTCACCCCCTAGCGCAAACCAGTCTGCCCTCTACTGACAAGACAGGATAGACCCCGTGTTATCGCCAATCTAGAGTGTTAATAAGGCTAATTCTGTTGGGACTGCGCCATCTTCCGTCGTAAGGACCGAAAGAAGGGCATTGTTGGACTTGGACTCACGCATATGACAAGTGGAAGACTCGTTGCGGTGAAACAACTGCCGGAAAAGTTAAGCGTTAAACAAGGCCGCGGCTTTTTTCGCGAAGTGGAGTCTTGCCTGGAGGCCGACCGGCCTCGTGTAGTGCTCGACTGTTCCCAACTGCGGCAACTCGACAGCGTTGGAATCCAGGTATTGTTACGCTGCTTGGAAGAGGCCATGAAACGGAATGGCGACGTCAAACTCGCGGCAATCCCTCCGGGAGCAGCGGCGATTCTAGAGCGCACGAAGGTAAACCGTCTCTTCGAAGCTTTTGACAACACCGCCGATGCGGTGAACAGCTTCCACCAATTTCCAATAAAGTCGTTCCAGCCGGCTCGTGGGCACAAGTATTCAACCGCCGCCGTCATGGCGCTGCCTAATGGCCTTGAAGATAGTTCGTCTGACTCGCGCGAAAGGCCCCCAGTTTCGCAGGCAGCAACGAAAAGCCCCGACGGCTGGCTGAGGCGACAAATTGCCGGCTGCCTTTTTCTGTTGTTAGTTGCGCCGCTTGCGGCTGCAGCGCCATCACCGCCGCAGGAGGCGAACCTCGGTCAGCAGGTCGGAAGCGAATCTTCTACCCAGGCCCCATCGCAGGACTCCGGCGGCGCCAAGAAGGCCAACACTGAACCATCCCAGTCTGAAGCGCTTCCCAACAGTCCAGGCACAGAACGTTCGCAAGACCGATTGTCCAATGAGCAACAGCCCTCCCCGAAGGCGCAGAATGGCACACAGGACCCCCTAGGCACGGCAGCGGCACCGTCTGTAAAGACAACCGGCGTTGCAGCTTCCAGACCAGCGGGAGCGGCCATTGCGCCGGCAAAACAGAGGCGAGCGCGCTCCATCCTGATCAAAGTTGGCGCCATCGTCGGTGCTGGCGTTGCCGTCGGAACAGTTGTGGCATTATCCAGCGGTAGTCCCAGCCGGCCACCGGGCAGTCACTGACGCAAGAAGAACGAAGCAACCCGGAGAGACACCCGCGGGACATGATTCAAAAAACCACTGCAAGCCGCGCCCCTAAATTAGTGAGCTTTTCTGGCATTGACGGCGCCGGCAAGAGCACTCAAATCGAAACTCTTCGTGTACGGCTGAGTGAGCTTGGCCTACGCGTTTCGTTGGTTACCTTCTGGGACGACGTGGCGAGGCTTACGCGGATCCGAGAAACGACTGGCCACACCCTGTTCAAGGGAGACAAAGGTGTTGGAACTCCCACGATGCCCGTGAACCGACGAGACAAGAACGTACGCTCTTGGTACATGACAGCGGTGCGATTCGGTCTTTACTTCGTGGATGCCATCTCGCTCCGTATCGTGGCAACGAAAGCGCTAAGATCGGATGCTGACGTCGTAATCTTTGACCGATATCTTTACGACGAACTCGCGAACCTGTCATTGCGCAACGGAATCCCGCGACTTTATGTACGGCTGCTGCTGATGCTCGTTCCGCAACCAGACGTCAGCTACCTGCTGGATGCCGATCCGGTTCAGGCTCGGGCGCGAAAACCTGAGTATCCGCTCGAGTTTCTCCACAGCAGCCGTGCGTCTTATCTGGCTCTAAGCGAACTCGTGGGCGGGATTACGGTCATCGCCCCGCAACCAGTTCAGGATGTCGGACGGCAAGTACTGCAACTAGCACTGACGAAACTATCTCCTGACGGGCCGGAGCTGTTCCCAACTTTCGCTCATACGGCACCGAGCGCCTCAGAGTGAAACCGCAGTCTCGTCCGTACCTTCGGGGCTTCTCACTGGTACGTGAAGTTGAAGTTGTCCAGATACGTCGTGTTCGCCGACTGTTTGGAGTTTCCATCCATCTGGTAGTTGACCGTAATGCCCCACCAGTTACCCGGCGCGGAGCCCGGCGCATAGTGTTGGTTGATGGTAGTGGTCACTCCGTTCAGCGTTATCGACTGGAAAAGCAGGGAATTGTCAGATTCCCGCTGCCCTTGAAGTATCACATGGTTCCAGGAATTGTTTACGGGCTTACAGGCAACGCCGGTCGCGACCCATCGCGCGTTGACGTTATCCCAAATGTCCCATTCGTTTCCACCCGCGACGCGGCACTGGTTGCCCCAAATCAATCCTAGTCCGTTGAAGTACATGCTGATGTCGAACTCCAGGACCTGTGTCACCGCGAGGTTCGTAGGGTAAAAGTAAGCGTCATAGGTGAAGTTGTGCAGAGTCGGAAGGAGCGTGTGAGCGGTGTCGGGTAGGCCCTGAGTCGAACCCTGACCGATCAGAGGAATGCTCCACAGAACGTCGGCATAAGGCGTAGTGCCGCCGAGATTGAACTGCGTAGAGTTCCCGCTCATGGAAGGGGAGTGAATCCCTTGCGTCATCGCCCAGGTAACCCCAGGGCACGGCGACGAACAGATGTCATAAGTTGGAGGCAATTCACCCCAACTCTTCCATCCCGCGCTGGCCTGCAGGTTGGAGAGTACATTTCCTGTATTTCCTCCCTGCACCGTGATCGCGATGGGAGTGTAAGCGGCTCCGCCACAATAGTCCCACTCCTCTACCACGGTGTGGTGGGTTCCTGCACTTAAGGTCAACTTGGTGTTCAAGCTCGCTCCACCCGCGACGTAAACAAGGGTGTTGTCCACGTAAATCCCCATGGAGGCGATACCTTTCGAACAGGTAGTTGTGCTCGCTGTCGCCACATAATTCGTCGGCGAACCCACGTTGGCGTTGTTCGTGGGCGAAGTTACCCAAACGCCAGTTTGGCTGTTGACCGTGATCGCCACCGGTGTGAAGGTTGCGCCGCCACAGTAGTCCCACTCTTCCACCACAGTGTTGTGCTTGCCGGCATTGAGGGTCAAATTTGTGTTCAGGCTCGCCCCGTTGACGACGTAAACCAGCTGGTTGTCGACATAGACGCCCATGGACGCGACGCCCTTCGAACAAGTGCTCGTGGTCGAAGTCGCTACATATTGCGCGGGCGAACCAACTTGAGCGCCATTAATTGGGCTTTTGACGCTGACATTTGCGAACGCAGATGTCGCTAAGAGTAAGGACATGCAGATCGCGTAGGAAAAAGTCTTCATTTTCGCAAACCTCCGGCTTCTTGTGTGGAACGCGTACTTGTGGAATCACAAGTTCTGAGTTGCTTGATGAATGGACTAGGCCCGACGCGAGCGGGACGTTGCCCCTTTTAGGGTCGCTGGTCGATCACATCGCCGGAGATTCAACGACGTTAACCAGACAGTAATACAGGGTTCCCGGGAGGGTCAACAAGAAAGGCCTCGGCGACTACTCGATAGTTCCTAGTCCTTTGCGCTCGTCGAACCGCACTGACTCCTGGATCTCTCGATGCGGTGGGGTTGCAGCCAGTAATAAGGCAAGCGAGGCGTGCGTTTTTCGCGAATTTGCTGGGAAAGGCGGACAATTTGCGGCGCATCCCTGCAAGTCTGGTGCTGGAACAAGGCGGGCGACTTCTTCGGCATTCAACGCTGACCTGGGCGTCAGGCTATGCACCGATCTTGCGCAAAAACAATGGGGCGACCATCCGGCACGAGCGCGCCGCTGGTTTGGCCGGTTCGGACTGCACTCTTAATCTACTTGTCGGGAGCTGAGTTGATCGTGATTGCCTTGGCCACGTAGCGAGATCCGTCGAAGTCTGCGGTTAATGTAACATCCGCACCTTCGTGGAGCTCACGGCTCATCGGGTACCGAGCGGAATCAAAGAATACATCATAGCGTTTGTCGTCCCGTGGATCGACCACGACCAACAGCCCGGAGTGCAAGTCAAGGAAGGCGACATTCCCAACGAACACAAAAGTACTTCCCGGAGTTGCGAGGATAGCGATCTGGCTGGCCACACCATGACCCTTATTGTCGGATTGGAAGTTGACTGAGATCAGAGTCCCCGTGGCTAGGTCCGAGGAGCCAATATTCGCGGAGGAGGCTGCCTGACCCTGGCGAATGACCGCGGTGCCGGCAGGCACCAGCAGTTGGACGGGTCGCCGAGATAGAGCGTCGCGCACCGTCAATTCACGATCGGCAGGATTGTAGTTCATCACCTGACCTTGGCACTCGCCTTCTGGCGACCCCGACAACAGGTGGACGCTGCGAGCAAACACCGTGGCTCCGTCCAGCACTGTCTCGACCGACACATGGTCGCCAGGGTGCAGATCGCGCAGCGTGCTCTTCTGTCCGTTTCGATAGACCTGGGTACGTTCGTCAAAGAGAACCTTCAGCGGCCGTCCACCGAACACATTCAGTGTGAACTGGTCGCGAACGCGGTCCACCCCGCGAATTGCGCCCCCTATGACAGTGCTTTTTCCGCGGGGCATGGGGGGCAGGCCCGGCGGAGCACTTAACGTGCTCTCCAGCTTGGATACAGGCTGAAGTCCCTGATCTTGTCCTGACTTCGGGCCTGCGGACGACGCTGATTGGGCAAATGCCATGCTGCTGAGAATGGCTACGGCTAGAAAACGACCCATTTAGAACACCCTCACCTGCTACCTGGATTGTCAGCGTCTCTTTGATGGTCTGAAGTGAAAAGCAGTGGCCTCAAAGTCCCTTCTCGCAGCAAAAATGTTGCATTTTGGCGGACAACGCATTCCTGTCCTTTGCATCCAATTCACGCTCATAAGGCACCAGACATGCTTGGTAGACGACTAGACTTGCTGGCGGTAATTGCAGTGATCGTGAGCTTGGGATCCCTCAACGCCTGGGCAGGTGACCTCAAACTCACCATCCCAAAGCGAAGCACACTTACGCTGGTCCAGCGTCTCAATCGTGATGGGGTTGAAGCCCTCCGGAAGCAACAGTACGAAAAGGCCGAAACGCTCTTTTACAAGGCTTATCTTTTCGATCCCGGCGATCCTTTTACATTGAATAATCTGGGCTATATTTCTGAACTGCAGGGCCAGTTGGAACGTGCACAAAAGTTCTATAGCCTCGCGTCGGAACAGGCGAGTGATGCGGTGATCGACCGCACCAATACGAAGCGTTTGGAAGGAAAGCCCATGCGGGACGCATTCGGCAGCCTGAACGACGTCCCCATGCAGGTCAATCGCATGAATGTCGAGGCGATTCGGCTGTTGTCAGGGGGCCGGACGCCAGAGGCAGAGCCCCTCCTAAAGCAAGCGCTGGCTCTAGACCCGCGGAATACATTCACCTTGAACAATTTGGGTGTTGCCAATGAGTCGCGAGGAGATTACGACCAGGCGCTGACCTACTATATGGCGGCTGCTGATTCGCACTCCTCGGAACCAGTTATCGTCACGCTGAACCATGCCTGGAGAGGAAAACCGGTCAGCGAGATGGCGGCCGATAGCGCGAGACAACTTAGAGCACGCATCCAACGCGCAGCAACCGACCAGGCACGGGCCACCTTGCTTGCCGTGCATGGAGTCTCAGCCGCGAACCGAAATGATTGGCCTGCCGCGAGGCACGACTTTCTCCAGTCTTACTCTCTTAATCCGAACAGCGCATTTTCACTCAACAATGTAGGTTATCTGGCGGAAAGGGATGGCGATCTCGAGACCGCGCAACTCTTCTATGCAAGGGCCCGAAAGTCCGAAGACGCTAACGACCGCGTTGGACTTGCCACCCGGCGTTCCGCCGAAGGGAAGCACCTTTTTGCAGTTGCCACCGATAGCGACCAGAAGGTTGGCGACAAGATCGTCCTGGAAAATCAGGCCAGACGCCGGCAATCGGGTCCGATCCAACTGAAACACCGCGACAACACGCCTGTGGCCGAAGCCACGGTGTCGCCAGGGGCGGCTCACTCGTCAGTTGGCCCGGCAACCGTCTCAGAACCACCAGCGTCGCGGCCGCCCCAATAACACTGATCGATTTGTTGCCAAATATGACAAAAACATTGTTTCCTCTGGGCTCGAGTAAGTCTCTGATCGCCCTTTCCCGACTTCTGCTGCCGCCGGGCCTCGGCAACGCGCCACTTCCGGACACGCCTGCGGAGTTGGACTGCGGTGTCGCAGACATTAGCCAGGAAGAATTTGGAGACATGTTGGCATTGGCTAACTCCCATCACGTGGTAATGCGCGGGTTCGAGGCCTTTCTCCAGATCGTGCGCCACGCAGGGGACGACCGCCGCGCAGAGTGGGCGGCAACTGCCCTGGCGGCTGAGGGTGCGCGTATCGAGAACGCGCTGTCGTTCTTGCAGTCAATTTGTGCCGAGTTTCAAACGGAAGGATATGACGTCACGGTAATAAAATCGCTTGATCACTGGCCCGATCTCGGCAGCGACTTGGATCTGTACACGAATGCAGGCTCGGATGATGTAATCCGACTTATGACGCGGAGGTTCGAAGCACAGCTTGCGGCGCGCAGTTGGGGAGATCGCCTGGCGCGCAAATGGAACTTTGATATCCCCGGATTACCCGAGGCGGTTGAGATTCACATGGGTCGCTTGGGTCAAACGGGAGAACAAGTTGGAATCGCCACGTCCTTGGCCAGGCGTGCCGGGCTCGTTCTGTTAGGAAACCGCTGGTTTCGTGTGCCCGCTGCGGTGGATCGTTTGATGATCTCCACTCTGCAACGAATGTACCGCCATTTCTATTTCCGGCTGTGCGACATCGTGGACACTGCCACGCTGTCGGAGACGAGCGCCATCGATTACGAGGAACTGCGTTTTTCGGCCAAGGTCGCCGGGATATGGAAGGGCGTCGCCAGTTATCTTGCGATCGTGTCGGACTACCTGAAACATTACCGTGGTCAAGGTCTTGATCTCCCGCCCTTCGTGAGGGTCTCAGCGCGCTTCGGCGGCGACGACATTCACTTCGGCCGAGGCTTCTTACGTATCCCGATTATGCCGCAATCCGCCAAGCTCTATGGGTCGCAATTGACGACTTTGCTGCTCAATCGGGAGTTAAAGAACAGCGTCCGACTTAGTTTGTTGCCATGCTTGGCCACTGCAGCCGCGGTGGGGCACAAGATCACGGGAAGTGATAAGGGGATCTGGTAGTCCGACGGATTGCGACCTAAGTATCTGAACTGCTCTGACGGTTGGCCTTGAGTTGTGCTTCCGGTTCTATCCCTGCCAAACATGCTTGCCGCAAACGCAGGGCACACTTTCCGTAGGCTTTTGCTTGGTTAGTTGCTGTTTGCAGATCGGGCAGGGCTTAGTCATCGTGTAAATCATAGTCTCGCTCCTCGGTTCGTGGACGCGATACTCCAGCGTTCACATCGACGATTACAAAACACGCACGCCGATTCGTCTATCGGCTACCAGGATTACAGTGGCGCCAGTCCAGTAGATTGTCGTCTGGTGGTGCTCGGCCGGGTACCGCTCAATCCCACTAGTATTACTGTCTACTCTTGGCGCTTTAGAGTCTGGTCAATACGGCTCAGGTCGCTGGGGAGAATTCGGGAAATTGTGAGGCTGCGGAACACTAATTGCTGTTGAGTCTCAATGCGTATCTTGGGGCTTCTTGAACTGTAACTGGAAACGACCAGGTATGGGTGAGAGCTGACACTTAGTGGACGGATTGGCCCGCGTAGTACCCACTCCGAGTGCGAACAGTTAGCTTGCGATGGCCTGGCGTCTGTGCTTTCACCTCGATGGCGCGGTATCCGCCATCTCGACCGCGGTTGGTCGGTTTGTAGCCGATCGTGTACTGACTGTGAATGTCGCGTGCTACGGTCCGAGTGATATCGTCAACTTCGTCCAGGCGTTTTGGGAAAAAGGCAACCCCACCTGTGACCTCGGCCAGACTCTGCAGTGCTCCGGTATCCGACTGCTGAAGTTCGTCCCCGAGCATTCCTATGGCATAAAGCGTCGGTCCATTCTCCTGCTGCAAACGACGCATTGCGGCCTGTAGTGTTTCCTGACTGGCATTGTCCCGGCCGTCCGTGATCACCAACAGGACCTTTCGCTCCACACGGGTGTTGTTCTTTAAATGGACTGCGGAAGCCACGATGGCGTCATAGAGGGCGGTGCTGCCTTGCGCGGAGACCTTCTGGAGAGCTTTTTGGAGCAGGTCTGCGTCAGACGTGAAGTCCTGGTCGAGATAGGAATCCTGACCGAAATTGACCACGAAGGTTTCATCGCTGGGACCACTCGCTCGAATCAGGTTGAGCACCGCCTGATTCACCTTGTCTCGCCTTTCGCGCATGGAGCCGGAGTTGTCGATTACGATGCCCATCGCTACCGGAACGTCTTCCCGGTGAAAGGACGTGGTCGCCTGTGGCACTCCATTCTCGAAGGCCGTGAATGCTGGCCGGCCGAGGCTGGTAACCAGACGCCGCTGCTCATCGACGACGGTAGCGTGCAAGATCACTTCCTGCACTTGCGTCTTGAACACGAAAACGGCGTCTTGATCTGCGGTCGGTTCGCTGTCCGGTTGCCCCTGCGCCGCCGCGTCATTGCTCTGAGGCGCTGGCGCGGCATCGGGCGCAGAGAGCGGTTGTGTGACGCCGGTTGGGGGAACCGGATTCGAAGAGGAGCTCTGACCCTCAACTTCAGTGGTTAGCAGAGTGAGGAAGAAGCACAGGCTGACAAGCATCACGCCGCACCACCGCTGGAACCCAGTTGAAGACACTGGAAACTGCTTTTCGTCGGTGTGGTCGTGATCATTCGCCCTAAAGCACATAAGTCTCCGTGTTCATGGTCCGAGTGCGAGAAAGATTTAGTCCAAACTGTGTCGACTTCTTCGTGTGGACCTGTCCCGTACCAAGACCACTCTTTTTGGTGCAACGGACGCGATTTCGATGGTACTGGCCGAGTCTGGGTTGCCTTGCGGCGGTAGGGAAGTCTGTGATGCTCGGAGCATGGTGGGGATATCTGCTCGAAAACGGGGTGCCAGGGGTCGCAAAAGAGGGTGCGCGAGGCATTTTTTGAGTGGTCGATCTCCATTTCGCGAGAACAATCTGATTTACGAACAACTTCATTTCCCGCTAAAGCGATCTTCGACTCTGGACACGAACTTCGGTGTATGGCCTTTCACGATTTGCCGGAGGCCAGGCCCAAACTCCTGGAAGACACTGATTCCGGCGTCGCTGCCGACCGTTGAACCGAAACTGTTGAATGTCGCCAGAGTGGATCGCCGCGAATTCCGGTTGGAAGCAGAATGGGCAGCGACGGACGCCAGCAACCCGAGAAAATAGGTTGTGTTCAGCCTCTCCTTTCCGGAGCCATCATGCGTGACAAAAATGCGCGACGCTGCATAGGAGGCCCGGCCCACAAAGCTGTCACTAGTCGAAGGGTGATAGTGCGGGCGCAGTTCGAGGACTGATCGATGTAGGTATTTGCCAAAAAAGAGGCCGGGCTCGTCTCGAATGAACGCCAGCCGATACCGTGCAGTTAGGTGCCCGGGCTGCGATCTGGGAGTGAAGTATCTCAATTCTGCTTCCCGCAGTGGGCTCGCGCCCACGGTCAGGGGCGGCCCTGCTTCGTTGACGACAGTGTTAAATGTCAGCGCTACTGGTGACGGCTGCACCGACGATGGAGCATCAGGGAGCGAGTTCCGTGTTCGTTCCTGCTGCTGCTGCACTTCAGCGGAGTTTAGCCCGTCAGGCTGCAGTCCCCGAAGTAAGGCTGCTGAGGGACGGACCTGGCACCAAGCCGCGCAAGCAGCCCATAGAAAGAAACATGAGCAGGTAACCCGAATTGGTGCGGTTCGCCTCACGATAGCTCGGTCCGGCAAGGCGACAGGCAACCCCTGGGCTCGTCGGCGATTCGACTGGAAGCACAATACGAGGCTAGCACTCTAGAGGACGAGCGTCTGAGCAAGAGTGCTCATCGCGGAAAGGAGGGTGCATTGCCATTCTCCACTTAACAAGAATGGGCTCGAGACGCACTGCTGGCGGCACTTCCGAGGTGACTACGCGGGAGCCTCAGCGGGCGACATGCTGGTGAGACGTAATTACCGCGATTGAATCGCGTTTGGACCTGCCTTCGAGCAGCGTGTTGTTCTTGTCGATAGTGATCCTCTTGGCCTGACCCAAGTCGGAGATACGAACCTTTGTTAGGTCGAGGTCTCCGGTGATGGCCTTGCCACCGGTGAGGGAGGCTATGTCCCGCAAGAGGTTCTTGCGTTGATCCCCGACGCCAGGTGCGCTGACGGCCGCAACCTGTAGCGGGCCGCGGATCTTGTTCACGACCAGAGCGGCCAGCGCCTCGCCCTCAACATCCTCTGCGATGATGAGCAGAGGTTTGCCACTCCCAGTGATTTGCTCAAGGAGAGGGAGCAGGTCTTTCTTGGAGCTGATCTTCTTTTCGTGAATGAGAACGTAGACGTTCTCTAAGGCGACCTCCATGCGCTCGGGGTCAGTGACGAAGTAGGGCGAGAGATACCCGCGGTTGAATTGCAGGCCGCCAACCAGCGATGTGCCAGTCGCTCTGCCTGGACTCTTCTTCCCGTCGCGGATGGCGCGTTCTTCCTCCATACCCGCCACAATACAGTCGTTTCTCGAAGCAAGTTTCGCAGTCATGTGCACAGAACCTCAGCTGCCGTACCTCACGGCATTTCTTCCGTAGGATTCTTGAATTGCTAACGTAGTGTTTCGCAAATTGCTCGCCGTCGAATTCGATCCGTTCACGTCCGGCGTCCCTATAAGACTGGGGAGCGGAGGCCTCATGGCACGTTCTTTATCGGGGCGTTCGCCCGGCTCTGCAGGTGGTTCAAGGAGTTTTTTGGCACGACCACTTGCATTCATCACCTGCGGAGATCCGCTTGTTCCGTCGTCGTCGTGGAGTACCACGTTTAGCAGGGAGCTGTGGACATGCAGATTGTCTCCAACGTCGTAATTGATATAGCCGTGCTTCCTGAATCGGTTCATGAAGAAGCTGACCCGCGAACGCGTCGTCCCCACCATCTCCGCCAGAGTCTCCTGACTCAGCCTGGGGACCGACATTTCGGAGATTCCTTCTTTCCCGAATTTCGCCATCAACAGGAGAACGCGCGCGAGCCGCTTCTCGCTGGAATTGAAGAGTTGGTCGACCAGATCATCCTGATATCGAATGTTTCGCTTCAGCAAATACTTGACGAACGTGGCCGATAATTTTGGTTCCAGACTCAATGCACTCATCATCGCCTTCCTCTCAACATGCAGAAGGACGCAGTCTGTCATCGCGACGGCAGACGACATGCGAATGTGTTGACCAGCGAGACCACCCTCTCCAAAGAAATCACCTTCGCTTAAAATGCCAAGGGTTGCTTCTTTTCCAGCTTCCGACACAACGCTGAGCCTCACCTTGCCCTTTTGGACAAAGAACAATCCGTCCGTAGGATCACCCTGGGCAAAGATCGAATTCTTCTTTTGAACAGACATCATGTTTCTACCCTTACCAATCGTTGAAAGAAAGGCGTGGGGATTGAAGTCTGGCTGTCTCTTCCCGGATATGATTTGCTTTACCAAAGGCCGTCCTAAGTCTGAGGATGTTGCCGCTCCAACTATGAGGGAAACTGCCAAATCAGGCTGGTCAGTAATGCTCACAAAAGAATGATTTCCGAGGAAACCCAAGCGTTGCATTTCGTCTCAGGGTCCGCGAACTTGAACAACTGATTAGGACGTAGATCACGTCCGAGAATTTGAGGAAGTGAGCAATCTTGAACAGTAACGCAATTGTGCGATCAGTAGTCTACAGCCTGCTTTAGCGGGATGTCCCCCGCATAAAGTGGACGGCCATTTCAGGGCAGGCATGGGTTAGTGTTCGGCCAGCTTGGCGACGTTAGACCCTCACGCTCGTTCTCCATTGTGTCAGGAGTTTTGGGCCCAATCTGCTACCTCGTCAGTCTTCTCTACGTTCGTGGGAAATTCGGAAATCTGCTCTGGCCGAAGGAAAAATTATGAAAAAACTGATGTTTGCTACGATGTCGTTCGTTTTGTTGACAGCCTTGGTATGTTTGGCTCAAGAGCCTGCGAACCAGAACAACGCAAAAACAATCGCTACACCAGACAAGCCAGAGCAGAAGGCCGCGGCCAGCAAGACGGTGACCGGCTGCTTGCAAAAAGGTGAACAGGCTGACAATTTTTCCATCACGGGTGAAGACGGAAAGACTTGGGACCTGAGCAGCACCACCGTCAAGTTTGATGAGCACGTGGGTCATCAAGTGACGGTCACCGGTTCCGCTCAACGTGAACCAAGAGCAACAGAAAAGGCCGAAGGAAAGAAAGAAGGCCAGATGGAGAAGGCGGCAGACAAAGAAGGCTATGGCGACCTGCGCGTGACCGATCTCCAGATGGTCAGTGAGACTTGCAGCAAATAGCGGGTTCAACCAGCTATCCCCGAAGGCCAGCACTCAAGTGCTGGCCTTTTCGCTTGGGACAACGATCGCGACAGGCAAGAGAGATTGGAAAAGGGTCTGACGCGCAACAGTTTATTTCAGGAATTGAGCAGTTTTGAACAGTCGACAAAGGTGGAACAGCTGTAACTTCTCTTTTCAGGAAGAGATGTGAAGGAACTATGCGGCCTCGACGGTCGTTTGTTCCTCTGGTGGCGCTGCGGGTATTAACAGACATCAAGTCCCTCGTCCTCCCGCCGCGCCATCTCTTTTTTTGTTCGGTCCGGGAGTCGCGCCAAGGCGGTCTGTTCGGGCTGTGCGCCATTTCGGGCTGTGCGCCATGAAGAGCGTACGGGCATCCGAACTTTAGAAAAGCTTAAATTCGACTTCAATACTGATCTGCACGGCCACCGGTCTTCCATCTTTCAAGGCGGGATCGAAGCGCCACTGCTGCACCGCCTCCATTGCCTTCGCATCCAGCCCGAACCCAAGTCCGTGGACCACGCGAATGTCGCGCGGATGTCCGGCTGCGTCGACAATCAACCATAGCGTGCAAGTACCCTGCGTTTTCGCCCTGCGCGCTGCGTCCGTGTATTCAGGATCAGGCGTCGCAATTGCCTGGGGCGCCGAAATTCCGCCGCCTACCTTAAACACACCACCACCGATGCCACCACCACTCCCGGCACCGACACCTGGACCGTGTCCAACCCCCACACCACCACCCGACCCGGATCCAATGCCACCGCCCGAACCGGATCCATTCGAAGGCGGAGCCGACGGCATAGCCGTAGCTGAAGGAACCCCAAGATTTGGCATCTGATTTTCGGCGACGTGAACCTGTGGCGGAACAATGACGGTAGGTTCTGCCGTCAGCTTTGGCTTCATGTTGCGAAGCACAATCTGCGGTGGCGTGATCTGCACCATCGCGAACTTGGGGAGTCTTCCCTTGGGTGCTGGCAGTGGATCATGATCTCCTCCACCGCCTCCACCTCCGACAACCTTCTTAGCTGTTCGAAGTATGTATGAGTCGGGAGAAGGTGCAATGAGGGTTATGATCTCTCTCTGCCTGACCTGCTGTACAACCTGATGTCCAACGGTCGCGCCCGCAACGATGACGCTCAACAGAACAACGTGAATGATCCCTGATCCCACCAAGCCGTTGGCACGGTAATTGTTGTATTGACCCCAGACTTGTCCCGCCGCGAAAGACGTTTGTGCTCGCAACTGTAACTCCTCCTAATTGGTACGGCCATCGCCGGTTGAAATGTGAACCTCCCAGAACCGATCGCTGTGTACGGTGTTGCACAGCCCAGGACTTCGATCCGATCAGGGAAAGGCAAAACTGATTGAGCCGCTTATCACCTGAGACTTCTGCTTCTGCGTGCCAGTGAAAAGGGCTGCGGACACACGCACGCTCGGTCGAGGTCTCAGCAGAATAGAGAATGACAGAAGACCACAGCCAAGTCTGAGCAAGATCGCTCACATGGGGAAGTACGGACTTGCGGTGGCTGAAAAATGGGGGCGCGGAAGATAGAAGATATTGGATGCAACTCGTTCGCGGGTTCGCTCTGGAGCGGCAGCTTTTCTTGGCTGACAAATAATAGCCAGGTGAGCAATTCTGACCAGACCGTCTTCGCTGCGGTGAAGATAATAAGGGCGAGGCTTTTCCCCCAGGTGATCCGTACGAGCCTTGCTTCCTCGCTTGCGTCGGCTCCGATCCGCCCCGGACAAGCATGAGACTCTTCGTTACTCGGTGTGTCCCCCGTCCGAATTCGCCAAGGTTTTCGTGAAAGGACTCGTATGTCAATCCGTCAGTTCTCCAGAATTGCAGTTGCCTTGCTGGTCGTGGCGTTTCTGATTTCTTGTAGTGGTGTTCACACCTCACCTGCTTCGATCGCTTCCGATGCTCCCGTGGTATCGATGGTGGTTCCTCAAAGCAACGGAGTAGGCACCAACCGTGAGATTGCTGTGGTGTTCAGCAAGCCCATGGATCCGGCAAGCATCAACGCGAGTACCTTTGTGATTGCTGGTGCTACCGGCACAGTCACCTACGACGCAACCAACATGATTGGCGGATTCATGCCCTCGCCTGACCTCGCCGCCAATGTCACGTACAACGCGCGCATCACTGTGGGGGCCAAGGACGTGAGCGGAACTCCACTTGCCGCGCCCTTTGATTTCTCCTTCACTGCCCGCCCAACCACAGACACTTCTGCCCCGTACGTGATTGCCGTCAATGTCGTCGCGGGTGCCACATGCGTGCCGCAGGACCAGAAGATCGTAGCCACGTTTGACGAGCAGATGGACTCACTCACCATCAATACCAGCACATTCTTCATTCAAGGTGTGGCCGGCACCGTAACCTATGACGTGGTTACTCAGAAGGCCACTTTTACGCCCTCGGCTAGCCTGGCAGCGAACACGAAGTTCACCATCGTGGTCACCGCCGGAGCCAAGGACATGGGCGGAGTGCCGGTTGCGCCACTTCAACAGACTTTTACCACCGGTCCGTGCCAGGGCGGTGGAACTCAGCCTGTAGCACTTTGTCCTAACATAGGAGCTTTCTCGGTCTTGGCCGGAAGCACCGTGACCAACACCGGTTCTACGGTGGTCTCCGGCGATGTTGGAGTCAGCCCAGGTACGGCCGTGACTGGCTTTCCGCCAGGACTGGCGGGCGGGACGATCCATATCGCGGACGGTGCCGCAGGCCTAGCCCAAGCGACCTTGACGGCTGGGTATATCGATGCTGCCGGACGATCGGGTGGCACTTCGGTGGCCGGAGATTTGGTTGGGCAGACACTTACCGCTGGTGTCTATAAATCGACGTCGTCCCTGGCAAACTCCGGAGACGTTACTCTCGATGCTCAAGGCAATTCGGATGCGGTGTTCATTTTCCAGATATCGTCTACGCTCACAACGGGGAGCGGCAGCCATGTTGTCCTGGCTAACGGTGCCAAGGCCTGCAATGTCTTCTGGCAGGTTGGCAGCTCAGCGACCCTAGGAACAAACTCTGTATTCAAGGGAAACATATTGGCGTTGACGTCAATCACGATTACCACCGGCGTCAATCTGGAGGGCAGAGCGCTGGCGAGGAATGGCGCGGTTACGTTGGACACTGATGTTATTACCGGCTGCGCCTGTCAGTGAAGGCATATTGCCGAACGCCAAATCGAAATGGGCCGGTTGCATTGCTCGCGTCAGCCCCGTTTGTGCTGAGAAGAAGCGAGAAGCATACTCTGCCCCGAAAGGCGCCACCATGGTCACACTCAAGACCGTGTCGCGTCTCACCACAGGTATGACGGTTCTTTCTTGCGCAGCCGATGCCCGGCTCCGTCAGCTCGGGGTGCTTCCTTCGGTGCCGATCCATTACTGCAAGGGGCGAGACTCTCGCAACTTGGTCTAACAGCAGTTGTACGGTGGAACCGTGCCGGTGACGGAATGGGTGATCGCGAAGCGCACGGCTGCTGTCCCCGCGCCAGTGGTCAGTTTTGACCATATCTAGCGGGAAAGGCCTGCTAACGTTTCAGTCGGAGAGTGATTTGCCAGAGTCACTCGAAGGAGCGACTGGAGCCTGCGGTTTGCTCCGTGCTCTCCTTAAATGTGTCAACGAACCGCTCGCGTTGATTTCTTCCACCCCTGAATCAGATTTTGAAGGGATTGTGGGGGTCAGTGGAATTGGCCCATTGTCCTGTGGTGAGCGATGAAAAGTTTTGCGGCTATATCCGTATCGAAAAATCCTGGCCCTCAATTGCGATTTCCAGCGGGAAACCTCCAGTACCCGCCCGGGACCTTATTTCAGTTTCTGTTCTGCCTCGCCCGGAAACACGGACGTTATAAGGAGAAACTTTGATAAAGATTGGCGTTCCCCGGTACTTCTCCCGCATTCTTTCCTTGACGGCACTATTATCCAGTCTGGCGCTAACTCTGTTGTTCAGCGGATGTCGGGGACTCGCCGGTGGTACCGGTACTACGAATCCAATGCCGACAGTCAGCGTCTCCGCCAGCCCAACGTCGATTACGCTCGGAAATTCTTCCACTTTGACGGTTACGGCGACCAACGCCACTCAGGTGACGGTAACCGGGACAGACAGTACCACCTATAACCTGCAGGCCAACGGCGGCACGCAAGCGGTCAGCCCTACTGCGACTACTACCTACACGACGGTTGCAACCGGAGCCGGCGGACACGTTTCGGCCAGTACAACAGTAGTGGTAATGCAGACTCAAGGGCCGACAGTCAATATCGCCGCCAACCCGGCTTCGATTGCGTCGGGAAATTCTTCCACTTTGACCATTACGGCGACCAACGCTACTCAGGTGACGGTAACGGGGACAGACAGCAGCACGTATAACTTGCAGGCCAACGGTGGCACGCAGGCCGTCAGTCCCACAGCGACTACCACCTATACGGCGGTCGCAATCGGAACTGGTGCACAGGCTTCGGCCACTGCGACCGTAACGGTGGTACCAGCAGGGGGCGTCGAAGCCATTAACCACGTCGTCTTCCTGATGCAGGAGAATCGCTCCTTCGACACTTATTTCGGCATGCTCAATCCATACCGCCATGCGAAGGGCTGGAATATCGGAGACGACGGTAAGGACTACGAAGTGGACGGCATCGACGATAAGCTGAACACGATCACCAACCTGGACGATGAAGGCGACACTTTCGGGCTTTTCAAGCTCACCAGCACCTGCGTCGACGATGAAACCTCGGCGTGGCTGGAAAGCTATGGCGACGTCAATCGCTACAATTTTCTCCCCACCCGCCCGATACTGATGGATGGCTTCGTCCACACGGCCGAAGGCTTCGCCAAGAACTGCACGGCTTCCGGCAATTGTTCTGGCACATACACCGATCTGAGCGGCCGGCGCGCGATGGGGTACTACGATCAAGACTACCTCAACTATTACTATTACATGGCTTCTCAGTTCGCATTGTCCGATCGTTGGTTTTCGCCGGTATCGAGCAAGAGCATTTCCAATCGCATCGCGACTTTCACCGGAGGTACGAGTGAGGGCTTGGTCAGAGATCCGGGCAATGATGACCACCTCGCCCAGCAGCTTAGTATTAGGTCCATCTTCGAGGAACTGGACCAGGCGAAGGTATCGTGGAAGCTTTACTACACCGTCACTGACGGCTTTTGCCTCAACGACGATGAATGTTCGGGCTCAGCGGGCGTCTACTATCCGGCAACCACCTTCTCTGACTTAACTTACTCGTTTCGATTCTTATATGAGAACCCGTCTGGCGCCTCGTGTACGGGCGTCACCCAGCCATCCAGTGTGGTGGGCGATACCACCAACTCCTTCTGCGTCGATCCGAACCACGTTGCCCCACTGTCCGCCTTCTACACCGATCTTGCCAACGGAACAGTTCCTAGTTTTGCCTTCATCGAGGCCGGCTACGGCAACAATGACGAGCATCCTGGGTCGGGCCAATCGATTCTGTCCGGGCAGGTGCAGGTGGCGAACATTCTGAACTCTTTCATGGCCAGTCCGGCCTGGAAGGACTCGGTCTTTTTCCTAAGCTACGACGAGGGTGGCGGACCCTACGATCATGTCCCGCCCGTGCCCGGCCACTCCAACGACAACACAGATGTTGGACTGGGAACGATCCCGGACATTTCGCAAATCGCCGTAAACGCCGACAGTTTTTTCCCGTGCTTGCCGAGCGGCGGGACCGCGACGCTCCATTGCGACCTGGGTCCGAATGACCCTGGCGCCAATCCGGCGGACGCCCCAGCCGTCCAAGGCTTCGCCGCACAGCTCGGCTTCCGCCTGCCGAACTTCATTGTCTCGCCTTTCGCCCGGCGACACTATGTTTCGCACACGCCGATGGACCACACGGCGGTGATCAAGTTTGTGGAGAACCGATTCATCGGCAGTTTCGCGCACCTGACTCCTCGAGATGCCGCGCAGCCCGATCTGTTGGAATTCTTCGACTTCAACAACGTGCCATGGGCTAAGCCACCCGTGCCGCCGAGTCCGGTCACTCCGGCATCGCTAGGCCACGATCCGTGTCTGCCCGAGAACATGGGGCCCTGAGCCCCTTTTGAATCTCCCGGTAGGGGCGCAGATGGTCATCAATATGGATTCGGCCTAATCCGCCAGATAGCGTGAATGTACTTCCCCGTTGCCATTGGAAAGGACGGTCGCTCCCACAATTGGCTCGCTGCCCGATTCAACCTGCAATCCATGCGACAGGCTAATGGCATTCAGCGGCTTTCTGAATGGGAGAACGATAAGGGCATCGATTGCTATGTCGGCGGCCCCATTCACCGGGTTCATGCCGACCATGTGGGTGCCATAGTATCCGGCGAAAACGAGGTAGTAAAGGTGAAGTACGTACCGCTCCCGCTATGACCGGTTGCGGCGATCGCGGACGCGGGCGATGAACACTGATGAAGAGCTTGACACAGGCCTTCCGGTCACACTGTCGGACACAGTGAAGGTTTGTAGGTTAGCGTAGCGGGATCCATCGCCTTGCCAGAGTGCACGACGACGGCGCGCTGATTGGTACGCCCGTGTTGTTATTCTGCGGACTGGTTCGCACGATTGTCGGATCCACCGTGTCCTAGTGAACCCAGTCGCGAACGGGCTCTGAAATTCAGGAGTCGTTTCATTCCCTGCGAGATTCGTCACCAGCCAGACCACGGTCGGTTTCGCCGACAGATTCTGGGATGGCGCAAAAGTGACCGGTAGTTCGCCGTTCGATTGTGCTTAGTTGCGGGATAGTGGTCGTACCTTGGAACACGGCGACGGTTCCGGGAATAATTGCGGCTGACAGAACTGGCTGAGCAAACCGAACCATCATACGGCTGCTTTCAGGAACTTCAGCGCACGTTGAAGCAAGATTCAAGGATCTATGGCAGTTCGCTGGCGGCGTTGGTGCTGCGGACAACTCCATAGGTCCTTCGCTTCGCTCAGCATGACAAACTGGACTTATCGCGAGGATTTTTCGGCACGCTCACTAGTACTCGGGCGTCATCGCCCTGGCTTCCTCCAGCGTGATCCGCTTCTTGTTCCGGTAAGACAGGTTGGCCATGTGAACAGCCAAGGCGGAGCGGTAGCCGATCTCGGGTGGAGCGTTCGGCATAGCGCGACTGCGGATGCAGTCGATCCAGTTGGCCATGTGGTTCTGATTGTGACTACTGCCTTTCTTGGACTCACCGTCGGGACGATTGGTTTTTTCGGGCCAGTACTCGAGGGCTTCTTCGAAACGATGTTCGAGTGTGCCGTCACTGCCCAGAATGCGGTCGGCCATGTCGTAGTGCTTGTTGCTGAAGCTGGACTGCCAGGTCACGACGACGTCTTTGGGGAAATCGAGAGTTACCGCGATGGTGTCGGGCACCTCGCGGCCGTCTTTCTCCGAGAACACGCCGCCCGACATGTAGGCTGCCGACGGCAGAGGCAGGTCGAGCGCTCCCATGATCCAGGCGATCTGGTGCACCATGTTCTCAGCACAGTTACCGCCTGCAAACTCCCAGAACAAACGCCAGTTGATAAGACGGAATGGATCGAAGGGACGGTCGGGACGGCCATTGAGAAAGGCGCCCCAGTTGACGTTCTGCGCGGTGCAGTCCGAAGGAACCGCGCGCACCCATTGGCCTTTGCCGTGAGGAGTGTTGCGGCTCATCCACGACTCGACGTGGGTGACTTTGCCGAGCCACCCATCTTTGATCCATTGCCTGGCGTCGGTCTGGGCGGCAGAACTTTGATGCTGCAATCCGATCTGGATGACGCGGTTGGAATCTTTCGCTGCGGCCAAGCACTTGTCGGCTTCAGGGATCGACCAAGTCATCGTCTTCTCGGAATAGAGGTCTTTGCCGGCCGCCAGCGTATCAAGAAAATGCCGGGAGTGAATGTGCAGCGGACTGGCCACGATGACGGCGTCGAGGTCCTTCATGTCGAGCAGGCGGCGGTGATCGTCGAAAGTCTGAATGCCGGGGACTTTGCTTTTTGCCTCGTCGCGGCGGCGGCTGTAGACATCTGCCATGGCCACCAACTCAACACCGTGCACCCCGCGAACTTGGCCCAGCAAATCATTCCCGCGATCACCGACACCGATCATGCCGACGCGGACGCGGTCGTTCGCGCCGAGCACGGTGGCAGTTGGATATGCCAGGACGGCGGCGGTTCCCAAGGCTGCCTGCTTCAGAAAAGTACGTCTGCTTTGATCGTTCATCGGATCCTCCCTGATGTGGTCTGGAAAGGCTGCGATCTATGCCGCGTCCGCCTGTTGCAGAAGTTTTTTCATCCCTGCCCAACTCTTGCGTGACGATTCTTCCGGGGAGCCGCCGCCGCCCCAATGAGTTTCGAGGCTTACCGCGAAGTGGTAGCCGTCGCGCTTGAGCGCCTTGAACTGACCCGCCCAGTCGATGATGCCGCCGCCCATGGGCGCCCAATCGTATTTCTTCCCATTCTTAACGGCATCTTTGCAATGACAGTGGCCGATGCGGTCCTTGGGAAGGAGACTGTAGCCATCCGGATACGGAGTTTCACCCAACGTGGCGGCGTTGCCCGGGTCCCAGTTCAGCATGAAATAGGGAGACTTCACCGCATCGAGTACCTTGGCGGCCTCGGCTCCGGTGGCCGTGTTACACGCGGATTCGTTTTCGAGGACGAGCGTAATTCCCTTCTGGCCCGCCTTGTTCGCCGCCTGCAGAAGCTTCTCATTGATGGCTGCCCGATACGGGCCTTGATCTTCCAATCGCCAAAAATCGAAGCAGCGGACGCGGTCCGTCTGAAACGCTTTCGCCATGTCCATGGCGCGCTCCAGGACTTCGTCCTGCTGATCCAAAGTGAAGTTTGCTCCGAAACCGCCGCCCTCGCTGACCTTTGATTTTGGAGCGCCCGGCCAGTCAGCCTTGAAGAGCGGGCTGGCAATGTCGGTCACCTTCAGTTGGTATTTTTGGAGAATGCGTCGCGCTTCGGCGACTTCTTTTTCGTCGAGGCTGACGATGTTCTTGTTCCACATGGAGCGCAGTTCGATCCACCCCATGCCGAACTCGCGCGCCGCCACCTCGCAAGCGCGGCCGAAGTCCTGGGATATTTCATCGTTGATAACGGAAACACGAAAGGGCGAACTGCCATCGGGCAGCGGCGTAAACCGCGACGCCGCATTCGCGGCTGTCACAGCAACCATTCCTGCAAGAAACTCGCGGCGAGCAAACTGGACGGGCATGACCTGCTCCTCGAACTGCGTCGGTCACGGCAACGGAAGGCGCAAACAAATCTACCACCTTCGAAACATGGGTGGATAGCAGGAGAGGATGAGAAGTCGCGAGAGAGGCGGGGATCCGAGTAGGTGAGTTCAGCGGAAACGCGGCAAGGAGGGACCGATTCCCAGCGCAAAACAAAACGCCCCAGACTCGATTTGAGTCGTGGGACGTATGTTGATCAGCCCTCCCCCAAGTGCTGCTCAACTACAATTTAACTCTCACCCCAGTTCCGGTAAATGGCTCTCCAGTGCTATGCCTGGCACGAATGGCGCACGCAGGAGATGTGGTTTTTCGCGCAAAACAAAACGCCCCTAGACTCGATTTGAGTCTCGGGACGTATGTTGATCAGCCCTCCCCCAAGTGCTGCTCGACTACAATTTAACTCTCACCCCGGTTCCGGTAAATGGCTCCCCCGTGCCATGCCTGGCACGAAAGTGGTAGGTCGTCGTTCGGCCGGGCTAAGTGCATGAAAAGACTGAACTAACCAATTCCGACCCGGTTACTAAATGGTAAAAGTCATGCCTTTGCGAAAGACAATCCGGGGCGCCGCCTGAGTTTGTAGAATGGGACGCGATGAAAGCAACGCAGATCCAATTTCTTATCGTGACCTTCTTCGCCTGCGTGATCTCGCAGGCTCAGGATTCGCATTTCGCTCCCAACGATCAGCAAATCCCCGTACCCGAGTGTCTGTCGTCGAAAGATCTATGGGAATCCGGCGTCAAGCTCTGCATCCAGACTGAGCACGAGTCTTGGCTCGCCGATATCCGTCATTGGCGCGATGAACGCCGCATTCGTACAGGTTACGACGGGTCTCGCTACGAAAGGCCGGAGTTTCAGTGGACGCAATCCAGCTTCATCCAGCCCCAGATGATGGCCCATGATCGCTACGTTTACGATCCGCTCGGCGGGAAATACACCGTGGACCGATACCTGGACGATCTGGAGAAACGTTACGGCGGAATCGACTCGGTGCTGATCTGGCCGACGTATCCGAATATGGGCATCGACATCCGGAATCAGCACGACTTGATTCGCAGCATGCCGGGCGGTGTTGCGGGAGTCAAGCAGATGATTGCGGACTTTCATCGTCGCGGCGTGCGGGTGCTGTTCCCGATGATGATGTGGGACCAGGGCACGCGCCTGCCCGATCATTCGTGGCCGGAAGAGATTGCGAGTCTCATGGCAGAAATCGGCGCGGATGGCATCAACGGCGACACACAAGACGGCGTGCCCCTGGCGTTCTCGCTGGAAGCCGACAAGACCGGTCACCCGCTCGTCTTCGAGCCGGAGGGAAGTGCATCAGACGAGGCGCTGGCGTGGAATCTGATGACCTGGGGGCAGTACCAGTTTCCGTTCGCTCCGCTTGTCGATAAGTTCAAATGGCTCGAAACCCGGCACATGGTGAACATTTCCGACCGCTGGAATCGGGACAAGACCAACGACCTGCAGTTCGCCTTCTTCAACGGAGTGGGCTGGGAAAGCTGGGAGAACATTTGGGGCCAGTGGAATGGAATCACGTCTCGCGATGCCGAGGCCACCAGACGGGTCGCCACCATCGAGCGCGCATTTGCTCCGTTCCTGGTTAGTCGAGACTGGGAGCCGATTGCGCCCACGTTGCGCTATGGAGTCTTCGCGAGCCGCTGGCCGCTTCACGATCAGACACTCTGGACCATCGCGAATCGCAACGAATATGACGTGGATGGCGATCAGTTCGAAGTCCCCGCCAATCTGGGGACACACTATTTCGATGTCTATCACGGCGTCGAACTCAAGCCGGCGATACAAGCAGGACGCTGGTTACTCAGTTTCCCCATCGAAGCCAAGGGCTACGGAGCCGTCCTCGCAACAAATAGTGCGCCGGACGCTCCACTTCAGAGCCTGTTATCGAAGATGAAACAGATGACGAGTGCTCCGCTCGCGAGCTATTCCCATGAGTGGAAGTTCCTAGCGCAGCGAATCGTGCTGATCAAGCCGACTGAGCCTGCGATGGGCACACCCGAGGGCATGGTGAAGATTCCGGCGGCGGATTTTTCGTTCGAAGTATCCGGAATTGAACTTGAGGGAACCAACGAGATGGGAGTTGACGTGCAGTACCCGTGGGAGAATTCGCCCCGACGCTTTCACCATCACGAAATCCAGATCGAGTCCTTCTATATCGACAAGTACCCGGTGACAAATGCGGAATTCAAGAAGTTCATGGACGCCACGCACTACCATCCGAAAGACGACTTGAATTTTCTTCGGGATTGGAAGGATGCAGCTTCTCTGGCTGGAAGTTATCCGGCAGGCTGGGAGAACCGGCCGGTGACGTGGGTCTCGCTCGAAGACGCCCGAGCGTATGCGAACTGGGCTGGAAAGCGCCTGCCGCACGAGTGGGAATGGCAGTATGCCGCGCAGGGCGGCAACGATAGACTCTATCGCTATCCCTGGGGCAACGACTGGGATCCTGGTGCGGTTCCGGTGCCCGACAAATCCCGAAGCATGCGCGGTCCAGATCCGGTGGACGCACATCCGAAGGGAGCGAGTCCCTTCGGCGTAATGGATATGGTCGGCAATGTCTGGCAGTGGACGGAGGAGTTCGTCGACGAGCACACTCGCGCCGGCATCCTCCGCGGCGGCAGCTACTACCAACCGCAGGGCTCGATGTGGTACTTCCCTCAGGCGTATCGCCTGTATGAACACGGAAAACTGTTGTTGATGTCTCCGAGTATGGATCGCTCGGGCGCCGTAGGATTCCGCTGTGTTCGAGACGCAAAATGAGGGGGTCCCGAAATGGTGCGAGGTGATTTCAAATTGTAGGATTGTGCGATCCTAGGAGGAACTAATCTTTTAGTTTTTTCATCTTCGTGCTACGAACGGCGACCTCGGCCTTCCTGGACATTTTCTATCGTCCATTTGTCTTACAAACAAATCCGGGCGGATTTCTCCGCCCGGAAGACAGCCTGAACCTTGGTTAGAACTCGTACCGCAGCGCGAACTGCATTACGCGAGGATTGGTGAGCAGGCCGCTGAATGCGCCGAACGAGCCCTGTTGATCAAGGTTGTTCGTAACCGTGTTCACGTCGAACTCCGGATGATTCAGTACGTTGAACACCTCCCAACGGAATTTCAGCAGATGGGATTCAGCATACGGCATCTTCCACGCCTTGCTGAGGGCGGCGTCCAAGCCGGCAAAACCGGGGCCACGAACCTGGCTGCGGCCGCCCGACTCGCCTGGGAAATCATTTCTGAACGCCCCAATCCCCGTCGGTCCAAGAGGATCTGGGAAGAGATTGGGGACGACGATAGCCGAGTTGCTGGTCTGCTTCGTGACCCCGGTGTGAACCGGACCAATTTGCGTTGCCGCTCCGCCTAGTTGCCAGTTCGTCGGCCAGGTACCACCGTTGCCGATGGTTAACGGTAAACCGCTCGTCCAGCGAACCAAGCCAGACAAGCTCCAACCACCAATAATCGAATTGGTCACGCCATTTGCGTTCCGGGCGACGTACTTACCCTTGCCGAACGGCAATTCGAAAATGAAGTTCGCGTTGAGTTGGTGGGTTGTATCGAAGTCAGAGATACCCCGTTGCTGGTTGGGACTCCACGTGTTGATGATGTTCCCGCTGATGCCGCCACCCACGCCGTTATACGGCAGAACGCGTTCGGCAGAGGAGGACAAGTCAATCGACTTGGAGAAGGTGTAGTTGACGTCGAACTGCATGCCACTCGACATATGCTTTCGCAGGCTGATTTGCATCGCGTTGTAATTTGCGTTGCCGATCGACCGCCATGCGTACAACGAGTGAAACTGGCTGTTGAAATATGCGTTCGGCCCCAGGACGGTCGGGTAGTGATTCAGCGAGCAAGGGTTGCCGTTCGCAGAATAGGTGCAACCGGCCAGCCCCGGGATCATGCCCGCAATACCGGCTACGCTCGAAGGGTTGAAGTCGGACCCGGCGTAGTCAATCGCGGACAGAGCGGTGGTTTCGTTGAAGGTAAAGCCCGAGTAGAGATCATAAGCAGCCTGGAGAGGATCGGTCGTGAACTGGAAAGGATGCTTCGCCGGGTTTCCGGCTACGTTACCCGTTGCCGCCAGGTTGTACTGGTCGCCGGGTTGCAGGGGCGCAATCATATCCTGCCAGTAGGCAGCCGTCGGACCTACCAAAGCGGGCGTGATGTCACTGGTCGCCGTGCCTTGCGCTGCCAACTCGGAGAGACGCCGGGCAGCGGCGAAGTAGGCTACGCCTGACTTCTTGTCGACCAAGTCCAGCGGCATGGCCAGATCTTCCTGGGCCAGAAGACGATGCGAGAGCCGCCCCACATAAGAAACTTCCAGGCTCAAGCTCTTCGTCAATTCTCGACCCACCGACAGATCCAGAGTGTAGGAATACGGGGTCTTGATCTTATCGTCCAACCCCCAATAGATTCCCAGCCCCGTGCCCGCAGGCGGAGGCGTGTATGGAAATCCTCCCGTCGGCGTGGGTGGGGCAAACGGTGTGGTGCCATCGAAAAGCGTGGTGGGTATACTGGTCAGGCTCGTCAATCGCGGTGCGTTGCTCGCGGTGGGCAGAACGGCGTTGGTGAGATTCGTGGAAAGACCGAATGAGCCGTTGGTGTCAAAACTGGAGAGCAATCCGGGCCCGATGTGATCGTAGGCGATTCCGAAGCCCCCGCGAATCACAGTCTTGTCGCCATCGCCCACTAGATGCCTCAGCCAACCTCCCTCCGGCCGGGGAGTGTAAGCGATGGAGATCTTCGGAGCGAAGTTGTGGAAGTCCCAGCTGTAGTATCCCTTCTTGCCATTCGCCGCCCCCGCCAAGGCAAATGTGACCAAAGGATCCGTATTGGAGGGAATGCCGTTCAGCATGTCCTGCTGCCGTTGCTTGAACCACTGCCCCATGCTAAACGTGGGCGCGACCTCGGTACCGGTGGTCTCCCAAGGCGGAGAGAACAACGAGTAGCGCAGGCCCAGGTTCACCGTCAGGTTGGGCTTCATCCGGTACGAATCCTGGACGTAGAACTCGTATTCGTCAGCGCCCCAGTGACGGGCCACGGGAGCTCCTGCCGGCAGCGCCGTTCCGTTCTTCTGGAAGTTGAAGAATGCGTTATATTCCGTGACCATGCCCAACAGCGCAATTGTCGGGTAGTCGTACTGATTGTTGAAATTATTGTCGACGGCCGGTAAACCGTTATTCGCAGGATCGAACGGACTGGGCGTATTGGCGAACCCGGCTGTGTCCATCGCCGAAACATTGGTCACGCCGTTCGGAAAGGAATTGAAGAAGTTGTTGCGTGGACTCCGGATGAAGCGGAGGTTCGCGCCAAACTGCACCGTGTGCTTCCCTCTCGACCAGGAAACATCATCCACGAAGTTCTCAACCGTGGACCGAAAATCTTGTCCGCGGGTTACCGATTCGCTGGAGTTGTTCGCTGTGCTGTTATCGTTGAGTCCGCGGAAAAAAATTGCCGCCGTCGAATCATTGTTGCCGGGCAACCCCCAGCTTTGGCGAGTGTATCCCCAATGGAAGTTGTTGAGGAGCGTAGGTCGCAGGGTGGCTGTGTAGCCCAGCGTGAAGCCCTTGCTGTAGTCGAGTTGACTGGTCAACGGAGCAGTCCCTGGAAGATAAGGAGCGCCGGAACGGTTGTCATTTCGCAATGCGCCGCGCCAGAACAGAGTGTGGTTCCCGTTTTGCGTGACCTTGTAATCCACCCGAGCGATATACCAGTTCTTGTTGGTTGGGATCGGTCCCCTAAAACGGTATCCGAGGAAATTGAACCCATCTCCCACGGAGTTATCATTCGCGTGCGGGAAGCCTTGCAGATAACTCGAACTGCCGCAGCAGATGACACTATCCACACCGATATTGTTGGGGTCGATGTTTGCTAACTCCCCGGATGTCAGGCCATGGATACCTGCGGGGATCGCAAACGAGGTTATGCCATCCGCGCCTAGAACCGATGTCGCGGGGCAAGCTGCCTCGCCGCCCGCACACTGATATTGCACGATTCCCTGGCGAAAAGCTTCGCTCGGCACAATCCGTACGTCGCTCTCTTCCTCCCGCTGGCGGGCGGCTTCATAATTTGCAAAGAAGTAAAAGCGGTTCTTTAGAATTGGGCCTCCCACCGATCCACCAAAGATATTGCGAATGAGTTTGGGAGCAAGGTTGGCCGTCCCGCCTTGAACCTCGGAGGCCTTCACGAAATAATCATTGGCGCTCGTATATGTATTTCGGAGGTACTCGTACAGCGAGCCGTGAAACTTGTTGGTGCCGCTCTTGGTGACCAGCGACACTTGCGCGCCCGATGAGCGTCCCGCGTCGGCACCGTAGTTAGTCGTGGTTACGCGGAACTCCTGCATCGAATCCAGCGTGACCGGCAGAACCGAAGAAAATGCGTAGCCGTTCACCTGGTCATTGACGTCAACGCCATCCAGCGTAATATTCGTCTGGTCGCTGTGCGCGCCATTCACTGCGCCATTGCGAGTGTCGTTCTGCTGCTCGTTCAGGCTCTCGCGGTTCCCGAGGTAAGTGACACCCGCCTGCAGGGTAAGCAGATCCGGAACGTTGCGGCCCTCCATGGGGAGTTCCTTGACCTGCACCTCGCTGAAGGCGTTGCCAATTGATGCGTCGGTCGAATTGACTACTGCACCTTCGGCCGTCACGTCCACGACCTCCGTCTTAGAACCCACATCCAGCTTGAAGTTAATCGTGGCCGGAGTGTCTACGAGCAACGCAACATCCCTCTGTTCGTATTTGCGAAAGCCAGACATCTCAACGGAGAGATGATATGTTCCCGGGCGCAGCTGAAGGAATTCATAGCTGCCCGTCGCTCCAGTCGTCGTTGTGCGACTGAAACTGCGCTCGTCGTTGCTCAGAACGACTGACGCTCCGGATACAGCCGCGCCGCTCGAATCAGAAACAGTTCCACGTAGTGATGTGGTGCCGGTCTGGGCCACCAACATTTGCAGAGCAACGAGAGACACGACTAGCGCGATGACGACACGAGAACCAAAACGCATGGAGAACCCCTCCGTCCGAGTGAGCATAACTGTTGATTGCAGTTGACCCAGAAGCTCCAGACTGAAAGGGAGCCGGGCCCGCCCGACGGATGGGTGCTATGCAACTTCACGGCCACTGTATTTCGTGCCGATTTTGCTGCACTTGAGCATTCCTGAAAATGTTTGAATACGACAAGTCACATTCGGGCTTCCAGTTTTGGAAGTTTATGCACGTTGCTGGAAGAGTATTCACACAACAATGAGCAGTATGCGGATCAGTTTTCTAACAGTGTGTAGATAGTGTTTCAGTGTCTAATGAGGGTTCGGAAGCTTCTCAGAGGTTCTAGGAAATACAGATCGGAGATGGAACGAATGTCAGGCGCCAGAGACTTCACAGGAGCGCACAAGTCCGGAACATAACAATACAGAACAGGTGCTTGCCGGCAACGCAATCTGTATTCGCCCTGAGATGTCCAACGAACTGCTGTACAACCGTACAACTTCCGCAAGATGCGGCCGATTGACAGCGAATTTGGTTGATCATGGAGTTTTCCTGAGAGCTGGCGTCAGCGACTGGTCAGCTTGGTCAGTGACTCCTCACACCGGCTTAGTTCTTGTCGGACGGATTGTTCTGTGACATCACCACCAAGAGGATCTATGGAGTTCAGGCCTGGTCCCTGCCGTAGGGTATTAAGACTTTTCCCGTACCATGATTGCGATTCGCGGAGGAGCCTCGCCTTGCTGCGATGGGCACTCTGGCCAGCAAGACTGAAGAACGCTCTGCCCAACGACGCATATGCACTTGCCTGGCCCGCGATTTCATAACGATTCTTGGGTTCGATCTTTTCAAAGGTAGTCATCGCGTCGCGAATCTGCGCCATGGACTGGCTAACCTTTCCTTGTCGCATCAGTACGTCTCCAAGGCCGATCTCCATGAGAGCGGCATTGTCACGGGCCATAGAATTTGTGGGATCGGCACTGCTTAGCTTGGTAAAACCCTCGCGGGCCTTGATGAAGGAATCAATCGACTGTTCAAGTTCACCCCGCCTCGAGAAGATCGCCGCCACAACGCTGTACGCCTCCGCCAAGTATTCCTGGAGCGTCGCGTTGTTCAGGTCGGATCGAGCCAACTGCTCCAGAACTTCCTTTCCCTTTTGTGAAACCTCTGAGGCGTGGGAAAGATCACCAGTCGCTGCCAACGCTCTGCCCAAACAAATGTAATCCCCCGCCAGATGCGTACGGACCAAGGGACTCACGTTCCCATCCTTCGCGATGGCTTCTCGAATCGACGTGCCCTGCCGGTAGCTCTCCACTGCATGCGCATAGTCCCCTGTTTGCGTTGAAATATTGCCCGCTTGCCAATAGAATCCCGCCAGAAAATCTCTGGATTCGGGCTCTGGGTGGTTTTCTGACATCCGCTGGGCGAGGGTTGTGCCCTTTTGCAGGTGCCGCAATGCCTTTACGTAGTCTCCAGTGCCCTGGAGCGCGAAACTCAAACGGAAGTAGTCATTGAGCAGATCGAGTTGCATCTGACGATCGTCCGGATGTGCGGTGGCGGATGCTTCTCGTATGGCTAACGCCTTCTCGTAACTTTGCAGTGCACCCGCGTAATCCCCAAGGTTGGCCGCACCCGAGTAGCCCAGAAGGTCTCCAACCCGGTCATAAGCGGCTGCCAATTCTCGCTGCAGAGCGGTATCGCCACTTGCCTCTTGCGACAGGCTGTCCAGATATTCCAGCGCGCGGGTTACCAGCAGCTTTCTTGCAGGCAAAGTGCCGGGCAAGTCCCGGATGGAATCATGCACTTCGAACATGAGGGAGTTCGCCAGTTTGCGGACGTCGTTAAAGCGGCGCTCGGCCCGGGCGCGTTCGATGCGCGCCACGCGAGCTTCGTGCAAGGTAACGATCAACCCGGCCAGCAATGCGAGCACCAACAAGACGGAAGCCGCAACCACCGCCTTGTGCCGGGCCACGAATTTAGTTGTCCGGTACCAGACGCTATCGTTGCGTGCGCGCACTGGAATGTTCCCCAGGTGCCGACGGATGTCCTCCTGCAGATCATTCACCGACGCATAGCGGCGAGAAGGTTCCTTCCGCAAAGCCATGAGGACGATGTTGTCAACATCGCCGCGCAGCTGTTTGCATAGCTTGTCAGGTGAAATCTTCGGAAACGGGGCGGATTGCGTTTGTGCGTTTCCCGTCCGTGGCCGCAGCGGACGAAGAACCGCCAGGCTCGGCTTTGGCGGCTCTCGTTGGCAAACCTCCTGAGCAAATTCCTGCGTGGACCCATATACAAACTCGTAAGGGCTCCGCCCCGTGAGCAGCTCATACAGGACTATTCCCAGTGAATACACGTCGGTGGCGATCGTCATCGTCTCGCCTTTGATCTGTTCTGGACTGGCGTAGCGCGGGGTCAAGATCTGAAAACTTGTCAGAGTTGCTTCAGGCATGTCCGCGTCGGGGCCGGACTCGACAATCTTTGCGATCCCAAAATCGAGCAGCTTCGGGATGCCATCGCCTGTAACCAGGATATTTCCAGGCTTGATGTCGCGATGAATAATGAGCCGTTGATGCGCATAGTGCACGCCAGCGCAGACCTGCAGGAACAACTTCAAGCGCTCGCGAGTCGAGAGGTCATGCGCGTTGCAGTACTCAGTAATCGGTAGACCATCAATCAACTCCATCACGAAGTACGGCATTCCCTCTTCGCTGGTGCCACCATCGAGAAGCTTGGCTAGATTGGGATGATCGAGGCCGGCCAGGATCTGGCGTTCATTCTTGAAACGGGCGAAGACTGCACTGGAATATTGGCCTGCGCGCACAAACTTGAGCGCAACCACCTTCTTATACTGATCATCGGCCCGGAATGCGCGATACACTTCGCCCATTCCGCCGATCCCGATTTGCTCGACGACCTTGTACGGCCCTACTCGGCGTCCAACCCAGAAGTTTTCGTCGGCCGAAATCACGGGAGCAGCCGCTGCGGCCAGATCGCCTTGTTCGAGGAATTCCGCTCGGAGCCGTTGTTCTGAGGCCACCAAGGGCCCAATGTCGTCTCGCAGGGATGCGTCGGCCGCATAGCTGCGGTCGAGAAAGGCGACCCGTTCCGCAGGGGCAAGTTCCAGCGCGGTGGCCAGCACCTGCTTCACGTGTTGCCATCGTTCGGGAGTCATGCTTCCGCGTCGCTTTCCATGGCATGATGGAGCCACACCCGCGCCGTGGCCCACTCCCGTTTTGCGGTTGCCGGCGAGATGTCGACCACGCGGGCAGTTTCTTCAATCGAGAGCCCGCCGAAGAAACGGAGTTCGACGATTTGCGATTGTCGAGCGTCCAAGGAGGCCAGGCGCTTCATGGCCCGGTCCAGACCAATCAGGTCGAGGTTGATGCCTTCTTTCCCCGCGGAGTCTTCTTCCAGTAGCAAGGTGACGGTACCGCCCCCTCGCTTTGCCGCATTTCGCATGCGGGCATGGTCCACGAGGATTTGCCTCATCATCTGCGCCGCCAGCGCAAAGAAATGAGCTCGGCCTTGCCAGTTGGCAGCCTTGCGGTTCACCAGTCGCATGTAGGCTTCATGGACCAGGGCGGTCGCCTGCAACGTATGATCACTGCGTTGGCCGGCCAGGTTCCGCTTTGCCACCCGCCGCAGTTCGTCATAGACCAGAGGAATGAGTGCGTCTCTGGCCGCGACGTCCCCGTCATTCCAACGGACAAGTAATTCTGTGACCGCATCCCGAGAATCTGTTCCGCCCACAGAATCCCCCAAACACCTTGAGCAGCGTGCCTTTTGGTCTAGAGAGCGTACCCCTGAACCACCTTCAAGTCAACGTCGCGGGATAGCTTTGAAATCGGCCGATTCGACCCGTTTCGTCCCCTCGAATTCGCCCCGTTTTGCGAGCTCGTGAGCCCTTTCTCGTCGTTTTGCCGTTCTTAGAAATAGCAGGGGAATTAGTTCCGCCCGAGTACGGCTTGAGGACTCGCCACGGAGATATCAAAATGACCAGAAGTGCCAGCTTCCTGTTTCTTTCGTTGTGCCTTTTCCTTGTGACCGTTGCGTCACTTGCGGCCCAGCAGTCCAACGCCGACGGCAACGCCTCCATCCCACACCTGATCCGGTTCAGTGGAGTGCTGAAAGACGTGGATGGAAAGCCCGCCCAGGGGACCGTAGGGGTCACGTTCGCCCTTTACAAGGACGAGCAGGGTGGGGTTCCCCTGTGGATGGAGACTCAGAACGTCACACCTGACGCTTCTGGCCGCTATTCCATCATGTTAGGAGCGACGAAAAGTGATGGGCTACCAACGGAACTGTTTATATCGAAAGAGGCGCGCTGGTTAAGCGTCGAGCCGCGAGGGCTGCCGGCTCCGGTCCGAGTCCTACTGTTGAGCGTGCCCTACGCGTTGAAGGCGGTCGATGCGGAAACGATCGGCGGGTTACCGCCGTCGGCATTCGTATTGGCGGCGCCAGCCGGCAGCGCCTCGGCTTTCAATGCAACCGCCAATGCAAGTTCCAGCACGACTGCTCCTCCGCCGGCTTCAGGCGTGACTACCTCGGGCGGTACGGTCAATCTCATCCCCCTTTGGAGCACGGCCAGCGACATTGAAAACTCGGCCATCAGCCAGATCGGAAGCGGCACGACCGCCAAGATCGGAATCAACACCGCGACACCCACAAGCACGCTGGACGTCAAAGGCAGCGCCACCGTACGCGGAACGCTCGGCCTGCCGGCCGGCGGCGTAGCCACCGCAACTGCAGGCAAGAGTTCGCAGCCCGTCAATCTGGGGGCATCGTCGTTCTATAGCAGCAACAGCACCGCGATTACTCAGACCTTTCAACTCAGAGCCGAACCGGCCGGCAACAACACGGCCACTCCGAGTGGGACGCTGAATTTGCTCTTCGGTAGCGGCACGGCAGCGCCAACCGAAACAGGATTGAAGATCGCGAGTAACGGCCAGATCGTTTTCGCCGCGGGCCAGGCCTTTCCCGGCACGGGCAATGGAACGATCACCGGATTGACGGCGGGAACGGACCTGACTGGCGGTGGCACGAGCGGCAACGTGACGGTCAATGTGGATACGACGAAAGTCGTGACTGGAGTGGTTGCCGGGACCGGCTTGACCGGGGGAGGCACGGGCGGTGTGCCGACGCTCAATCTCGACGTAACCAAGGTGCCGCTACTGAACACGGTGAATACCTTCACCGCCGATCAGAAGGTACTCGGCAATGTGACTTCGAACGGGCTGGTTAGCGGTTCGGTGGTAAATGCCTTGAACAGTTTCGACATCCTGGGTAATCCGTTCGCGTTCGGTTCGATGAACACGGGCAATTCATATTTCGGGTTTGCGGGCAATCAAACCGGCAACGGCGGCGACAATGTCGGTACCGGGCAGATTGCGCTGCTCAACAACAGCACGGATAATGGCAATACTGCCGATGGAGTGGCCGCGCTCAAATTCAATGCAGGTGGATCCAACAACAGCGCGGTCGGCTTCTTCACTCTCTCGGCAAACACTTCGGGAGGGTCGAACACCGCGATGGGCAACAATGCGTTGATTGCGAACACCACCGGTTCGAACAACACCGCTCTCGGAGCGAATGCCGGTCCGGATTCGGGCCACCCGAATCTCAGCAATGCGACAGCCATCGGAGCCAACGCTCAGGTCACGGTCAGCAATGCTCTGGTTCTGGGAAGCATCAATGGCGTGAATGGCGCCTCGGCCGATACTCTCGTAGGCATAGGGACGACGGCCCCGGCGGCGAAACTGGACGTGCGCGGTACCGCCAACTTCACCGGCGCAATTACCTTCGCTCCCGGGCAGACCTTCCCAGGTACGGGGACGATCGCCGGCGTGACAGCGGGAAATGGGTTGAGCGGCGGCGGTACCAGCGGCACGGTGGCCCTGAGTTTGAATACCGGCTTTTCCGACGGGCGCTACGCGCAGCTCGGCGCAAACAATACGTTCACCGGCGTTCAAGTGATCAACAACAACGTGGGAATCGGAATCTCCACGCCTGCTTATGCCTTGCACACGATGGGAACTATCCGTAGCGAGGTGGGCGGATTGTCTCTTGGGGGTAACTCACCCGTGGCCGTGGATGCTCCGGGCATCATCGGCGGCCGACTTGCGATTCTCTCCAATGGGAATGTGGGCATTAATAATCCCAGCCCGACGACGAACCTGGATGTGGTGGGGAACATAAACGCGTCTGGCTCCCTCATTGGGAGCAACCTGGTTGTGGCTGGCGGAGGCGTGATCAACGGCGGCATCACTACGAGCGCGGGAATCACCACCGGCGCGGGTGTGAACGTGGGCGGTCCGCTAAACGTGAGTGGCAGTCTGAAAATCAAGAATGATACTCCCATGAACGCAGCCCCGCGCATGTATCTCACTGGGTACATTCCGGGACCGTTGGGACCCTCAATCAGCGTAGCTCCCATTTTCACTATCCCGAGCAAGGATATTTTGATCACGCGGATGACCTCCGCTGGGGTCAATCCGTGTCCGACACAAGGTCCACTCACTTTTTCCATCTACACCAAGAACGGTTTGTCTTATACGACTTGCACGACCTAAATCTCAGCGGCATTGGGCTGTCCGTCACTGATTCAGGGCCATTGTCCATTCGCATTGCGGCCGGTACCCGTTGATCGTTTTCTTATTCACCCCCAATTGTGGATCATTGAGCTTCCCGCCGGCCGACATTCCGGTCAGCGTCGAGTACGTGATGCAGTAGCCAAGGGCGCCAGTGCCCATTGGGAGCTCGTTTTTTTTCGCAGCGTTGCACAGCCTGCTGAAATGGTGCATTGCGCTCCGTGGGAATCGGGCCTGTTTCCGGAGATCACCGACGGGTCGGGACTGCGTGGCGTGCGGAAACTCGCGGGCAAGCCTGAAGCTATTGCATAAGTCACGATTGCGCGGGTCAGATCCCAACTCAACCCTTCGAGGTTGGCAATCGTTCCTTATTTAATCCTCCACGATGTGCCAATTGCGGCGCTCCTGATGGCAAGCACTATCTCAGCGACAGCCTCGCGGTCGTTTCGCTGCCCAGCCTGAGCGTTCTGCCTCATAATCTGCCCAAGAAAATAGGACGAGCGCTAAGAAAGCGATGGTATTGCGAACGGCCAGGAAGGAAGAAGGTCCTTCGTGTATGGGGCGTGGCTACGACGAAGCCCGTAAAGGTTTTCGCGGCCGTAAGTCGTGAATCTCAGATTTCTCGCCCTTCTCTCGCTGAGCAGTTTTGACCATCAAGAAGGCGGCGGAACTCGTATAAACAAGCTAACTCTGAGCGCGATGTTCAACTTGCGTGCCGGAAGGTTTGCGCCGGAGCAGGTACATCCAACCGGCAGTAATGGAGGCAGCACTTATGAAGGTAACTGGATTCATCAGCACGGCAGCTCTGTCTTTGCTTCTCGGAATTGCCGCTCCTGCTTATGCACAGCACGAGCAGCAGGACCAAAAGCAAGAGCATCCCGCACAGCAACAGAACAAGCACGAACAAGCCAAACCCGAACAGCAGCATGCCCAGCAACAGCAGAAGCAGGAACAAAACAAGCAGACCCAGCAGCATGCTCAGCAACAGCAGAAGCAGGAACAGAACAAGCAGACCCAGCAGCATGCTCAGCAACAGCAGAAGCAAGATCAGAATCGGCAGACACAGCAGCATGCTCAGCAGCAGCAAAAACAGGATCAAAACAAGCAGACCCAGCAGCATGCTCAGCAACAGCAGAAGCAGGACCAGAATCGGCAGACCCAGCAGCATGCTCAGCAGCAGCAAAAACAGGATCAGAACCGGCAGACCCAGCAGCATGCTCAGCAGCGGAACAGTCAACAACCGCATCGCACGCAGGAGCAGCAGCGCGTCCAACACACCGCATGGCAAAGTCATCGCTCACAACGTTGGGAGTCCGACCACCGCACTTGGCAACAACGAGGCGGCTACAACGGCTACCGCATCCCTGACGACCGTTTCCGTGGATACTTTGGATCGGACCATGGATTCCGAATCTACGGCCTTCCCTTCTTGGTTGTTGGCGGGCACCCACGCTTCCGATATGACGGCTATTGGATCAGCCTCGTGGACCCATGGCCCGAATACTGGGGAAATGACTGGTACGACAACGACGACGTTTATGTCACATACGTCGATAACGGCTACTACCTGTACAACCGCAGATATCCCAACGTGGGAATTGCGATCAGCATCTCGATGTAGTCGCACACCCGGTGCAGCCTGGGGAGAGGCTGCACCGATCGTCAATACCTGCCAAGCGGGGTCGGATTTGAACCACTACGACGGCGCTTTCGATAGGCATCGCTCGGCAACATTGGCCGGTTGGAGGATGAAACGAAGTCGATCAATACCAACCGACAAAGACCCACGGAGGCCCTGGGGACCAACATGAAGATGCGCAAACCGATGCTTTTGTTCTTGGCCATCGCGTGCCTCGCGGCTCTGCCAGCGCCGGCAAAGGCGCAGGGAGTGGCTCATTCGAGCGATTCCTCGGACACAGCTGCAGTCACAGTTCCAGCGCACGCGGATCTGACATACATTCGTCCCACGGACAAGACGAGGCTCCGCAACTACGTCTTCGACGCGTTTGGACCGTATCCAATTGTTGGCGCTGCGCTCGCGGCTGGAATTAACCAAGCCGATAATACCCCGCCGGAGTGGCGGCAAGGCGCTGCCGGTTACGGCAAGCGTTTTGGGTCCGACTTCGGTATCGCTGCCGTAACCATAACGACGCGCTATGCACTCGCGCGGGCTTTCAGGGAAGATACCTTGTATTACCGCTGTGAGTGTAAGGGCGTGTTTCCGCGATTGCGCCATGCCGTGATTTCAACCTTCACAGGACGTCGCGGCGACGATGGCCATCGCGTCTTCTCTTTTTCCGCTCTCGTCGCGCCGTACGCCGGCACCATGACGGCGGTCTATGGATGGTATCCAGAACGTTACACCGCCAAAGACGGCTTCCGAATGGGCAACTACAGCCTGCTGGGGTATGTGGGCGGCAACGTTGCCCTGGAATTCCTGTATAGCGGACCACACTCGTTGCTTTCGCGCATGCACCTCAACAATGGACACGGAGCGCCAGCTCAGGGTTCAAATCCGTGATCGAGGGGAATTCAAGTGCGGTCGGAGCCCTGCGCTCTCCCACTGGGCAACCGCTCTCACTCACGTCTCCCGCAGTGAATCCCTCCAAGGGCCTGATCAACGAGTTCCTCGAATGGTTCGGCGATCTGGCCACATTCTTCGGGCAGGTTGTGCGAGCCGCGGTGACGCCACCATTTGAATTCCGCGAACTACTTCGGCAACTCGACGAGATCGGGTCAAAGTCCCTGCCACTAGTCGCTTTGGCCGGAGCCGCAACCGGCGTTGTGCTCTCGCTGGAAGCCCGCTACAGCCTGACTCGATTTGGTGCGAAATCGCTGCTTCCTGCCGCGATCGTATTCTCGGTCATTCACGAGACCGGCCCTATCATCACCGGTCTGGTAGTGAGTGGTCGAGTGGGAGCTGGCATTGGCGCGGAACTCGCGTCGATGAAAGTGACCGAGCAGATCGATGCTATCGAGGCGTCCGCCGTAAACCCTTATCGGCTGTTGGCAGCGCCCCGCATCCTGGCTTGCATCCTGATGCTGCCCTTGCTGACTCTAGCTGGCGACGCATGCGGCTTGGTGATGGGCTGGGTTGCGCAGGCACTGGTTGAGCCACTTTCGCTACATCAGTTCATCAACAGCGGTTTCAAGGGCGCCAGCTTCAACGATTTCCTGCCACCTACATTCAAGACCGCGGTGTTTGGCCTGATCATCGGACTAATCGCTTGCTTTCAGGGAATGCGGACACGCGGAGGCGCTGCCGGTGTGGGCCGCGCAGCCACGAGCTCGGTGGTCTTGTCCTCTCTGTTCGTAATCCTGGCCGATGTGGTGCTCGTGAAACTCATTCTCATATTCTTCCCGTAATTGACCAACAGCTGGCGAACAAGTATGCACACAATCGATCAAACTGTGATGAAGGCAGAAGAAACCGAGAAAGATATCAACACGCCCGTTGTCGCCGTTGAGGACTTGCATAAGTCCTTCGGAGACCAAAAAGTCCTGAACGGGATTAGCCTGGCTGTGAGGCGCGGCGAGACCCTGGCTGTATTGGGGCGTAGTGGTACGGGCAAGAGCGTATTGCTGAGACTCGTCATCGGACTGGAGAAACCTGACTCGGGATCGGTTCGCATTCACGGGCAAGACATCGGCGGCCTCGCTCTCGACCAACTCGGTGAAATCAGGAAGAAAATGGGGTTCTTGTTTCAGCACGCCGCGCTTTACGATTCCCTGACCGTCGAACAAAACGTAGCCTTTCCGCTGCAGCATCACAAAAAAGAGATGTCGAAGTCTGAGCAGCGAGACCGGGTCAAGGAACTACTCGCGGAAGTGGGCATGGAAGGCAACATCGCCAAGATGCCGTCGGACATCTCGGGTGGCATGCAGAAGCGGGTGGGGCTGGCACGTGCACTGGCTCTGGAGCCGGATATTCTGCTGCTCGACGAGCCTACCGCCGGTCTCGACCCGATCAGTGCAGCGGAGATCGACGATTTGGTTCTCAAGCTCCAGCAGGAACATCACATGGCATCCATCGTAGTGACTCACGATCTGCACAGCGCAAAGACGATTGCAGACCGTCTGGCCTTGCTCAATGAGGGTAGAGTGGTAATCGAAGGCGACTTTGAAGAGCTTCAGAAGAGTCACATTGAGTTTGTCAACGAATTCTTAAAGCATTCGTAGGAGGACACATGTCGAGAGCGGCGCGGTTGGGGGCTTTCATCGTTGCAACGCTGGCAATTCTGGTAGTCGGTGTCTTCATCATCGGGGGCAAGCAGTACCTTTTCAGCTCGACGTATCAATTGAGAGCGCAATTCGACAACGTGGCCGGCTTGGACGCTGGTGGAGATGTGCGAGTGGGCGGAGTTCACAGTGGAACTGTGCGGAACATCGTGCTGCCCCACAAACCGGGCGAAAAAGTTACAGTAGTCGTCGATCTCGGCAAATCGACACACGAGATCATCAAGCAAGACTCCATAGCCACGATCGAAACTGAGGGGCTATTGGGCAACCAGTATCTGGCGATTTCGTTTGGATCGGCAGGGTCAGGCGACGTGCGGAATGGCGACATCATCGCCAGCCAGCCACCCCTGGAGATGGCAGATCTGCTCCAAAAGACAAGCGGCATTTTGGATAGCAGCCAGCAAGCCATACAAAACGCAACTCGGGCGACGGCGAATCTGGATTCGATCAGCGCCAAGATCGACGGAGGTCACGGAACCGCAGGAGCGCTGGTCAACGACAAGGCGCTCTACAGCAACCTCGAACAAACCACGGGCGCCATGCGTGACACGGTGGTCCAAGCGCAAGCCGGGGTGGCCGACTTTCAGGAGAATATGGAAGCTATGAAGCACAATTTCTTCCTGCGCGGATATTTCAAGAGTCGCGGCTACGAAAACTCCGCGGAGTTGGCAAAGAATGAGATTGAACGGCTACCACAAGGCGTGCCGACGAAAGAGTTTACCTATTCCTCGAAACAGCTTTTCGATAAGCAAGATTCGGCCAAGCTGAAGAATCAGAAGTCTCTGACCGCAGGCGGAGAGTTCCTGGCCAATAACCAGTTCGGCTTTGCCGTGGTCGTGGTGTCGGCTGGCATGGAAGGCGACACCCAAAAAGACTTGGTACTAACGGAGGCTCGGGCCTTGGTTGTGCGCGAGTATCTGGTAGAGAACTTCGGATTTGATGACAGTCAGCTTAAAACCCTAGGAATGGGCAAGCAGACAGACACGAATTCGGATGCCGACTGGGGTTCGGTGCGAATCTTCATCTACCCGGCTGGGACAGAGATTCCGCCTAACAAGCAGGCGGGTATTTCATCCAAAACAACCTCGGCCCAACCGACTCAGGCTTTAACGGCCGCAACACCGTCACCACAATAGCCGCGCCGTGGCGGATGCCAGTTAAGTTATTTCACAACCTGAAACTCTAGTCGTGCAGAACTATATTGAGCAGCGAGTTGTGGACCTGCAAACCTCCGTTGTAGTGAATAAAGCCCAATTTCCTGAACCGGTTCATGAAGAAGCTAACCCGCGAGCGGGTTGTGCCGATCATCTCGGCCAGGGTTTCCTGACTGATTTTGGGGACGACGGTTTCCGGAATACCCTCCTTACCGAAATGAGCAAGCAAGAGCAGAATACGAGCCAGCCTCTTTTCGCTGGAATTGAAAAGCTGGTCAACCAGATCTTCTTCGTAACGAATGTTCCGCGCTAACAAGTAAGCCACGAACAGGTCGGAAAATTCGTGTTCCCGATGCAGCGCTTCCATCATGGCTTTCTTGTCGATTCGTAGAACAGCGCAACCCGTGATCGCGGTTGCTGCCGACATGCGTAGGAGCTGACCGGCAAGACTACCTTCTCCGAAAAACTCTCCGTCACTCACAATGCCGATCGTTGCTTCCTTGCCGGCCTTCGAGACTACGGTGAGTCTTACTTTGCCCGTCTGGATATAGAAAACCTCATCTGCGGTGTCCCCTTGCGCAAAGATTTTCTGTTTCTTCTGGAACAGTACAGTTTGTCTGCCCTCGCCGATGGTCGCGAGAAATGTGTGGGGATCGAAATCACGCTTCGTCTTTGCTAATAGACTTGGCCCGATCGCATTACGCGTGGTCTGGGCGGTCGGATCGATTGACGTTGGGCGGGCGATTCTCCTTGCAACTGGAGAACCGTTGGATTGGCGAGCAGGAGTCATAGACACCTCCTTACTGCGCAAACAACGACGGCTATATTTTACCGCTTCCCAGGGCAGTGAATATCCAAAAAGCGCTGCCCGAATTGCATTTTTCTGAATGGCTCCAAATGACGCAAAGCCCGGATTGAGGAGACGTTGTGTCCGGAGCCTCAAGAACATGAGCCGTTCTGCACAGTATTGCCAGAACAGTTGAGCGAATCTATTGGCATGCAAACCGAGGAGAAGGAATGTTGTTAGCCAGCAAGACAGCTTGGGCTGGGATCGTCTTCATATTGGTGACAACAGGGATCTCTGGACCACCCCCAGCGATGCTCGCCCTGGGGCACACCCTTAGCAAGGAAGTGCCCGCGATTGGGCATGGGAACAATATCAAGGAGATGCAGCAAAATCTTCGTGACATGGGGCACTACCGAGGCGACATCGATGGCGTCTTTGGACTGCGAACCCGTGCCAGTATTCGCGGATTTCAGAAGGCTGAGAATCTGCCGGCCACAGGTCAGCTTGACGCCCGGACCGCCGGCAAACTCGGAGTCACGCCAGAGGGTCAAGGCAAGACTGGCTACGAGGCTATTCAAGACAAACCTTCGGCAGGCATTCAATGGGCTAAAGGCTCGCGGCGAATAAGCAAAACCCGGCGAAAGGCAGTAAGGACGGTTGCCGATCCTGAAAGCAGCCGAGAAGGCCACGAGGAGACCCCTCCAGCGGGGAACGAAAAACACGATCAGTAGTTCCCCTGTGAGCATTATTGCTCAGACCTCTTGAATCCTGATTTGTTACGGTCGGAATTGACCTGATGCGCCGGAATGTTCACCTGGTTCCTTGTGCGAATGGACATGCAGCACGAAGCCCGGAGAGGCGGCGCAGAGGAACAGAAATGAGGCTGTCCCATGAAAAAGGTAATTTTCGTACTCGCGATGTTGAGTCTCGGCACGCTGTGCTGGGCAGGGTCGGCGCGCGAAGATGCTACCGACCGACTGGATAGCGCCACCACGGTGTTACACGAAATTATGGGGATGCCTGACAAGGGGATCCCGGAAGAAGTGTTAGAACATGCAAAGTGCGTAGCCGTTATTCCGCACATGGTCAAGGGTGGCTTTGTCTTCGGAGCTAAAGGCGGCAAAGGCGTCGCCACCTGTCGCACGGCGGCTGGTTGGAGTGCTCCAGCATTCATCACCATTTCGGGTGGAAGCTGGGGGCTGCAGATCGGTGTAGAAGCTGTGGACGTGGTACTGATCATCCAGAATGACAAAGGGATGCAAAGACTGCTCTCGAGTAATTTCCACGTTGGAGCGGATGCATCGGCCGCAGCGGGTCCAGTCGGACGGCATGCCGAGGCCGGTACGGATTGGAAGATGGATATCGAAATCCTGACCTATTCCCGCGCCAAGGGTGTGTTCGCTGGACTCACCTTGGAAGGTGCATCGATCCGACAGGACAATGATTCGAGGCGCGCGATTTACGGACGCGCGGTCACCACTCGGGCTTTGCTGTTGGGCAAAGTGCCGGCCCCTGCCGTAGCCCAGTCGTTCCTTGCGGAAGTTCACGGCGCAAAAGCTCAAGCCGTAGCCGAAGGAAAAGCTGAAGAGAAAGCCAAAGAGAAGGATCAGAAGTAGGACGTGCACGGAACTGGGCTGCCGCTGTTTGTCATTTTAGCCGACTCCATATGTTTAACTGGCGGCAAAACAGTCCCATCAATTCCTTTCTTGTTCGGTTCTCGCAAAGCAGTTCTCGCGCGAACTTGTGGATGAGACTTACATTCGGGCGCTCACAAATGAGCCCGGGAGGTTGACATGCTCTGGACAGTTCTTGTTGTTCTTCTGATCTTGTGGCTTCTAGGTTTCAGTCTCCATATCGGCGGAGGACTGATCCACTTACTGCTAGTTGTGGCGTTGGTGGTTTTCGTTATTAACCTGCTGAGCGGACGACGAACCGCGGGTTGAAGAAAAGGTTGTTACGGGGTCCCAGCACCGGGAGGCACCGGAAGCCTCCTGGTGCCTTCACCCCATCGGCTCCGCTTCCAACCGGACGTCGTTAAGAAACCCGCACTATGTCCGAGCCTCACCCCTCCGTGAGTTTGAAACGAACACCCTGACACGCCGCAAACGCGTGTCTTCCCCGTGTTCGAACAAAAGTCGGTGTCGTGCGACCTCATTCGACAGGGCCGTTCGTGAGAATCACCTTGAGTGCACCCTGCTTTGCTGCATTCCCAAACGTGTCGTACGCCTTCATGATGTCGCCCATCGCAAATCGATGACTCACGAGCTTGCGCGGCTGTAGCTTGCCCGAGCGCACGACCCTCAGCAGCATAGGCGTGGTTACCGTGTCCACCAGCCGTGTGGTCACGGAAATGTTGCGATCCCACAATTTCTCCAGGTGCAGGTCCACCGGTTTGCCGTGAACGCCAACGTTCGCGATCCGTCCGCCGGCCGCGACAATGGCTTGGCAGATATCGAATGTCGCTCGAATTCCGACCGCCTCGATGGCTACGTCGACGCCGGCCCCCTCAGTTAGTTCCATCACGTGATGGGCAGCGTGCCCGTCCGTGCTATCAATTACAGTGGTTGCGCCGAATGCTTTGGCGACCGCCAGACGCTTAGCGTCCATATCGATCATGAAGATCGCCGCCGGTGAATAGAATTGTGCTGTTAGCAGAACGGCGAGCCCGACAGGCCCCGCGCCCACAACAGCAACCGTGTCCCCGGGCTTCACTTGCCCATTAAGAACGCCGCACTCAAACCCAGTTGGCAGAATGTCACTAAGCATCACGAGCGCCTCTTCGTCTCCGCCCGGCGGGAAGCGGTAGAGGCTTCCATCGGCATGTGGGATGCGCACGTACTCGGCCTGGGTTCCATCTATGGCGCAACCCAAAACCCAGCCGCCGCGGCGGCAGTGGGAATACATGCCTCGTTTGCAGAAGTCGCACTTCAAGCAGGCCGTGATACACGAAATGATAACTCTGTCTCCAACATGGAACTCCGAGACGCCCGTTCCGACTTGTTCGACGACACCAATGCCCTCGTGGCCCAGAATGCGTCCGTCGGTCACCACAGGGAGATGCCCCTTCAGAATGTTCAGATCAGTCCCACAAATCGTGGTGGTGGTAACGCGTACGATGGCGTCGCCCGGATCCTGGATGGCAGGTCGCGGCTTGTCCTCCCATCCACGCTTGCCAGGACCGTGATAGACCAGTGCCTTCATGATGGTGCGGTCGCTTAAAGCTGGGGCGCCCGTGATCGGCTGTTCTAGCTCAACGGTTGCCAAAGATAGTTCCTCTTTTCCCTTTGTTCCCGGAGAATTCGACCTTACCTGTTACGCTGATGACCTTCTGAGCAAGAGTGACCACTCTCGCCTCGCCTATTGAATGTAGGCTGGGAATGGAGGGCATATGGATCACAATGAACCAATTCGCAAGGTTGAACGTCTGCTAGAGAGAGGCCGACCACGCTCGCGATGCTGCGATTGAACTGGACGCCCTGGTCTCGCTCTTGCCGACCGAGAAATCTCGACAACTCACACAACTGCAAGTAAAGGCGAGCCACAAACAAGCGAAAGAGTTTCGCGAGTTAGCGCAACAAGTCAGAGAGAACTAGGATCGCGCGTTCGCTCCTCGGAATAAAACGAAGCATAGGACTCATGTCGTCAAATAAACCTGCACCCAAACTGCACGAGGCTCCGCAACCGCCCCTGTCATACCCCGGTGCTACGCATGACTCTGACCGTTCCAAGAAGCCGCCGCTCGTCGAACCCACCGGCAACCATCCGGAACTGAATCCCGGAGATCGCGTTGAGGGGTTGGGCGATTTCGGAAAACCGACTGGCGAGTTCGGCACAGTTGAGCAAACTAACGAGGAGGACGCGGTCGTCAAATGGGATGGTCACGGTCGGGTGAGACTGCACCAACCGTGGCTCAAAAAAGTTTAGCTTGCCTGGGTCTGGTCCGTTGTGATTGCCGTTCGTTACAGGCCACTTCAGCTCGATCTTTGGGACTATACGACTTTCGTCGTTGTGCTCTGGGTCTTCAACTGCAAGGATCCGTCCCACGCGCGTCTCTGTCTCAGACCGGCGGGCTCATGTTTCGTCGTCTTTTACTATTTCCAAATCAACGAGGTCTCAGGAATGTCTGCGGGCGACAAGGAACTTCATCGCACAGAACGCATCGGCTGGTTGCGCGCGGCCGTGCTTGGCGCAAACGACGGTATCCTCTCGACAGCGAGTCTGGTGCTGGGCGTCGCGGCTGCACATGCTACTCACAGCAACATAGTGGTCGCAGGAGCCGCCGGCCTGGTTGCCGGTGCCATGTCGATGGCCGCCGGTGAGTACGTGTCCGTCCACTCACAAGCGGATACCGAGAAGGCCGACCTCGCGCTTGAGCGCGCCGAACTCAAAGCGGACGACAAAGGCGAGCACAAGGAACTGATGGCAATCTACGTCGCTCGCGGGCTCGATTCTGCCCTTGCAAAACAGGTCGCCGAACAACTAATGGCTCACGATGCGATCGGCGCGCATGCCCGTGACGAACTCGGCATCTCGGAGACTCTTCGTGCCCGTCCGATCCAGGCTGCCTTGGCATCGGCCGCCAGCTTTGCTGTTGGAGCAGCCTTGCCGCTCTTGGTCGCTCTTACGGCCCCCGCGTCGAGTTTGATTCCACTGGTTTCTGGAACTTCACTTGTATTCCTCGCGCTCCTCGGCGGGTTGGCCGCACGCGCAGGTGGCGCGGGAGTGACCGTAGGTGCAATACGCGTCACATTCTGGGGTGCGCTTGCCATGGCGATGACCGCAGGCGTCGGAGCATTGTTCGGAACCACCGTGTGAGTGGAGCCACAGTTGCCGAGGCTGCAATGTATCTGTTGGAAACCTAGCAAGGTAAGGCAACTGCCGCAACGTTGCTTCGTAAGGCGGTCAATTGTGATCAGTTTTCCCTAGCCGAAAGTTCGATACTGACGACTCAACAACGTTTCCACGACACGGCAAAGTGCGTGAACCAACTTGGTTTTGTGGAGGTTTTCGATGAACTTGAATCTGATGGATCCGCGGCTGATTGCTCTCGCCGCAGCTGTCATTGTGATCATCGCAGTGTCTGCCTGGCTGTACGTACGAAGACGCAGAAGCACGACCGCAGGCCTGCGGCAAAAATTTGGGCCTGAGTATGATCACGCGGTGCTGACCCACGGGTCAAAAGCAGAAGCGAAATTAGCGGATCGCGAGAAGCGGATTGAAAAGCTCAACATTCGCGATCTCGATCCGATGGAACACGAACGTTATTCGAAACAGTGGCAGTCCGTGCAGTCCCGCTTTGTCGATTCCCCGAAGGGGGCCGTCGCGGAAGCCGACGATCTGGTGTCCTCTGTAATGAAGGCTCGCGGCTATCCCGTGTCCGATTTCGATCAACGTGCCGCGGATATTTCTGTCGACCATCCTCGTGTGGTACAGAACTACCGGTCGGCGCATGAGATTGCGCTGCGGGTTGGGAAAGATGCAGCAAGTACCGAAGATCTCAGAACCGCAATGATTCATTACCGCTCCCTGTTTGAGGAACTGGTGCAGGTGCCAACGGCTGTTGAGAGAAGAGAAGTCGCGTAGCGGCTGACTGAAGAAAGGGGAAAATCATGAAACCAAGTACGCAGGACCGGACCGAGGGCAAGATTCACGAAGTCAAAGGGAAGATCAAAGAGGCGGTCGGGAAGACAACGAACGACTCCGATCTTGAAGTCTCAGGTAAAGCGGAGAACAAGGCCGGCAAAGTTCAAAAATGGATCGGCCAGGCTGAAAAGGCCGTCGGCGAATAAAGACATAACCCGGCTGACATACACACTCTCTCACGAGCGGTATCGAGAACACGGCTGAGCACAGTGCGAGCCGACTCTGATAACTGTACAAGAAATCAGGGATCAACGTTTCACGGCGCCCGTGCAAATAAGAATGCATGGATCATTAACAATGCATTGAGGCCGGAACCCTCTCGATCATGCATCGGACGGAAGCGGATGAATCCATCCGCTTCCGTGCAATTGTGTGATCGCGGGCAACAACTGGGTAGCCAGCCGATCCTTGGATACAAAAGCGTCTACCGACTTCAAGGCCTCCTCAGGAATGTCCACTGCTCCCGAAAGCATGATGATTGGCGCCTCCGGCCTAAGCCGTCTCATTTCGATCGCAACCTCTTGGCCATTCATCTCGGGCATGAAATAGTCGACGACTACAACATCAACCGACTGGAGGGAAGCCAATTCCAGTCCCAGGCTGCCGCTGTGAGCGGTCAAGACGGTATATCCAAAGCTCTCGAGGAATGCCCTTTCGCATTCCAGTACGTCTTGATTATCGTCGATGCACAGAACTACTCCGCTTGGGGGTTCCGGACAAACCGACAGGGGCATGGTTTGCCTCCAGGGAGTCCATTTTCAACAGTTTGGGTCCCTAAAAACTGTTCAAAATTGCTCAACGAGAACTCTTCCGAAAGAATAACTAGTCGTGCAGAACTCCGTTGAGCAGCGAGCCGTGCACCCGCAGACTGGGGGAATTACCCTCCTTAGCAAGATCTGCACCAAATAGTCCCCCCGCACTGGCTCCGCTCCAGTCCATGGAAGGTCCAACCCGGCTCCTCAAATACCGCCTTGCGGCCACTGGCGCGGAGTATGAGCAATTGTGCTCAGACAGCATCCCCTGAAGATTGATAAGTTAGCCTCCAGTATGGGGAGGTTCCAATGAGTGCATTTCGTATTTTGGTGGCTGACGATCATCCAATATTCCGGTTGGGCTTGTCTTCTCTGCTTGGATCTCATGAAAGCTGGGAAGTCTGTGGCGAAGCTGCTGACGGACGGGATGCCATAGAAAAGTGCACGCAATTGAAGCCAGGCCTTCTTATTTTGGACATCTGCCTGCCCATTCTCAATGGCGTGGACACAGCGCGACAGATCCTGAAACACAATCCCGCTCAGGCAATACTTGTTCTAACGGCCGTGGACTCCGAGCAAGTGATCCGAGACTGCCTGGAAGCGGGTGTTCGCGGTTGGGTTTTTAAGTCCGATGGAACCGCGGATCTGACGACCGCAGTGGAGGCAATGCAGAGGGGCAAGAGCATCTTCAGTTCGCGAGTGTCCGATCTGATGATGGACGGTTACAAGCGTCATCGCATCGACCCCGATGCACCCAAGGTGCCCAAATTGTCGCCACGGGAGCGCGAGGTTGTGCAACTCGTGAGCGAGGGCAAGGCCTCCAAAGAAGTCGCCACTATCTTGAACGTGACCTTGGCCACAGCGGAAACGCATCGCAGCAATATTTTGCGCAAGCTCAAGCTTCATTCGATCGCCGAGTTGGTGCTGTATGCGGTCAGAAACGAAATTGTGCATGTGCAACGTTCATCTATGCTGCGCTTCCCCGATCCGGAAGAGGGACGAGGCCCACGTGCAATCTCGGACTATGCCGACCTTCCTAAAGCCGTGAATGCCCGAAGAGAGGTCGGCCGTCGGAGCTTCAACTGAGAACTGTGGTTTGCCCCCGATTCGGGTGGACAGTGAGGCCATATTCTGGGGGGAGTGTGGCCAACCACCGCGTGAGAGGCTAGGTGTGACATTTCAACAGGTTGTCCATTTCGATGAAAAACCGGAGAAGCTGATGGTGTCGAAGCAATCACGCACTTCGGAGACATCGAATGGACATCCATCAGAATGCCCGACTCACTCCCATATTGCGGGAGGAACTGGCGAATAAAGTTCTTTCCCAGGCGGTGACTTTGAACTCGGCGGTCGCCGAGTTCAAAGTCACCGCCAAAACCGCGGCCCAGTGGGTTCGGCGTTATCAGCAGCAAGGTCGTCCCGGCCTGCAGGATCGATCCTCCCGTCCTCTGAGTTCGCCTCGCCTGTTGCCCTTCCGATCAGGTGAGCCTGGTCGAACGGTTGCGCCGCCAGCGCTGGACCGGTTGCGCATCGCTCTGACCACCGGACTCAGTCGTGCCACCGTCAGCCGCATCCTGCGCCGTCTGCAGCTCAGCCGCATCCGCGATCTGGAACCGGCTGCGCCCATCGTGCGCTATGAACATGCCGCTCCCAGCGATCTCCGGCATCTCGACATCAAGAAGATTGGACGTTTCCAGGCCGCATCCACCGCGCCGGCTGGGAGTACGTGCATGTCGCCATTGACGACCACTCCCGCATCGCCTTCTCCCAGATCCAGCCCAACCAGAAAGCCCCGTCGGCGACCGCTTTCCGGCAGGCTGCCGTCGACTACTATGCTCGCCTCGGCATCTCGATCTCCCGCCTGCTCACCGATAACGGTCCTTGCTACCGCTCCGGCCACTTTCGCCGCCTCTGCCAGCAACTGGGCATTCGCCAGCGTTTTACCCGCCCCTACGCCCCGCGCACCAATGGCAAAGCCGAACGCTTCATCCAGACCGCGCTGCGGGAATGGGCCTACGCTCGTGCTTACCACAACTCGCAGGAGCGCGCTGTCGAACTGCCACGCTGGCTCCATCAGTACAACTGGCATCGCCCGCATGCTAGTCTGAATCACGCTCCGCCCATCACCCGTTCCGGCCTCGAGCGGAACAACCTGTTGACACACCACACATAGGTCCTTCGCTTCGCTCAGGGTGACAGGGTTGATTTATGCGAAGCGGAGAAGCAGCTGAGTGAATGATGAAATGCGTGAGATCTCTATGATCGGTGCGGTCGATATCGGCGGAACGAAAATCGCGGTCGGCATTGTCGATGACACCGGCAAAGTGCTTTCCCGAATGCAAGCCCCCACCGATCCGGATCGCTATACCGATGGCTTGAACCTCATTGCCCGCATGCTGCGTGAACCGCGGGGAAGGCGGGCGTGGAACTCTCCGGCATCGGCATTGGATCCACGGGACCGGTCGATCCTATGCGCGGCGAATTTGGAGATGTAGACTTTCTCCCCGGCTGGCGCGGAAAGAATCCGGTGAAGGACCTGGCGCAGATCTTCAACGTCCGAGTGGCGCTGGAGAACGACGGCGATGCTGCCGCCTTGGCCGAAGCCGGCTGGGGCGCGGGCCGGAATCGTTCACGCCTGATCTACGTGACCGTCGGCACCGGTATCGGCGGAGGCATCGTTCTCGATGGACAACTCTACCGCGGCGTCGACGGCGCGCATCCCGAAGTCGGCCATCATGTCGTCGATCCCCAGGGTCCAGAGTGCTCGTGTGGTTTTCACGGCTGCTGGGAGTCGCTCGCTGCGGGTCCGGCCATGGTGGCATGGCTTGAGAGCCACGCGCCAACCGACTACCCGCACCGCCAGGGAATCACAGCGAAGCGGATTTGCGAACTGGCGAAACAGGGAGACTCAGTCGCCCTGCAGGCAATCGAACATGAGGCCTACTATCTGGGCCTGGGCCTCGCCAATCTGATCAACCTGTTTACTCCCGACGCCATCGTGCTAAGCGGCAGCGTGATGAAGAGCGCGCCGTTGTTTCTCGACCGCATCCGCGCCGTGATCCGCGGCGGCTGCCGCTTCGTCCCGGCCGAGAAGACGCAGCTTACGCTGGCCTCGCTGGGAGATGACACGAATCTGATCGGTGCGGCGAGGGTTTGGCACTACCGGTTCGGTGGGTAGCCCGTAGTGAAAACACCCATGTGGGGGACAGCCGCCCTCGGCTGTCCGTCGAGCGAAGCTCGACAATCCGTCGGTCGGAACCGGCGATCGGAGACACTATCGCCCCTCACCTTCCAGTTCCTCCCCTAATCTGTTACTGTTTTCAGTCCACTTTTTGTAGGTCCGGGTGACACATGTCACAGAACTTGCAGGCCACCCCATTACAGGATTGAGGCTCACAACTGGGCACTCCCGAATGGGCCGAGGCCGCAAGCGCCTGATCGGCACGGAAAGGACGAGAGCCGCGTGATCGTCGGAGTTCCGAAAGAAAGTTATCCCGGAGAGCGTCGCGTTGCGCTCGTTCCCGTAGCGATTCCCAACCTCGTCAAAGCGGGACTCGAGGTCATCGTGGAATTCGGAGCCGGCGAGCAGGCCGGGTACCCAGACGCGGCGTACGTGGAAAAGGGCGCGAAGATTGTGCCCGATCGCGCAGCCGTATTCAGCGCAGCCGACATTGTCGTGCAGGTACTGTGCTACGGCTCGAATGATGTCACCGGTAAAGCCGATCTCCCTCTGATGCGCCGCGGCCAAGCCCTCATCGGATTTCTGCGGCCCCTCGGTTCCGCAGAAGTCGTTCAGCAGATTGCCCAGGCGGGAGTCACTTCTTTTTCCGTGGAACTCATGCCCCGCACGACGCGCGCCCAGAGCATGGACGCACTTTCCTCCATGGGCACGATTTGCGGCTACAAAGCCACTCTGCTCGCTGCGGAAACTTCGCCGCGAATTTTTCCGATGATGACCACTGCCGCCGGTACCATCACGCCCGCGCGCGTATTCGTGATCGGCGCGGGAGTGGCCGGACTGCAAGCCATCTCAACCGCTCGCCGCTTGGGAGCCGTAGCCTCAGCCTATGATATGCGCCCCGCCGCCAAAGAGCAGGTGCAGAGCCTCGGCGGACGTTTCGTCGAGCTTCCCATCGAAGCCCAGAATGCCCAAGACGCCCGCGGCTACGGCACCGCGCAGGACGAAACCTTCTACGCTCGCCAGCGCGAACTGCTGACCCGAGTAGTCGCGGAAAGTGACGTAGTCATTACCGCTGCAGTCATCCCCGGCAAGAAGTCCCCGGTGCTGATCACGGCAGACATGGTCAAAGGAATGGCGCCAGGCTCCGTGATCGTCGACTTGGCTGCCGAGCGCGGTGGCAATTGCGAACTCACGCGCACCGGAGAAACGATAAAAGTGCACGGAGTCACGATCATCGGCGCCATCAACCTGGCCACCAGTGTCCCATACCATGCCAGCCAGATGTACGCCCGCAACCTCACCACGTTCCTGCTTTACATGGTGAAGGATGGCAAGCTGCAGTTGAACCTGCAGGACGAGATCATTCGCGAAACCATGATCACCAACGGCGGAGAAGTGGTAAACGCCCGCGTACGCGATTTCTTCAAGATGCCAGCGTTAGCGCCCGCCGGTGGATAGCGTGTTTTACGGCGTCTTGGAGGATTCTGTATTGGGAAGGGCACGGCTTCAGCCGTGCCGTCATCGGCTCTTTCTAAAATTGTCATCCTGAGCGAAGCGAGAGTCCGCGAAGCGAACTCTCGCGCAGTCGAAGGATCCCTACACTCTGCCGAGTATTCGTTTTGTTGTTGGGTGTTCTCACGGCAACTCGTACGACCGCGGTAAGAACGCCTTGCAATAACCGAGTTGTCACAGACTTGGTAGGATCCTTCGACTCCGTGGCTCCTCCGCTGCGCGGAGCAGCCACTCCGCTCAGGATGACAACGTGAGTGGATGGGGCCGACATGCCGCGCCCGCGTAACAACTGAGAACCGAGAACTGAGAACTGGGGTCAAAGCAATGAACACCAATCTGATCGACGCACTTTTCGTTTTCATGCTGGCGGCCTTCATCGGATTCGAGGTCATCCGCCACGTCTCACCTCTTCTGCATACGCCGCTCATGTCGCTGACCAATGCCCTCGACGCCATCGCGGTCGTCGGCGCGATTGTGCTGGTGGGCGAGAAGAAGAGCACATTCGCGACGGTTCTGGGCGTAATCGCCATCATTGCCGCCACCAGCAATGTGGTCGGCGGATTCTTCATCACCGACCGCATGCTAAGGATGTTCAAGACCACCCGTCCGGTAAAGAAATAACTGAGCTGAAATCATGACCGAGTTTGCCGGAAGCCAGTACATCATCGAGATCGTCTACCTCATCGCCAGCGCGCTGTTCATTCTCTCGCTGAAGTGGATGAGTTCTCCCACCACGGCGCGCCACGGCATTCTGGCGGGCGAAATCGGCATGGTGCTGGCCATCGCTGGCACCCTGCTCCACCACGGCATCATCGACTACAAGTGGATCGTCGTCGGCTTGGTGCTGGGCAGTGGCATCGGTATCCCTCTCGGCATGGTGCAGATGACAGCCGTCCCGCAGCGGACCGCACTCAGCCACGCCTTCGGCGCACTCTGCGTGACGCTGGTCGGAACTGCTGAGTTTTATCTGGGAACACGAAACGATTCGAAGTTCACGCTCGCCGTACTTTGCGCGGAAGTCATTCTCGGTGGCCTGACCTTTACCGGCAGCCTGATGGCGGCAGGCAAGCTGCAGGAAATCCTGCCCCAGCGCCCCATCACGTACAAGGGCCAGAATCTAGTCAACCTCCTGTTATTCGTAGTGGCTGTCGGAAGCGCGGTCTACCTCGTGCTGCATCCCGCAGCGAAGCCGTTCTTCCCGCTGATCGTGGGTGTCTCCCTGATTTTCGGGATTCTCCTCGTGATCCCGATCGGCGGCGCCGACATGCCAACGGTGATCTCGCTGTTGAATTCCTACGCCGGACTCTCCGCCGCGGCCATGGGATTCGTGCTCCAGAACAAACTGCTGATCATCGCCGGCGCCCTCGACGGATCCTCCGGCCTCATCCTCTCCATCATTATGTCGAAGGCAATGAACCGTTCGTTCACCAACGTGCTCTTCGGAGCCTTCGGCCAAGTACAAGCGTCCGCCGCAGCCGGGCAAGAAGCGAAGCCCGTGCGCAGCGCCACACCAGAAGAGGCCGCCGCGATTCTGGCCGCCGCCAACAAGGTTGTGATCGTCCCTGGCTACGGCATGGCGGTAGCGCAGGCGCAGCACAAAGTCCGCGAACTCTACGACATGCTCACCAAAAAAGGAGTCGAGGTTCGCTTTGCCATCCACCCGGTCGCCGGACGCATGCCTGGCCACATGAACGTGCTGCTCGCCGAAGCTGACATCCCCTACGACCGCCTCATCGAAATGGACGAGATCAACGGCGACTTCCCACAAACCGACGTCGCCCTCATCATCGGCGCCAACGACGTGACCAACCCCGCCGCCCGCACCGATCAGTCGAGCCCGATCTTCGGCATGCCCATCCTCGACGTGGACAAAGCCCACACCGTCATGGTCATCAAGCGCAGTATGAGCCCAGGCTTCGCCGGCATCGACAACCCGCTGTATTACCTCGACCGAACGCTCATGCTGTTCGGCGACGCAAAACAGTTTGTCGGCGGGATCGTGCGCGAGTTGGGCGGCGGGCGCTAAACACTCTCTGCAGAGCTATTCGTCACCCCGCAGCAATATCTCGTGGAACCGCAGATAGATGTTCCCGGTCTGGGCGGCATGTCGCTTCTTCCTAAGCAAAAGACTGACGAAGTCGATCCTCTCTTCTAAGACAGCCATCAAGTCTGCGCCATCCATCAGAATTACAACGGCTCCTCCGGAAGAGTGTGCATCAACTCCGTCCTGCGAAAAGCTGTTAATCGAGAGGAAGACGCCCAGAGTGTTCTCTAGCTTTCGGCGCACTTTGGCAGCGAATGAGTCTAGGCTAGCGGCATTGACAGGTTCTTGCTGCCATTTCGCCTCGAAAAGATAATCTGTGCCTTCAAGGGCGAAAGCTCCGTCTATCTGTTCGCCAGTGTTTCGGAAGGATGCTTTGGGGTCCAGATCGAACAACTCAAACAAGTCATACATTACCTTTTCGAGTTCGAAGCCTCGGGCCTGGAGGTTGGTAGACATAACGAGCGCCATATAGCGCTGTTTAATGTCCTCCAGTTTCAGTCGCACGGCAGCGTTCGCTTGGAGTTTCTCAGCCGCACGTTTCTGGCGCTCTGCGAGATCGTCCCGTTCCTTCTTTACTTGGTCATGCGGCTCGACCAGACGCTTCAGTTGAAGCACAGCCGTCCGGGCGCGCTCAGCCTTTTCGGCGCCACCATCAAGCTGCTCTAAATGGCCGAACGTAGTGACAGCACAGACTTCGTGGCAGAGCCGCGTGAGGTCACCGACGTGCATATCTTGGTTTCTTGTGAGGTAATCGACAAGATCTGAGACGATCTGGCGCTTGTAATTGTCCCAATTCAGGGTGCTAAGGACAGCAGCGTTCGATAAACACTGCTGAAGAAAGCTGCGAAGGTCAGCCTTGTACCAATAGACCGCACATAGCGCCTCCTTCAGCGCCACTGTGGCCGCCGGCGAGAGTCTCTTTGCCATGCGCGCCCCTCCGTACGTGAGTATAAGCGGACTCGCCGGACTAGTCTTCGGTCAAAACCTCGGAGTAAACTTTAGCGGTTGGAGGTCGAAACGATGGCGTCATCAAGCAATGTGATCACGCGGGACCCCGAAGTGCTCGGCGGTGCGCCCGTTTTTCGAGGCACGCGGGTTCCTTTCCAAGGCCTACTTGACTACCTACAAGGCGGACAAACGATGGACGAGTTCCTTGATGACTTCCCATCCGTGACCCGCGAAGCCGCAGTTGATGCCCTCGAGTACGCCAAGTCGCTAGTTGTCGACGACACTCGTCTTGTTGAGGCAGTCAATCTCGGATTGGCAGCAGCCGAGCGGCGAGACCTCATAGAGCACGAGGAAGTGGGAAAGAAGCTGAAGGAGATATTGCGCCCTTGATGCGCGTGAGTTGGACCACTGCAGCTATCCTTCCAAAGTGGTAAATTCTCTTACACCATGCGAAACCTGCTGATTGTACTGGCATTTCTTTCGTCTGCACTCTTCGCCGTCGCCCAATCCCAACCTCAACTCAACCTGATGCCCATGCCCGCCAACGTGCAGCCTGGCACAGGCCAACTGCCGATCACGCAATCGTTCTCCGTCGCCGTCACCGGAAGTCACGATGCTTCGCTGGACAGCGAAGTTCAACGCTTCGTGGCACAACTTTCCCGGCAAACGGGGATCCCGTTCCGTCCCAAGTCCGGCGCAGCTCCCACGCTGCAAATCCACGCCGACCACGGCCGCCAAGCCGTCCAAAAACTCGGCGAAGATGAATCCTACGAACTGACCATCGCCGACTCCGGCGCGAACCTAACCGCGCCAACGTCGCTCGGCATCCTGCGCGGCCTGCAGACATTTCTCCAGCTCGTCGAAATCGCTCCCACCGGATTCGCCGCCCCCGCCGTTACCATCAAAGATCAGCCCCGGTTCCCCTGGCGCGGCACGCTCATCGACGTCAGCCGCCACTTCATTCCCATCGATGTCCTCAAACGCAACCTCGATGGAATGGCCGCCGTAAAGTTGAATGTCCTGCACTGGCATCTTTCCGACGACCAGGGCTTCCGCGTCGAGAGCAAGGTATTTCCCAAGCTGACCGGGATGGGATCGGACGGCATGTTCTACACGCAGGGAGAAATCCGCGACGTGATCGCTTACGCGCATGATCGCGGCATCCGCGTGATCCCCGAGTTCGACATCCCCGGCCACAGCCGCTCGTGGTTCCTCGGATATCCCGACTTGTCCAGCGGGTCCGGCCCGTACACGCTGGAAGGCGGCGGCATCGACCCGATCATCGATGCCACGCGCGAGTCGACCTACAAGTTTCTCGAGAAGTTCATCGCCGAAATGGCCAAGCTCTTCCCCGATGCCTATTTCCACATTGGAGGCGACGAAGTCGACGGCAAGCAGTGGGACGCCAATCCGCAAATTCAGACGTTCATCCACGCTCACGGCATGAAAAACAATCAGGACCTGCAGGCCTACTTCAACCAGCGCCTGCAGAAGATCCTCGCCAAGAACCACAAAACGATGGTCGGCTGGGACGAAATCCTGCACCCTGATTTGCCGAAGACAATCATCGTGCAGTCGTGGCGCGGGCAGCAATCGCTGGCGGCGGCGGCGAAACAGGGCTATAGCGGCCTACTTTCGTTCGGATACTACCTCGACCTGATGTGGCCGGCGGCGCGTCACTATGCCATCGACCCCATGAGTGACGCAGCCGCAACTCTGACTCCGGAAGAGAAGCGCCTCGTCCTCGGCGGCGAGTCTTGCCAGTGGGCGGAGTGGCTCACTCCCGAAAACATCGATTCACACATCTGGCCGCGCAATGCGGTAGTGGCCGAGCGCCTGTGGTCTCCGCAGCAGGTCACAGACGTCGCCTCAATGTACACGCGGATGAACGCCGTGAGCCTCGACCTCGAATTTCTGGGCCTGACTCACCGCTCCGCGCGCATGCACATGCTGCATCGCATGGCAGGGAATGCCGATATTACGCCGCTCCGCCTGCTCGCCGATGTTGTCGAACCGGTCAAGGATTACAACCGCTGGAGCGACGCGAAAGGGCCCATCGACTTCCACGCCCCCCTCACGCGCATGATCGATGCTGTCTATCCAGAGAGCGACACGGCACGGCATTTCAGCGATCTTGTGAAGACTTACGTTCAGAGCGGCTACAAAGACCAGGCCGCCGAAGCGCAGATTCGCATGTGGCTCGCCTCTTGGCGGGACAACGATGCCAGACTGCATCCGTTGCTCGACCAAACGTTTCTTCTTCAGGAAGACGCGCCTGTATCCCAGGATCTTTCCGCGCTCGGTGCTGCCGGTCTGCAGGCACTCGACTATCTCGATAAAGCCCAGCCTGCGCCGGATTCATGGAAGACGCAGCAACTTGCCTTGATCGAGCAAGCCAAGAAGCCGAAGGCCGACCTGCTTCTCATGGTAGTCGCGCCGGTGCAGCAGTTGGTCGAAGCCAGCGCGGCGCAGCACAACTGAGTCTCACGACAACCGCGGCTGCCCGGGATCAGGGAACCCGGGTCCACTGTTCGATGTAAAGTTCGTCCCGAAGGGGTCAGTCGCGGTGCCGGAGTCGATCGCGATCTCAAAGATGTAGGTGAGTTACTCGACAAACAAATCAGCCCTGGCGAGTCGCGCTTCCGTCCAATCGCAAGCGCCATCTCGCCAGAGCATGATTTTCGATCAGCCTCTTACGGTGTGAACTTGTAGATTGCTCCGTCGTTGCTGCTGCCCCCGTGGACGGTCGCACCATAGAAGTTTCCCGCCAGGTCGGAGACCATTCCGTTGTAGGCAAAGCCTGGGTTCGGAGCGCCCGGGAAGCGATAGGCAACACTCTCCGTCCACTTGCCGTCCGCTCCCCGCACCATTCTGAAGATGACGCCGCAGCTACAGCTCGCCGAGCCTCCGTCGCTGGTGGTCCCGTACAGATTCCCTGCCGCATCCGAAACCAGGCTGCTGATTGGGCTGGCTCCGTCCGAACCTCCTTTGAAGCTGTAGAGCACCCTCTCGGTCCAAACTCCATTGTGGTGCGTGAGCCTGTAGACCGTGCCCAAGTCGTTGGCTCCGGCGTAGTAAGTGGTTCCGTACAGAACCCCGTGTTTGTCGATAACCAAGCCGCCATAGGGCGATGCCCCATCCGGCGAATCCTTGAAGGCGTAGAGAGTCGTGAATTGCCACTGGCCATTCACGGGAGAGATTTCGTACACCGTGCCGAATCCGTTCACGCCGCCCACCGTGCACACGCCGAAGAGATTTCCCGCAGGGCTCACGAGAAGCCGGCCGGCGGATCCCCCAGCACCATCCACCCCGCCCGTGAAGGTGTGCAGCACGCTAAAGGTCCAACCCCCACTCCCGTCCGGCCTCAGTTGGTACACAACGCCCACTCCGTTTGCCCCGCCAGTGGGAGTCGTGCCATAGAGATTGCCGTGCTTGTCGAAGGCGACCGGACTGCCGACTCCCGACCCATCGTCGCCTGTAAAGGTGTGAATCACACTTTGGGTCCAGGTTCCGCCCACGTTCGCCAGCATGAAAACCACACCACACCCACCCTCGCACGATCCCCCGCCGCCCGTGACTGCCGTCCCGTAAAGATTGCCCTGCGCGTCGAGCGTGACGCCCTTGTACGGCTCTCCTCCATCCGCTCCGCCGGTGAAGTTGTACAGCACGGTGTGGACACCCGCGGGCGTGACTTGGAAGACCGTGCCACCCCCGAAGGTTCCGCCCTGCACCGAAGTGCCGTAGAGATTGCCCACGCCGTCGGCCGCCAATTCAGTGTCGGTGTACTCGCCGTCGCCGTTGCCGGCGAAGCTGTACGTCACCTTGGTTGTGCTTGCCGCCCAGGCGGCCGTTGCCAGCAACGCGGCTGCCGCACCCATGGCCAGAATGCTGTTTGCAGAACGCAAGACTCTCGTGCTCCCCATAGCCCCTCCACAAAAAAGATCCCGTTGGATTGAAAACAGGCTACGTCACCGGTAGCGGGCTATCACTGTACCACCGAAATCCCGCGAACGCACGTCGTTGACCTCGGGGTCGATCCCCTGGGCCGTGCAAATGGCGGCATGATATTCTATTAACTCCAGCTGCGCACCGTCTTGGCGGAATTCCCCGCAGTTCCTGAAGAAGTTACAAAGAAGCCATGCTTTCAGTCACCAATGTGTCCATGCGCTACGGCGCCAAAGTACTGTTCGACGAAGTCTCCACGGCGTTTACGCCGGGTAAGCGCTATGGCCTGACCGGGCCCAACGGCGCCGGCAAATCGACATTCATGAACCTGCTCAGCGGCGAACTCGAGCCGCAAAAGGGCACGGTCGTCCGTCCCCGCAAGCTGGGCGTATTAAGCCAGGACCAGTTTGCCTTCGACGCCCATTCCGCGATCGACACCGTCATCATGGGCAACAAGCGCCTATGGGCGGCCATGCAGGAACGCGACGCCATCTACGAAAAGCCCGAGATTACTGACGCCGATGGCATGAAGCTCGGCGAACTCGAAGGCATTGTCGGCGAAGAAGACGGCTACACCGCCGAGAGCGACGCCTCCATCCTGCTGCAAGGCCTCGACATTCCCGACGAGCTGCACACGCGCAAGATGGGCGAGCTACAGGGCGGACAGAAAGTCCGCGTCCTTCTGGCCCAGGCCCTGTTCGGGCATCCCCAGGCTCTGCTCCTCGACGAGCCCACGAACCACCTCGACTTGGATTCGATCCACTGGTTGCAGGGATTTCTGAACGTCTACGACGGCGTCGTCATCGCGATCTCGCACGATCGCCACTTCCTCAACAGCATCTGCACCCACATCGCCGACATTGACTACGAGACCATCATCACTTACACCGGCAGCTACGACGACATGGTTGTGGCCAAAACGCAGGTCCGGTCGCAGATCGAGTCCCAGAACGCGCAGCGCGAAAAGAAGATCTCGCAGTTGAACGAGTTCATCGCGCGTTTCGCCGCCGGCACCCGGTCGAGCCAGGTGCAGTCGCGGCGCAAAGAAGTCGAACGCCTGCAGGTGACCGAGCTGGCCAGGTCCAACATCCAGCGCCCGTTCATCAAATTCGAGCAAAAACGCCCGTCGGGCAAGCACATTCTGGAAGTCGAGCATCTAGGCAAGGCGTACGGCGAGAAGCAGGTCATTCACGATTTCACCGCCAGCATCATTCGCGGCGAAAGAATCGCGCTCATGGGGCGTAACGGTGCAGGGAAGACTACGCTGCTCAACGCGCTGCTGGCAAATTCTCCGACGACGCCCGAAGCCGAACTGCGCAAGACCAGTGGCTATGACGGTACCTTCGTCGACTCCGGGAAGGTCATCTGGGGACACGAAGCATCGATTGGCTACTTCGCGCAGGATCACCGCAGCCTGATCGCCGGTGGCATGACTGCGATCGACTGGCTGCATCAATGGGACGGCGCCGCCGTCAACGAGGAACTGCGCGGAATCCTCGGGCAAATGCTGTTTGCCCGCGAAGAAGCGACCAAGTCCACCAGCGTCCTCTCCGGCGGCGAAGCGGCGCGCCTCCTCTTCTGTAAGCTGATGCTCCAGAAGCCGAACGTGCTCGTGCTGGACGAGCCTACGAACCATCTGGACCTCGAATCCATCAACGCGCTGAACATCGCCTTGCAGCGTTATCACGGGACAGTTTTCCTCGTCACCCATGATCACGATCTGATTGACGAAGTCGCCACGCGCATCTGGCACTTCGAAAGCGACCACAAAATTACAGACTTCAAGGGCACCTACGAGGACTACCAGGCGGCTGTGGTCGCGGTCTAGGTTCCGGCGAGAGCGAGACGAATGCCGGGATGATGCCGAAGAGCGCATTGCACCATTCCCGCTGCATGTGAATCAGCCAGGTTCTCCACAGGTTTCCACACCATTTGCAGTTGCGTTTGTTGACGCAAGTTCACGATAATAGATCCGGACGCTCTTGCGCGTGCCGCGGGAGCGTTGTGTGTTGCCGTGTACAGTCGAATTGACTTACTGAGGATCCTCCACATTACGCCGCGCCAGTTGGCCAACTGGGAGCGGAACGGCCTGGTAACGTCCGCGGAAGCCTATTCCTTTTCCGGTCTGCTGGAAATCAAGAAGGTTCGTGATCTGCGCGCCATGAGCGTGCGTCCGGCAGTGATTCGCCAGTCGCTCGAAGCCATGCGCAAGCAGGCGTCCGGCGTCGAGAAGCCGTTGCTCGAAGCCGGTGCGTGGTCCACTGCGAAGCACCGTGTGGCGTTCCGCCACGATGGTAGACTGCTGGAGCCGATCGCCGGCCAGTTCCTCATGGATTTTTCCGAGCGCGAAAAAGTCGTGACCAGCACGCCTGTGCCAAAGGCCGAGATTAGTCCGCGCGAGAATGAGGTTACAGCGTGGTTCGCCCGCGGTATCGCACTGGAAGAAGATCCCGGAACGCAGGCCGAGGCCATCGCCGCGTACCACAAAGTGCTCGAGATCGAATCCACCCACGCCGCCGCTCACATCAATCTGGGCACGCTCTATTACAACCGCCAGGACTTTGGCCTCGCCGAAAAGCATTATCGCCACGCCATCGAAGCCGACCCGCGTTACGCCCTCGCCTACTTCGATCTGGGCAATGTGCTCGACGAAACAGGCCGCGTGATGGACGCGATTCAGACCTACAAGACCGCATTGCAACTGGCTCCAACCTACGCCGACGCTCACTACAATCTGGCGCTGGCCTACGAAAAGCTCCGGGAACCGCGCAAGGCGCTCAAACACTGGCAGGCCTACGTCAAGCTCGACACCTCAGGCCCCTGGTCAGTGCATGCCCGCAGCCAGATCAAGCGCATCCTGCAGGCCGACGGTCTCCGACTGGTCCACGGCGCAAACCGCGGTTGAATCTGTCTTGTTTCCCTTCGTGCCCCTTCGTGTCCTTAGTGGTTGAAGCTTCTGCCTTTGCTCTTCGCTGCGATTCAAAGTGCTAAAATCCAGAGTTTGCCCATTCCTTCCTGGAAGGTGACCCCATGCCTGAAACGGTTCTGCAGGCTACTGTTCCCGCTCCTCTCACCACCCTTACCGAAGACGAAATCCTCTTCCGCGACAACATCCGCCAGTTCGCTGACGAAAAGATCCGTCCGCTGGTGAAGGAGATGGACGAAAAAGGCGTCTTCGACAAAGACCTCATCCACGACTTTTTCCAACTCGGCCTGATGGGCATCGAGATTCCCGAGCAGTACGGCGGAGGCGGGGCCAAGTTCTTCGAAGCAATCCTCGCCGTCGAAGAACTCTCTCGCGTGGACGCTTCTTCCGGCGTCATCGTCGACGTGCAAAACACACTGGTCAACAACGCCCTGCTGCGCTGGGGCAATGAGGAGCAGAAGAAGCGCTTCCTGCCGAAGATGGCCACCGAGACCGTGGGCGCCTACGCCCTCAGCGAAGCTGGTTCCGGCTCCGACGCTTTTGCTCTGCAGACGCGCGCCATGCTCAAAGGCACCGACTACGTACTTAACGGTCGCAAGCTCTGGATTACGAACGGCAAAGAGGCAGGATTGTTCGTGCTCTTCGCCACACTCGATCCCAGCGCCGGATACAAAGGCATCACCGCATTCCTGGTCGACAAGAACTTCCCGGGATTCACTGTCGGGAAGAAAGAAGATAAACTCGGCATCCGCGCGTCATCGACCTGCGAACTGATCCTGGAAGACTGCCGCGTGCCCAAGGAGAATGTGCTGGGCGAGCCCGGCAAGGGCTACAAGATCGCCATCGAAACGCTGAACGAGGGCCGCATCGGCATCGGCGCGCAAATGATTGGCCTGGCCCGCGGCGCCTTCGAGTTTGCCTGTAAATACGCCGTCGAGCGTAAGCAGTTCGGCAAAGCCATCGCCGAGTTCCAGGGTATCCAGTTCCAGATCGCACAAATGGCCACTGAGATCGAAGCCGCACGGCTCATGGTCTACAACTGCGCGCGCATGAAGGACGCTGGCGTGAACTTCGTCAAAGAAGCCGCCATGACCAAGCTCTTCGCGTCCCAGGTCGCCGACCGCGTAACCTCGCTGGCCATTGAGATCTATGGCGGCTACGGATTCACCAAGGACTATCCCGTCGAGAAATACTGGCGCGATGCGAAGATCGGCAAGATCTACGAAGGCACGTCCAACATGCAGCTGGCCACCATCGCCAAGCTGATCCTCGGCAAGTAGAGCACTTGGCAGATTGAGGTGTCTGCCGTCGTGGGGGCAACCCTACTGCGAATCGAACTTCAGTTCGATCAATTCCGCCGACTCGGCGCTGGCCGGGGCAAACTTCCACTTATATACGGCATCTTGAGCCGCCTGGATAAGCAAAGGGCTGCCACCCATGGGCCGGACGGACTTCACTGTTCCGTCCGGTGCCACCGTCGCGATCACCTTCACGGTACCCCCAAGGTTCATCTTCTTCGCGATATCTGGATAAGAGGGTGCCGTCTTCCGGACGACCCGCCGCCCTTCCGAATGCCCGTCTGCAGACGATGATTGGCTCTGCGCCATTCCCACCGGCACAAAGCAGCATGAGAGGAACAAGAACAGAACCAGAAGGTGCCGTACCCGCATGTTTGGAGGTCCCTGAGAAGAAAGTAGATTGTGGTCCAATTAGTCCCGAAGACGATGTTAGGAGTTTCTAACCTCTCCCGAAAAGTAACCGAGGTAATCTCGACGGCAACGTTTCCGGAGAGATAGCTGAATCGCTCCCGGAAGACGTCGCCCCCAATCTCTGAAGCAGCGCGCAAGCCGCGCCAGACAGGCGTTTTGCCCGGTCGGAGGTGACGGTAGAAAACCAAACCCACTTGCTCATTATGTGCAGCGAGTTGCACTTCTGCCTTTCGTCCCTCTCCGGCAGAAAGCGACTAACTATTTTGATATCATATAGTTAACTCGAATTCTGCTATTGGCTCACTGGGTGCAATTCCCCATGTGCCTGCCAGTTTGGGGCAATGACCGGGGTGCCACCATGACGACCTTATTCGAGAACGCCGCCGTACCTCCGATAGATGCTCCGACTGCCCGCAAGAAACACGGCTGGTTGCCCCTCTTGACCGTCTTGTTCTTGATCTCTTACGGCCTGATGACCATGCTCATTGTCGAGCAAGGTGCGACCATCGAATCGCAGCGCACCTTGATTCGTGAACTGTTCCGCGACAGCACCGAGTTATCGGCGATGAAGAAGGCCCAGCAGAATACGAATGTGGCGGATGTGCAGCACCATCGCCAAACTCCGTCAGCCAAAACGCAAGCTCCAGTGACCCAGTACCCGTCCACCCAGGCACCGTCTACCCAGGCTCCAACGAAGCAGGCCCCGTCTTCCCAGGCGGCACAGCAACATCGCACGAAGAACCAGACCGCGAAGCAGAAACCCCAGTTCCAGATGCCGTCAAAGCCGGCGTTGGATCTGGTCGATGATCCCCGCACTGTGATTACGATCTAAGACGTTGATGTAAAACCTAGACCTGAGACCACGATCTCAGACGCGAGTTGTGCAAGCAGTGCTTGCTTTGTAGGTAAACAGTAGAAAGCGGAACGTCCCAGGAAAACAATGAAGGTTCTGACCCTAGCCTTGTTGTTAAGTCTGCCTGTTGCCCAACTGGCTCCACCCAGGCCCCTGCGTCAACCCATCACTCAGGTAACCAAGCGCTCCAAGGGCGGGCGCTGGTACTTTGCCGCCACCGGGCATGCGGTGTACTGCTACGGTCCAGTCATGACCGTGCCCCGCGCCAACGGCGACCTGCAGCGAGTCGCCACCTTCTGCCGCGACGGCAGCGCCGTAGTTCCGCTCAAAGACTAGCGCGCAGGTCTCTCAACCGGTTTGGGAAGGGTGCGGTCTCCGCCCGCCCGTACCGCCATCGCGCAGGAGTCCCAGTGAAGTCTGTAGCTCGACCGCGTCTGAGAAGTGGTAGACACTGCATACTCCGCCACAGGGTTTCCATCGTTTCCTCAGAGTTGCGTTGGGGTTGGGAAATCCGCTAGCTTCCTACTCTCGCCTGCAGATCCTGTATCGCCACGATCCAGTCGTTCAGACCGTCCGCTTCCAGCCACAGGTCTTTCAGTTCAGAATTTCTCCGCACGCGGTCCAAAGCTCGAACCGCCAGAGCCTTAAGCTCCGGAGTGCACGCTTTCGGATTCTTCTTTGTCCATTCGACAATGGCGGGTGGCACTGCCGGCGCGGGCGAACCGTTCAGAGCCGCGACGACCTCGGCTGCGGCGACTGCAACCCTAGCGGCAGGTGCCTCAAGATAGTCAGGATTGTCAGCGGTTTGAACCAGTATCTGCGTCAGACCATCGGGCGCTACGGTGCCCAGGTGTGCCAGCCAATCCGCAGCGTCGTCGTTCTCAAAGCTTCCGGTACCCCACCCTCCCACGCAGCCTCCTCCGCGCCGACCGAGCCGCTTCGGGGATTATAAGGCCACGGTCTGCGCAACTTCGAGAATGGTGCTGGTTTGAGAAGATCGATTCGTATCAGGAGCATCGCTTCAGCGATGCCAAACAGGCGTGAAGCTCGAACGGCTTTAAAGGTTGCGGAAAAACGCACGATTCGTATCAGGCTATGCCTTCCTGAAGGCATAGCGTAAATGCTTGCGAATCAATCCGCCTTCAGGCGCTGCGCACGCGGAATGCGACTTCTTCCGCAGCCTCTTTAGCCGCTGGCCCCCTCTATAGCCGCGGAGGCGACAGCCGTGAACGATCCTATAGCCGTGGAAGAGCGGCGCTTCCAGCTCCGCGTACAGCTAGTTTTTCGCGAGATCGGTGGAACAGATCTGCCGAAATCAAGCCGCGAAGCGGCGGTATGTGAAAGTCCGGCACGGCAGTGCCGGGTGAGAGTGGAAAAAGTGCGCGAGTCCCGGCACAAGTTCTCACTCACACTCTTCAGCCCCCCCCTCCCTGTTGCCCACTCACAGGCTCCTCGGCGCAACCGCCGAAACCGCCCACTCGCTCATAGAATGAGCCGCCCCGCAGTCCAGGCACTTCGTCACATCAAACCGGGTCGAACAATACGGACAGACCGCCTGGGTCGCGAAGGTATCGAATCCCTGCCCACACTGCCCGCACTTCCAGAAATCCCCGACCGGCGGCGCTGTCCTGCAACTCGGACAGGCAAACCCGTCTCGACGTGGCAATTTTGCGACACGCAACAATGCCTGCGCCTGCCGGAATCCGCCCCAGCAACTCATAAGCATGTAGAGGGAAATCACGCCGAGCCAAGTGTCACGCATCCGTATCGCAAGCAGGACGAACCCGCCCACGCCCAGCAAGCCGATAATCGCCGCCGCCATCAAGCTGCGGGCGCGTCCCAGCACGAACCAGAGGAGAGACCGAAGAATCTGGCCGCCATCCAGAGGATAGACCGGCAGAATGTTGAAAACCAGCAGCCACAAGTCGATCCGCCAGACTTGGCGCAGCAGCGCGTAGGCGTCGGGCATCGTCCCAGCCCATCCTGACGACCGTGCCGACATTACCAGGACCCACAAGACCGGCAGGAGCGCCACGTTTACCAGCGGTCCGGCTGCGATGCTCCACAGCGTCGCTCCCGGCCGTGGCGGCGGGTCCACATATGCCACTCCGCCGAGAGGCCACAGCATGATCCGGTTCGCCACGCCCCCAACTTGCCGGCACGCCAGCGCGTGGCCAAACTCGTGCAGCAGCACAATCACGAACAGCGCCAGGTACTCCAGCACATTCCACGCGACAGACGAATAAAGCCCCGCCCGGGCGTTGATTTCATACACCGCTACCAGAAACCACGACCAATGCAGGAATACATCGATTCCGGAGAAACGAAACAGACGGATCGACCCTTGTCGCGAACTCGGCATCTGCGAGATTTATAACACAGCCCTGCTCCGCGACCGTTGATCCCCAACCGTTGCTCGCCAACCGGAGTCGCAAGCTCTAACCCGCCTAGCGTCCGGAGGGTGTCGGCGTGCATCAAATACGTCTCACGCGGTAGAGTACTCTGCACGCACGCTCGACCACCGGAGGCCACATGTCCATTCGACCCATCAAGCGGCTCATCAAATCCAAGCCCACTTTGGAAGGTGCAGGAGTGCATCTGCGCCGTGCCTTCGGCTTTGGCAACACTCACGACTTCGATCCCTTCCTACTGCTCGACGACTTTCGCAACGACATTCCTGAGGACTATCTCGCGGGTTTCCCGTGGCACCCGCACCGCGGCATCGAAACCATCACGTACGTTCTAGCCGGAACCGTCGAGCACGGCGACAGCATGGGCAACAAGGGCGCCATTGCCGCCGGAGACGTCCAGTGGATGACCGCTGGCAGCGGCATCATTCACCAGGAAATGCCGAAGGGCGACCCGACCGGTAGCATGCACGGTTTTCAGTTGTGGGCGAACCTCCCGTCGGCTTTGAAAATGACGCCGCCGCGCTATCAAGAGGTGAAGACAGCAGATATCCCAGAGGTCACCGACGACGACGGCACTCACGTCCGCATCGTCTGTGGAAAGTTCTGGGGCAAGTCTGGCCCGGTGGATGGAATCGCCGCCGATCCCATCTACCTCGACGTGTCGGTGCCTCCCGGGGAGAGAAAGACTTTGCCGGTCGAGACCACTCGCCACGCCTTCGCCTACGTTTTTGCGGGATCCGGGAAATTCTGCAACGCTTCGGCTCCCCTGGCTGTGCCAACCGAGGGCGTTGGATGGGCCGACACCAAACCTCCCGCAGAAGCGGACAACCGCTCGCTGGTAGTCTTCGATCGCGGCGACGAAGTCGCCGTGCAAGCTGGCGAAGATGGAATTCGTTTCCTCCTCGTTTCAGGCAAGCCGCTCGAAGAGCCCGTGGCGTGGTATGGTCCAATCGTGATGAACACGCAGGAGCAACTCCAGCAAGCCTTCAAAGAACTCGAACAAGGCACGTTCTTGAAAAAGTAGCGGTAATCAGTTGAGCACCGAGAGGTTCTGAGGTCCTGGCTTTCCTTCGTGGACCTTCGTGTCCTTTGTGGTGATTGCTGTTTCGTCCCGAACCCCATGCCCGAACTCCCCGAAGTCGAAACCATCGCCCGCGGCCTAGCCAAACGTGTGACTGGAGACCTTATCGAGTCCGTCTGGCTCGGCCAGAAGAAGGAGACCCTCAAGTCTCCCGCATCAGAAATCGCCGCGGTACTCGACCAAAGCCGCATCGCCTCCGTCCGGAGAATGGGCAAGCACATCGTCTTCGATCTGGAACAAGATCGTGTGGTGCGGGCACCCGCGAAAAGCCGGCTAGCGCAACGAATGACGAAGAGTCGTGCAGCGCGACAAACCTCGACTGCTCCTGCCGAAGCGGTCGCCACCAAGTCTCAATGGATCGTCCATCTCGGCATGACAGGCAGCCTGCGAGTGTGCGAGCCACAAACGGAAGTGGCAAAACACACTCACGCCATCCTTCGCTTGTCATCAGGCAGGGAACTGCGCTTCGTCGACCCGCGCCGCTTCGGTCGTCTGAGTGTCGCGAGCGCCGCGGACTTCGACGCCGGCGGCATCGAACCGCTGGAAATCGACCTCGACCGCTTCACGAACTTGTTCCGCGGCCGCAAGACTCCCATCAAGAGCGCATTGCTCAACCAGAAACTCCTGCGCGGCGTCGGAAATATTTACGCCGACGAATCTCTTTTCCGCTCCGGCATCCGCCCGCGCCGTCGCGCCTCCACCATCACCCGCGAGCAACTGGCCAAGCTCTTCGTCGCCGTGAAAGAAGTCCTGAACGAAGCGATCGCCCTCGGCGGCTCTTCCATCTCCGACTATGTCGACGCCGACGGCGAAGAAGGATTCTTCCAACTCCAGCATCGCGTCTACGCTCGCGAAGCCGAGCCCTGCCTCGTCTGCAAAACACCGATCAAGCGAGTCGTCATCGCCGGCCGCAGCAGCCACTACTGCCCCAAGTGCCAGAGATAGCAAAGCTGAATGTAGTTTTCCTTCGTGTACCTTCGTGCCCTTCGTGGTTCCCGCTTTTTGCATGCACCACGCGCGCCCTATTCCGAGAAAACCCGCTACGATTCTGTTACCCTTCTCCCCATGCCCGATTTTTCCATTGGAGTTGATCTCGGCGGCACCAACCTGCGCATCGCGGCCATCAGCACCGACGGCCAGCTTCTAGAAAAAATCACTCTGGGCGTCAAGGTTGCCCTCGGCCGCGACCACGTCATCGGCGAAATGTGCGACGCCATTCACCGCCTGACCGATCAGTATCGCGGCGGCGGCACGTTTGTCGGCGCAGGCATTGGCGTCCCGGGCATCATCGACATGGAAACCGGCATGATGCGCAAGTCCGCGAATCTTCCTGGCTGGTCCGACTATCCCGTGCGCGATGAGATCGAACGCCGCCTGGGCGCTCGCGTCTTCCTCGAGAATGATGCCAACGTCGCCGCGCTCGGCGAAAAATGGCTGGGAGCAGCCCGCGACGTCGATAACATGGCGATGGTCACCCTGGGCACCGGCATCGGCGGCGCCATCATCCTGAACGGAAAACTCTTCTACGGCATGAACGGCATGGCCGGCGAATTCGGACACGTCACCATCGAGCCCAACGGCGTCCCCTGCGGCTGCGGCAATCATGGCTGCGCCGAGCGTTACGCTTCTGCGACGGCTGTCGTACGCATGGCCCGCGAGGCAATCGACTCCGGCCAGGCACCGGCCCTCGCCAAGGCCGCCAGTTCCGACGCGGAATTCAGCGCCAAGTCGATTTACAATCTCGCCCTTCAGGGCAACGAAGACGCCCAACGCATCTTCCACCGCTTCGGCGTGTCCCTGGGGATGCTGCTGGCCGATCTGATCAACGTTCTCAACCTGGACATGTTCGTCATCGGTGGCGGAGTACTGAGTGCCTGGGACGCCTTCGCCCCCCCCATGTTCGCAGAATTGCGCGAACGTTCCCTGGTCTACGCCGCAACCGCCCCAGACGATCCTCTCGGCAAGAAGGAAGGCGCGTCTGCCCAGATCGCCAACTACACGCGAAAGAAGACGATCATCACCCGCGCCCTGCTAGGCAGCGACGCCGGCCTCTACGGCGCCGCCAGAATCCCCACATCGTAGTAGCCTTCGAGCGACTCCACAGGCGTCGCGATCGGGAAAGCACGGCTTCAGACGTGCCGCTGCGGACCCCCGGGATTGCGCCTCATCATGTGACGGAAGCGTGCACAACCGTGGAAGAGCGGCGCTTTGAGCGCCGCGTTAGCGGGCAGAAGCGATCTGGGCTTCAGCCCCTGTGGTCGTATTCCTTCGCCTTGCATGCTATGACGCCCCGGCGACCTTCCGTGCCGAATTCAGCAAAATCTGATTCTGCTCCGGCGTCCCAATGCTCACGCGCACGCAACTCGGTGCTCCCCAAACCCCCAGCGCTCGCACACTGACTCCTTCTCCGCGCAGCCGCCCCGCGAACGCGGAAGCATCTTTGCCCACATCGCAATACAAAAAGTTCGCCGCCGTCGGCACCACGCGATATCCCAGCTCTGACAATCCCACGCCGAGTATCTGTGCCTGCGCCGCGTTGTTGGAGACAGTCCGTCCAATATGGTTCTGATCGTCAAGCGCCGCCAGCGCTGCCGCCTGCGCCACTGATGACACGGAATATGTATCGCGCATGCGTGCGCAGTACGCCATCAGTTCCGCCGGTCCAAGTCCATAGCCCACACGCAGCCCCGCCAATCCGTGCACCTTCGAAAACGTTCGCAGCACCACCACGCTGGCGCCCTGCCCGAGGTAGTCCAGCGACCTCGAATACTCAACCTTGCGCTGTGCCGCAAACCGCACCGCAAACTCGTAGTACGCCTCGTCGAGGACCACCACCACATGGCCGGGAACTTCGGCAACAAATTTGTCCACCGCGTCCGCGTCAAGCACGGTTCCTGTCGGATTGTTCGGGTTCGCCAAAAACACGATCCGCGTGTCTTCGTTGATTGCGTTGAGAATCGCGTCCAGATCGAACCCGTCTTCGCGCATCGGAGTCTCGATCAGTTGCGCTCCGGTTGCGTGCACCGCCATCGCATAGACAACGAACGACCGTTCGCTGGTTACCGCGTTCAGGCCGGACGCGAGCATCGTGTGGCAGAGCAAGCCCAACATCGCGGTCGAGCCCGCAGTCACCAGAACCTGCTCTAAAGGGACACTGTGGTGTGTCGCCAGCCTGCGACGCAGTTCAGTGCAGTCGTCGTCAGGATAAGTGTGGGTTGCGGCCAGCGCCGACCGCATCGCTTCCAGCGCGCGCGCAGACGGACCAAATGGATTCTCGTTGGAGTCCAGCTTGATCAGGCGCGGCTGGGTGTCTGCGGGAGCCTGCCGGGCTGGGGCGGTTGGCAGGTAGCTGCTCATTTCCCGCGCCGGCTTCGAAACCAGGTCAAAGAATCGGCTCATGCTCGCCGCTCATCATGAGATGGATTTCTTACTGACTTTTGCGCCAGTCATGCTGGCCGACTTCAGTTGCTCCACTTCCTTCAACGTGAGTGAGCGGAACTTGCCCGGCGGAATATCCAGCGTAAGCGGGCCATAACGCACCCGTTTGATCTTTTCCACATGATGTCCGACCGCTTCAAACATGCGCCGAATCTGCCGGTTCCGCCCCTCGACTAGAGTGATCTCATACCACGGATTCGCCGCTTCCTTCACCACGCGTACCAAAGCCGGCCCGGTCTTGACGCGCTTGCCATCGTCGGTCGCGATCGACACTCCCGCTCGCAGTTTCGTGATCGCCTCTTCCTTCGGTGTTCCCGCGACCTTCACCACATAAGTCTTGGCAACATGTGAGGCTGCCTTCATCAAGCGGTGCGCGAGTTCCCCATCGTTGGTCAGCACCAACAGGCCTTCGCTCGCATAGTCCAGACGCCCCACCGGATACACGCGTCCCTTCACCCCACGAATCAGGTCCATGACGGTCGGCCGCTTCTCCGGATCGCTCATGGTCGTGACGTATCCCTTGGGCTTGTTGAGCAACAGGTAGTGGTGACGCTGCGCCCCGTGCAGAAGCTTCCCGTTGACGCGGACGTGGTCGGTCTCAGGATCGGCCTTGCTGCCCAGTTCGGTCACCACCGCACCGTTGACCTGCACGGCCCCCGAGGAAATCAGTTTCTCCGCCGTCCGGCGGGAAGCTACTCCAGCAGCAGCGATGATCTTTTGCAGGCGTTCCAGTGGCATGATGAAATTCCGAATCTTAGCGACACATCAAAAGCCGAGCCCCGAAGGGGCGGCATCCATTAGCCCCGGACGTAAGTCCGGGGTGCGAATAGGAAATCGAACAGGTCCCGAAGGGACGGCACAGGCCGGGCTCTTCAGCCCGCCTTCTCCGCTTCAGACACGCTCTCGCCCGCCGGTTCATCCTCGGCCGACCCACCGCTCTCGGCCGGTTGCACAGAATCGGCTGACGCCGCGCTCTCCGCCGGAACCAACTCCTCCTGAAACGACTCCGCCACCAGCTTCTCGAACTCTTCCATGCTGGGCAGTTCATTCACGTCCTTCAGCCCAAACCGCATCAGGAATTCCTTGGTCGTCTTATACAGAATCGGCCGCCCAATCACCTGCTTACGCCCCGCCGTTGTGATCAGTTTGCGATCCAGCAGAGTCCCAATCACCCCGCCCGAATCGACGCCGCGAATGTCGTTGATCTCAGGCACCGTGGCCGGCTGCTTGTAAGCAATCACAGCCAGAGTTTCCAGCGCCGGCAGCGACAACCGGATCGGAGGCTTCAGGCTCTTGGCAAAAGCGCGCACCACTTCGTGCTGCTCTGGCTTGGTCGACATCCGGTATCCACCCGCGACCTGGCGAATCTCGATCCCGTGTCCGGGTGACCCATACTCGCCCACCAGTTCTTCCAGCGAAGACCGCACGCGCGACTTGACCTCCGCATCGTCGGCGGCGCCGTCGGCGACAACGGTTTCCCTGACGAGCTGGATCATCTGTTCCAGCGTAATCGGCGTCTCCGCCGCATAAATGATGGCTTCGAGTTGAGCTTTTAAGGACATAGTGGTCAGGGATCAGGGGTCAGGGCCTAGGATCAACGAGTTCAAAACTGATCTCTAGCCCCTGACCCCTAATCCCTCGCTCTCTTACTTCCAGTCGTCGCGCACCGCCGACTGCTCGTTCATGATCTCGTCAAAGTGCGTGTGCTTGCGCACCGCGATCTCGCCGAACAATTTCTCCTGCCGCACCTGAATCGCCTGCAGCCGCACCATCTCAAGCAGCGCCAGAAACATGCAAACCAGCGCCTGCCGCGACGGAACCCGCATGAGGATCTGCTTCAGCCGGATGGGCCGGTCCTCCAGCGAAAGCCGACGCCGCAGATAGTCGATCATCTGCCCCACCGTCACGGTCTCCTCGTCGACATTGAGCACCGGACGCGTGCGCACCCGCTCCAGCACCTGCTGAAACGTTTTGACCAGATCGATCACGTCCGCGGCAATCTCCGGCTCGGTGCCCTCCGCCTCCATGAATTCCTTCAACGACGGATTCGACAGCACCGCATCTTCGATCTGCTGCTTCTGCAAAAGCATCTGCGCCGCCGATTTGAACTTCTCATGCTCCAGCAGCCGGTTGACCAGTTCGTTCCGCGGATCTTCCTGCTCCTCCGCCGTTGCGAGCGGATCGCGCGGCAGCAGCATCTTCGACTTGATGTGAATCAGCACCGCCGCCATATAAATAAAGTCGGCCGCAACATTCACATCGAGTTCACGAATCTTCTCCACATACGCCAGATACTGCGCCGTAATCTTCGCGATCGGGATGTCATAAATATCAATGTCCTGCTTCCGGATCAAATCCAGCAGCAGGTCAAGCGGCCCCTCGTAGACGTCGCCCACCGCGACCGCAAACGGCGAATCGTTCTCTTCCTTCTTCGCCACCGGTTTCGCCGCAGGCGAACCCGCGACGATCGCAGGCGAGACAGCCGTCTGCGTCTCCTCCCCCGAAACGAGTTTTGCTTGTTCCGTCATTACTCTGATCGTCTTGTCATCCTGAGCGAAGCGAAGAGCTTGCCCTGAGCTTGTCGAAGGGACCTATGCACTCCGTCTGCGCCAAATCGACTGCCGGTTCACTTTCAACCGGGTGCCCCATCCTTGTCGCGTTTCTTGCGACAGATGGGGAAGTTGACTACTTCGCCGCTTCATACCCCAGCGACATCCCCATCGCCGCGCGCACATCCTCCATCGTCTCACCCGCCGCCTTACGCGCCCGCTTCGACCCTGCCTCCAGAATATCCCAGGCTAGCCGCGGATTCTCCTCGAATTTCTTGCGCCGCTCCTGCATCGGATTCAGCAACTTCACGATAGCGTCCGCCGCCCATCCCTTGCACTCGATGCACCCAATCCCCGCCGACCTGCAGCCTTCATTCACCTTGGCCATCGTGTCCTTGTCGCTGAAGATTTTATGCAGATCCCCCACCGGACACACATCCGGATTTCCCGGGTCCGACCGCCGCACCCGCGCCGGATCGGTCACCATGGTCTTCAGCTTCTGCCGCACGACGGGTTCGGGATCGGTGAGCATGACTGTGTTCCCGTACGACTTCGACATCTTCCGCCCGTCGGTCCCCGGCAACTTTGCGGCGGGCGTTAGCAGGGCTTTGGGCTCAGGGAACACTTCTTTTGACGCGCCATAAAACCCGTTGAACCGCCGCGCAATCTCCCGCGTCAGCTCCACGTGCGCGACCTGATCTTCCCCAACCGGTACCGCATCCGCCTTGTAGACCATGATGTCAGAAGACATCAGCACCGGATACCCGAGAAATCCATACGTGGTTAGGTCTTTGCCCTTAATGTTCTCCTGCTGCTCCTTGTACGACGGAACCCGCTCCAGCCACCCAAGAGGCGTAATCATGGACAGCAGCAGATGCAATTCCGCATGCGCCGGAACATGCGACTGGATGAAGATCACCGACCTCTCCGGATCAAGCCCCGCCGCCAACCAATCGAGCGCCACTTCGAGCGAATTCTCTTTCACCCGAGACGTATCCGCGTAGTCGGTCGTGAGCGCGTGCCAGTCGGCCACACAAAAGAAGCATTCGTACTCATCCTGCATGCCCACCCAGTTTTGCAGTGCGCCAACGTAGTTGCCGAGGTGCAGTTTCCCGGTCGAGCGCATACCACTGAGCACGCGCTTTCGAGATTTTGACGAGGAGGTCATTTTCTAGAAGCCCCGCTGCCCAGCAACACGGCCAGCAAGTGCGGAGCTGTCGGAACGAATCAAATGTTGAAGTGTCATGCAGAGGCTGAATTCGATACTAACATGCAAAAAGCTCTGAATGTGGGGACAGCCGCCCCCGGCTGTCCGCCGGGCGCAGCCCGGCGATACGCCCCGATACCCAACGCAAATGCTTTATAATTCGCGCCGCCCCGCTCATTGGATCAGAGCACATCCCGTGAACACTCTCGCCCGCCAGCTCCGCGCCACCGATTACTTCACCCTCGGTTGGGGAACCATGGTCGGAGTCGGCTGGCTCGTCATCATGGACGACTGGCTGCTGCGCGGAGGCGCCCTCGGTGCGCTGCTCGGCTTCGTGATCGGCGGCGCACTCTTGCTTCCCATCGGATGGGTCTACGGCAAGCTCGTGGTCGCCATGCCCGATGCAGCCGGTGAGATCGCCTACACCTCCGCCGCCTTCCCGCGCTCCATCAGTTTCGCCACCGGCTGGATGATGACCCTCGCCTACTTCATCGTGTGTCCGTGGGAGGCTGTCGCCGTCGGCCGCATCGCCGGCTACATCCTTCCCGGTCTCGACTCCGTCGAACTCTACCGCATCGCCGGCCGCCCGGTGTATCTCCCGCACCTTATCATCGGCCTCGCCCTGACCGCGCTTCTCACCCTGCTGAACTATCGCGGTATCCGCCTCAGCGCGACGTTTCAGAATTGGACCAGCTTCGGCACACTTGCGCTCTTTGTAATCTTCGTAGCTCTCGGCGTCAGCCGCGGCTCGCCGCGCAACTTTCCCCCGCTGTTCACCCATACTCCGTTAATCTCGATTCTGCTGGTAATCCAGATCGTCCCTTATTTCATGACCGGATTCGAATCCGTGGGTAAAGCGGCGGAAGAGGCCAGCCCAGACTTCCGCGCGCAGCGTTTCTTCCGTGCCATCTGGATGGCCATCGTCATCGGCATCCTCTTCTACGCCAGCATCGTAGCCGCGGTCGCGTTCGTGGCCCCTTGGCGCCAATTAACTGGCGAAAAGTTCATGACAGCGGTGGCGTTTCAGCAGGCCGTTCGCTCTCGCTGGATCGTCAACATCATCCTCGCCGCCGCCTTGCTCTCGCTCTTCAAATGCTTCAACGGAAATTTCGTCGCCGCCAGCCGCTTGTTCTTCGCATTGGGCCGCCGCGGCATGGTTGACAGGCGCGTCGGAACCATCCATGCCCAGCACCAGACCCCGTCGACGGCAGTCCTCTGTGTTGGCCTGGCCACCGCCGCCTGTATGCTGCTCGGAGACGCGATCCTGGTCCCCATTACCGAAGTCGGATCAGTCGCCTGCGCCATAGGATGGTCGGCCACCTGCGCCGCGTGCCTGGCGCTCGCGCGCACCCGGCCGGGCATGATGAACCTGTCGCGCGTCGAGCGCGCTGTGGCTGCCTTCGGACTTGTGGTTGGGATCGCGATGGCGCTAATGAAGGTGATCCCGCTAGTCCCCGGCCATTTCACCGCCTACGAATGGATTGCCCTGGGAGTCTGGATCGCGCTAGGCGCAATCTCGCACCGAAGAAGAACTGCGAACGCTCAGATGTAAAGCGCTCCCTCAGCGTCCTTCGCGGCATTTCTTCGCGAACTCTGCGGTAAGCTCTTGTTCTTAGTACCAATGGAGACGAAATCAATGAAGAAGAAATCGGGACTGTGTCACGTTCTGCTTGCGCTTGTGCTGACGATCGTTCCCTCTGGGTTACTGGCTCAAGCGCAAACGCTCACCTTCGATCTCGTCATCACCAACGGCCACATCATCGACGGCACCGGCTCTCCCTGGTACTCCGCTGACCTCGGCATCCGCGACGGCAAAATCGCCGCCATCGGCAATCTCACCACCGCCCCCCGTAAACGCACGATCGACGCGGGGGGCAAGGTCGTAGCGCCCGGTTTCATCGACATGCTCGGCCAGTCGGAACTCACCATTCTCGTTGACCCGCGCCTGCCCTCGAAAATCTACCAGGGCATCACCTCCGAAATTACCGGAGAAGGCGGCTCCATCGCTCCCCTCAACGACGCCATCATCCAGTCCGACCGCACCGGATATGACCACTACAAGATCACTCCCGACTGGCGCACCTTCCGCCAATACTTCGCACGCCTCGAAAAACAAGGCATGGGCATCAACCTCGTAAGCTACGTCGGCGCGACGCAAGTCCGCCGCATGGTGCTCGGAGACGACGACAAGCAGCCCACTCCGGAACAACTGGAGCAGATGAGGGCCCTGGTGCGCGAAGCCATGAAAGACGGGGCCGCGGGTGTCTCCACCTCGCTCGAATATGCTCCCGCGCCCTATGCCAAGACGGACGAACTGATCGCGCTCGCCGCCGAGGCCGGCAAATCCGGTGGCATCTACTCGACCCACATGCGCGACGAAAGCAACTCAATCCTCGAAGCCATCGACGAGGCCCTGCGCATTGGCCGCGAAGCCCACATCCCCGTCGAGATTTGGCACATCAAAGTCGCAGGCAAGGCCAACTGGGGACGCATGCCCGAAGTCGTCGCCAAAATCAACGCCGCGCGCGCCGCAGGAGCCGACGTCACCGCCGACACCTATGCCTACACCGCCTGGTACAACGATTTCTCCGCGTTCATCCCGCCCTGGGCCCACGATGGCGGCACCGCCAAACTTGTGGCCCGCCTGAAAGATCCCGCCACGCGCGAGCGCATTCGCAAAGACATGCTCGCTCCCTCCAAAGATTGGGACAACGAATGGCAGGAGATCCCCGGTCCTGACGCCATCATGATCGGCGCAGTCGAGAACTCGAAGCTACTTCCGCTGCAAGGCAAGCGCCTCTCTGAGATCGCCAAGCTCTGGAACAAGGATCCCATGGACGCCCTCTTCGATTTTCTGATCGAAGATCCTTCCACCGGTGTCGCCGTCTTCGGCATGTCGCAGCCCGACGTGACCCTCGCTTTGCAACAGCCATGGGTCGCCATCGATAACGATTCCGAGGGCACCTCGCCCGAAGGAATTCTCGGCCAGGCCCATCCTCATCCCCGCGCCTATGGCACCTTCCCACGCATCTTGGCCAAATATGTCCGCGAAGAAAAGGTTCTAACCCTCGAAGATGCCATCCGCAAGTTCTCCGCGCTGCCAGCTCAGCGCATGCGCCTGACCGATCGCGGCGTCCTCAAGGCGGGCATGTGGGCCGACGTGGTGATCTTCGATCCCGCCACCGTGCGTGATCGCGCTACCTTCGATAACCCCAACCAGCTTTCCGAAGGAATGGACTACGTGCTAGTGAACGGTGTCCCGGTGATCGATCAAGGCAAGATGACGGGCACTCTCCCCGGCAAGGTACTGCGCGGCCCAGGATACGTGCCCTAGGAGTTCGTACTTAGCGGGTGTCTCGTATCAGGGGCATGCCTTCAGGTGTGCCGTAGGCTCCAGCCGCGAAGCGGCGAAAGAATACAGCCCACCGCGCAAGCCGTGGGCTCCATGCGTGGAAATGGCCAAGCCCCAGAGGGGCGAAAGAAGAGTTCATTGCACAGACTCGGCAGAGCAGATCTTATTTCGTAGGCTCCGTCTTCAACTGCGCCCGCGTCTCCGGGTTCGACACCTGACCTACGCGTGGCTCGGCCAGTGTGCCGGTAATGGTGTATCCCGCTTTGCCGTTCTGACTCTTCGCGAGCTTCAGATCGAGCTCGCGCTTCCAAGACGCTGTCCCGTTCACCAGAAACTTTCCGCCCACGGAATCCAGCTTAGCGTCTTTGATCTCGATCTTGCCCGCCTGCACTCGCGCCTTTCCGGAGAACCGTATGATCTTCAGCGCTCCCGCATCTTCTGCGAGCGAGACATGCGGCAAGGCTCCATCCCTGACGTCAAACTGCAGCGTGCCCTCGGCGGTCGTCCAGAATTCCGCCGGGCAGTTTCCCTTCACTTCGTAGCTCGCATCGGCCGTGCCCGCGATCCATGCCTCATCCTTCGTGTCCGCGAGGCCCGCCAGCGAAACTCCGGTCAGATTTCCGCTGCCAGTGCAGACCGCCGGCTTCGCCCCAAAGTCCGCCCGCCATTCGCCGCGATGCTTCCCGCCCAGAAAATCCGCGCTCAATTCCGAGATCTGCAGCTTCCCGCTGTCCAGGTTCACGTTCGCAGAAACGTGAGTCGCCGCCAAACCCGGCGCCAGCAAGTGCTCTGTGGTCACCCGCCCAGACGCTCGCAGACTCGCCAGGAACGGTGTTCCAGCCTGCGCACCCGATTCCAGCACCCGGTACCACGGCCTTTCCTTCGGATGCGGGCTCACCCACTCCCGCAGTTCCCCCAACGCAATCTGGTTCGCACTCAGGTTGAAATGCACCTGGCAGGCGTCCGGAGTCCCGCACCCCCGCGGCATTTCCAGCGAGCCGGTCCACGATATGTCAGCCGCCTGCGCACTCAACTTTTCGGCGCGCACCTCGTCAGCGGAAAGCTTCAAGTCGGCCGCGGAAATCTCGACCGCCCCGCCCGCCCCTCGAACCGCGATGCGAACGTTCCGCAACTTCGCGGTCCCCGTAACTTGCGGCCCGGAGAACCCCGAGGCACCCCCGTTGTTCCGCCCGGCCCACGATCCCACAATCTGAAGATCGACCTGCGCCGTACCTTCCGTAGCAGACTGCAATGACGGGAGCCCCGCCATTCGCGCCACACGTAAAGTCTTCGCAATCTCGGCCTCGCCTGTGACCGAAATGTCATAACCCACCCGGCTCACCCATCCGCGAACGGCCGGCCCAACGGCTCGTCCAATGGCAACAGGGAAGGGTCCGAATTCGATATGTGCACCCTCGGGAAACCGCATCCCCGCCTGACTCTTGCGCAGCGCCTGCCTCCACGCCAGGCCTCCCGCCGACTCGCCATTCGTCAGCACAAACGGAATCGTCTCGGGTCCAATCTCCGCCTTGTTCACCGCGGACCTCAGCCGAAAGTCAGCGATTTCTCCCCGGCCCTTTACTTGCACCTGCGCCGCCTTCCGCTCGATCGTGAAGTTCCCGCTCAGGGTTCCGCCCGCAACCAGATCCTCAGGCAGATTCTTCTTTGCCCGCTGGACCATGCCCACCAAGGCGCTCGCAGGCACATCGTCGGCCATCAGCACGAGCTCATAGTCCCTGCTCCCGGCAAGCACCATGTCTCCCTTCAACTTGATCGTTCCACTTCCCACCGGTGCGTCGCAGACAAGATCGCGGAACGCGTGGCTCGTCGAGCTGTATTGTCCCTCGCAGTGGCCGGCAAGAATCAGAGGTTGGCCGCTCGCGATGTCGTATCGCCGAAAATCCTGAATGGAAGCGTCGCTCGTAATCTGTAGCTTCGCCGGAGTCCCAGTCAGCGTCACATCGAGCTGCGCTCCTCCGCGCCAGCCCTGGTCGTTTCCCGTGAAGAGTTTTGTGAGTTGGCCGAGCTGAGCCCGGTTCCACTCCATGCTGAACTGCAATGGCGTTTCGCCAAGCGTTGCCGCGCGCTGCCATGTGCCATTCACCTGCAGCGTGCCCGTGTCGTTCAAATTCAAATCGGTGCGGACCGGTTGGGCTTTCAACCGCACGCCCCAGGCATTTTCCGAATCCTGCCAGAGCGAGAAGTCCGCGTTGGTCAGCGCGTAGGGTTTCTTCTCCGGCCCGTTCTTGAAGTTGATTCGCGCAGACGTCGCCGCGATGTAGGGGAATGCCGGCCGCGGCTCTGACTTCGCCTTTCCTGTTGGCGCCAGAGGCATGTGCGCCGTGCGCTCCAGCAGCGCCTCCAGATTCCAGCGCCCGTTCGCGCCATGCACCAGGTTCAGACTGGGCTCCGTCAGGTCCAGCCGTGCAATTTCAAGCCGCCCCCGCACCAGCGAAGTCAGACGAAGATTCGCCGTCACTTCACTCGCCCGCAGCATGGGTTCTGCTCCGAACGCCGGATCGTCGTACACCACCAGATTTTCCAGGTCGAATCCCGGCCGCGGCAGCAGCCGAAGGTGAACCGAGCCGATGTCCACAGAGCGCCCGACTCCCGCACTGATGGATGACACAATTCGTGATTTCAAACGGGAGGCGCCCGGCCGAAGGAGAAACAGCAGCAGCAGGATCAGTGCCGCCACACCTGCTATGCGCCACTTGGAGGATAAAAGCTTCACCGCGCCCTCACCCGACCTTCGAGGGGCCTCATTTTACAACCTGTAGCGTCCGCTTCCAGCGCGTCTCATCGAAGAAGTGCAACACCACCTTGCCCAGAAACAAAATCCGGTCGCTCCATGCCGTCTTGCGATATTGATTGTCCGGCGTCTCAAACGACCAGTAGATGAACATGGGGCGCCCGATGACGTTCTGCTTGGGTATGAAGCCCCAGTACCGGCTGTCCAGGCTCACTCTGCGATGGTCCCCCATGGCGAAGTAGTGGTCCGGCGGCACCACGATGTCATCCCCTTGAATGTAGGACTGCGAATCTACCATCCAGTTGGGATAGACGTTCGGGTCATCCGTAGGCGGCACGGCGGGAAAGTTGTTGCGATAAGGATCGACCGTTTCCTTTTCGAGTTCGTCGTGGAATACATAGGGTTCATCCAGCGCGACCCCGTTGCGATAGACAACGCCGTTGCGCAGGTGAATTCGGTCTCCGGGCAGCCCCATAATCCGCTTCACCACATAAAGTCCCGGTTCGGCCGGCGACAGAAACACAACAATGTCCCGGAAGTGCACATCCCGGTAGGGAAGCAGCGGCCCCACCCACGAGCTCCTGGGCGCAAACTGAATGCGGTTCACGAACACGTGATCCCCGATCAGCAGCGTGTTCTCCATCGAACTCGAAGGAATCTCAAATGCCTGCAGCACAAATGTGATGATGAACAGCCCCGTTACCAGCACCGCTGCCAGCGACGACAGAAACTCAACCGTAGTTTCCTTCGGTTTCTCGTCCGCGCCGTTTTCTTCTACGTTATTTTCTTTCTTCGCCACTATAGTTTCTTCCGTACTATGAGTTCTTCCGTGTGCCGATGATTCGTATCAGGGCGCGCCTTCAGGCGCGCCGTAGACCCAGCCTCTCAAAATCGCCTTTAGGCGCGCAACCCCGTCCCGTCAGCCGCTCGCCCGTCCCGCAAATCGTTTTGGGAAGGGCACGGCTTCCAGAGGTTGCGGAAAAACGCACGATTCGTATCAGGCTATGCCTTCAGGCATAGCGTAAATGCTGACGAATCAATCACGCCTTCAGGCGCTGCGCGCGCGGAATGCGACTTTTTCCGCACCCTCTTCCAGCCATGCCGCTAAAGTCCAAAAAACATTTGGGCTTTAGCCCCTGAGGGAAATCGCCAGCCCTGACCTGCTCCTCACGCCACTCCCGCCGCCTCAAACTACTCAGTGTATCAGCCGCAGAGTCCGGTTCCAGCGCGTGATCTGAAAGATGTGCGTCACCGCATACGCGATGTGATACAACCTGCCCGTAAGAGACATCGTTGCGCTCTGGTCCCAGTCCTGCACCGACCAGTAGATCAACAGCGGCCGCCCGATAATATTTTCCCGCGGCACGAAACCCCAATACCGGCTGTCCTGGCTGTCGTCGCGGTTGTCGCCCATCACGAAGTAGTGCCCCTCCGGAACAATCAGCTGGCCGTCCTCCACCAGTTTCCGCATCTCCAGCCACCACTTTCCTTCCAACCCGAGCGCTGGGATATCCACCCGCGGAAAATTGTCGCGAAACATGCTGCTCGGATCGCGGCTGTTCGGCGGCTCCAGAAACCGCACGTAAGGTTCGTCGATGGGCTTGCCGTTGATCAGCACCCTCTTGCTGACCATCCGCAAGTGGTCCCCGGGCACTCCGATCACCCGTTTCACGAAATGCTGCGTCGGATCCACCGGATAGTGAAACACGATGATGTCGCCCCGCGCGATCTTCTGGTACGGCATCAGATGATCGCCCAGCCCGTGTCCCCCATAACAAAGCTTGTTCACCAGCAGGTAATCGCCCACCAGCAGGGTGTTCTCCATCGATTGTGAGGGAATCTGGAATGCCTGCACGATGAAGGTGATCACGAAAACTGCGATCACGACCGTGCCCATCAGCGACTGCACCGAGCCGATCACGTCGCTTCCGAGTGTGGTCACGATGCGCCGGTTTGGCGCAGCGGGAGGAAGATCGGCGGACGCGACCGGGAGTTGCGGCGACCCGCCGGTACCGTCTGGCGCGCCGACTGGCATCTCTGGCGAGCCGATCGGGCCGTCCGGCGAAGCGAGGGGCTGGTTTGGCGAATCCATGAAATCTACTTGTCTGCCGGATGCAAGTCTGCCCGGTGCCGATCTGCGGAATGAACTCCCCGCGCCGCTGCCTTCGGTTCCGCCGCCTTCGGTCGCGTGGCCAGGAACGTCAGCAGTTGCCGCGCCGCATCTTGCTCCGCCCTCTTCTTGGTCAAGCCCTGCGCGCGTCCCACGAATTCCGCGTCCTTGCCGTTCTTCGTATTCAGACGCGCCTCGACCGTAAACGTCTTGCTGTGCTCCGGCCCAGCCTCTTCCACCAGCACATACGCTGGCTGCGACAAACCCAGGCTCTGCACCGCTTCCTGCAGGGCAGACTTGAAATCCGTCACCGGCAGGGTACCGCCTCCACGCTCCATGTGCTCCAGTGCCGGAGAAATCACATTGCGCAGTACGAACTCCCGCGCCGCCTCAAGCCCACCATCTAGATAGATCGCCGCCAGGATTGCCTCGAGCGCATCCACCAGTAACGCCGTCTTGCCCCGCCCTCCGCTCTTTTCCTCGCCTCTCCCCAGTCGCAGGTAGTGGCCTAGTTCCAGTTGCTGCGCCACCCTGATCAAATGTCTTTCACTCACCAGATGCGCCCGCAGCTTCGAGAGTTCGCCTTCCCGGAACTGCGGAAACCTCTGGAACAGTTCTTCGCTGGTGACCAGCGCCAGTACCGCATCTCCCAGGAATTCCAGTTGCTCGTTGTCGCTGACCTTATACTTGCTCTCGCCCGCCTGCTGCGCTTCCTGCTCCCGCGCCTGCGAGCTGTGCGTCACCGCCTGCTCGATCACCGCCCGCCGCCGGAAATGGTAGCCCAGCCCCTCTTCCAGCGCCGAGATTTCCCGCTCCTTCAAACCCAGCTCCTAGTTCTTCGCAGGTGTGGCCGTCTGCCCCGGTGCCGTGCCGCTGCTCAGCTTCGTCAGCCGGTCTTTTTCATCGCGCGCCGCTTTGCCGGCAGCCGAGTCTGGCCGGTCCTTCGTGAGATCCACCGCCTGGTCGGCGTATTTCAACGCTTCTGGAATCTTGTTCTGCATGTCCAGTGCGACCGCCAGCCGGAAGATTGCGATCGGATCCGGCTGCTGCGGAAGTGCGTCAATCGACTTCCGTAGACTCGTCTCCGCATCCGGCCAATTCTTCGCATTAAACGACAGCGTACCTAGAATCGCGTACGCTTCTGACTTCAGGTAGCCCTTGTACGCGTCGAGTCTGTCCTGCGGTATGCCCGCTGTCGGGATGTCCGTATCCACGGTCACCAGGGCGCGTTCTGCATCTTTCCTTGCTTCCGCCAACCGCTGATCCTTGTCCAGATCCGTTTCCCGCGTCCGCTCCGCCAGAACCTGTGCCACTCCCAGCAGCGCCTCGGGAGAGTCGGGATCATAGGTGAGGATCTTCTTCGCCATGTCCATCATCTTGTCCGCGTTGTTGGCCTGCTGATACAAGTTCATTGCCGCAGAATAAAGAATGGGCCGCAATTCGCTGTCCGGAAATTTGACGGCGAAGTCGTCGGCTGCCTTTTCCTCCGCCACCGGATCGGTCAACGCCTTGGCCGCGTTGTACGCGGCATACTCTGGCTGAGTCTTTGCCGCTGCCGGACGCTTCCCCTGTGGCGCCCCCGCAGCCTGCGCCGCCGGTGCATTCTGCGCCGCCGGCTTATCGTTGCCCTGCCCAAAACTCCACGCACACATTCCCAGCACTGCGACCACGATCGCTGTTTTCTTCATTACCCTTCACCTCGGCTCGAAGCCGGTCTGATTTCAAAGCACTCTTGAATCCCTGCCAGATTTCTCAACCGTGCATTCTATCGCGGCGACCTTCCATCCTTTGCTGAAAGCAGTAACTCGCAGCTCATAGCTCATAGCTCACTGCGGCTTCACCGGAGGCTCATACGCCTGCTGCAGTCCCCGCTCCGCCGCCGCCTTGATCTCAGGTAGCTCCGCCCCCGTCGTCAACGCCGCGCGGTATTCCACCATCGCCGCCTCGCGCTCTTCCTTCAAGTCCAGAATCCTTCCCAGGTACACGTGCGACCACCCAATCACCTTGGGATCCTTGGCGGCCGAGATGGCCTTCTGGAAGTTCTCTCGCGCTCCGTCCATATTCTTGTTAGCCACCGCCACCTGGGCCAGAATGAACAGCGCGCGCCCTTGATCTCCAATCTTCTTGTCCAGGGCCTGTTGCGCCAGTTCCTGCGCTCCCTTGGCGTCGCCCGCTTTCAGCCGCTGCTCGGCTGTGAATAATATCCGCCGGTCTTCCATGCGCGACAGTTGCACCAACTCGGGCGCCGAGACGCTGGCATACTGCACTGCCGCTGCGGCTTTTTCCTCCGCCTTCACATCGATCTTGTCCAGGATGTCCCCGTAGGCGCTCCGCAAACCCGCGGGATCTTTTTCGAATAACACCAGCGCACTGTAGAAATATCGCGTCAGGATGTAGCCCTGCTTCACCGCGTCGTCCACCGCCTGCATGCGCATCGCTTCCGCCGTCTGCTTATTCCCGCTGGTCCGGATCTCGATCGCCCGCACCATGCACTCGGTCACCAGCAGCGACATGTCGGTCTTGAAGCTTTCCTCCAGCGGCGCGCGCTTCACCGACTGCAGCAGCGGCTCAATCCGTTTGATGGAACTGAAGTGTTTTTCGCCCAGCGGATCCAGCAGGTAGTGCAGATAGGTATGGCGGATTTGCGCCATCTTCAGCGGTTCGCTCACAGCCGGGTCCGGCGAGGGGAATACCACCACGTAGTAGTCCGCACCGTAGTTGCGCGCGTTGGCCTGATTCGGATCCCCGAGAAAATCCAGATAAATCGTGAACGTCCGCCCCAGAAATCCCCCCGACTGCATTCTCAGGTAGATATCGGTATCGAACACCATTTTCGCCAGCGGCATGTGATAGCGCTCCATCAGCGCCGCATAGCTGCCCCGGTGCCGCTCCCAGATCGCGTGCAGCCCCGCCTTCTCGTAAAACCGCTCCAGCACCGCCCCAAACGCCGCAATCGGCGCCGCGTCCGGAGGCATTTCATCCTCTTTCACCTTGGGCAGAAAATGCGGAGGTCCCTGCAGGTACAGCGCCAGCGACACGTACTGCGACAGGTCATGCGCCGGATCTTTTCCCCGGTGCGCCACGTACCAGTCGCACATCGCGGTCATGGTCCCCTGCGCCTCTTCCGATTCCTTCAGGTTCTTCTGCACCTCGGCCCGGATGTTGAGCCGCTGCGCGTCCGACATGTTCAAGTCCACGTCGTACCCGCACGCATTCATCGCCGTGAGCACGGCGAATAAAGTCTCGCTGGTATCCAGCGTAATCGGATTGTTGTTGTCCGCCAGACACACCGGTGCCAGCAGCCCCACCACGGCCGCCACCACCAAACCTCGAAGCCCACAACCCAGCAAACGGCTCAGGAAGAAACGACTCAGGAATCCCTCCCGCACGATGGCCACCCGGCAGCCACCAAAAAGATAGGCGGAGAACCCATTCAGTTTAAGGGCTTAACAGCAGAGGGTCAAACCCGCACTGGGGTGGAAGGAAGGGACGGCAAAACTGCCACACCTGGAGTGGGAGTGGGCGGGGTTGTGATATGTGCTGACAGCCGCAGGCAGTGAACGATGAATTTTGCAAATTACCCAGATGGAGTCGGTGAAGTCGGCGGCGGACCGCCTTCCTGGGCACCTCCCAGAATGAGGCTCCTCAATGTGCCAGCGTTGGGGTAGCCCAGTTCTGCCAGTTGCTGGCAGATTTGCAGAAGATCGTTTCGTGCTTCTGGAAACTGCCGGAGGCCATCCACGATTTTCAGGAGTGGCTCAAAATAGTAGAGGGGTGCGATACGATTTTTTAGAAGGTAGAACACGAAGCGAGCCACCGCGCCCGGATGGCGAGTTAAGAGATCTGATTCAGACAATTCCTCGAATAAAAAGAAATGCTCCCTCTTTGGAACGGGACCCTTAGAAACATTCTCGGCTACCTCCGGGAAAGAGCCCTTGAAACAGACAGTCCAATCAACCATCGCCGATGCTTCGGAGACGGCGAGCAGCACAGGTATTCCCTCGATTCGATTTTGCCAGTAGTTCTTGATCCAGTTGTTCCATGCACTCTCGACAGCTGGTTCTTTCATGCCTTTCAGCATTTCACGAACACATGAAGCCCACATCACACGTTCTTCTTCCGCTACCGAAAGAAGAAATCTGTTAAGCCAACCCTCTTGAATGGGATTAATGGAACTGTGACACGCGATCCCAGCGAGGTACTCACAGAACCTTTTGCGCTGCTCTTTCCCGAAGTCAGAGTGCATCCTCGGAAAGGCTTCCTCAAAACGTGGCATTAAGAATGAGAGCAAGTCCTCATTCCATCTGCCCCAACCAAGGTAGCCATGCCAAGCCTGGATTGCTCGTCGAGAGTCCTCTGAAAAACTAAACAATGGAATAAGATTCTCCACCGCCCAGTCGCGCTCCAAAGTGAATAGAAAAAACAACTCCGCTGCAATCAATACTCGTCCAACTATTGCCGCGTCCGAGTGCCCATTCAAGACAGCGGCAAAGAGTTTCTTATGTTCAGCCGGAATTCCTACCCATGATTTACCTGCTTGCTCCCGCACCCTGGAAAGCATCTTTAGCCAGAACCTCACCAGTGTTCCAGCCGGACGGTTAATTGCGACAAGAGCCCAATCTTCTACTGACTCTGCCCGTCCTTCGTCATAAGCCACGCAAGAGAGCCAGAGTTTCTCGCTCACCTGAACCGAAAGCGAAAAACAGGCGATCGGTATTGCGTGCGACGGCTTGGCAATACCACCTTCCAGAAGTTGAGTGCCTTCATAGGTTACAGCGGAGATTATCTGGCTTGTATTGAGAAGAGTCGTGAGCGCCGCTGTCCACTGATCTTCTGTTAGATCAGCCCGCGCCCAGCCGTTTACGATCGCTTTCCAAAGATCAGACTCCCAGAATTCCCTTGCTTTTAGTGTTCGTGTGAGATCTAGGCTCCATTCGTATCGGCGCGCAACCGCCTCACTCACGCCACGGAGCAACCCCTCTCGGCTGGGGCCATCGAATTCGTCGCGTTTGGCAGCCGCGAGGTCTGCAAGCAGCTTTTCCGGTGTTGAAGAAAGGATTTCATCAGTTCCCAGTGGACTTACCGGACTGACAAATCCTCCCGGACCAACCCACCAATCCAGGTTCGGGTGCTCCCTTGGGCGAAAATCTGGATGTGCTTCGACGAACTCATCCAGTCTCTTTTTCGTGATGAGGCAATCCGGGGCACTTTGTGCCAACCAATGCACGAGATTGTAGATTTCGTAATCCTTCAGTTCTACCTTCAAGCGCATCTGATCCTTTTAGGGCCCGTTCCAAAATCTTTGCCCGTGCACTCTCCGATGCTTCAGCGTAGTCTTTCTGAAGGACAAGAAAGACTTCGGGTTTGTAGCCGTAAACGTGGAGCAAATCGTTCGCAAGAAGCCACTCCATCTTTCGATCCGAATCCCAGTGTGCACTCTCCGCAACTCCGAAGACGGCAAGCCGTTTGAGCATGCGGCATCCCGAGGCAAACCATAAGTCCATGAAAAAGTCGGCTCTCGTTGGGCGATGAGCAATAGTCCATCGCAGCGCATCGCGGGTTATATCGATCAGTAGCCCAACCGCATCATCGAGGCTGCCTCGTCCGGCGAACCCGATCTCCTGTCGAAGTCCGCTTAGTGGATCCCAAGTGGGATGGTCTTTTCCGAAACTACGCAGCAACATATATGCGCGCTGAATGTGTGAGGTCGCCACCAGCAGCAACTTGTCCGCCAGAGGCTCTAAATTCGGCTGCAGGAGCGTTGCCCACGCGTGACGGAGCCAATAATCGCTGCCTTCAGCGGTGAGCTCAATGTCCACGCCTTCCGGGTCCTCGCTGGTTGCCAGTATTTCCTTCGTGAGCCGGACGCGAGGCCGCGTCAGGTGTTCGAACAGCAACAATATAGATGCCTCGTCCTGTGGAAATTCGCAGGCACATAACCTGTATTCGAGAAGGTCATTGCGTCGATATGGGGGCTGAGAGGCTGTAAGTAGCGGTATCCACTGAGCTGCGACTTCATGGGCAGGTTTCAACTGATGAAACGAGAGGGCGATCTGGTACCAAAGTGGCGAACCGATGATCCCTCCCTGTCGTCGTAAGACGGCCAGCGCGTCACCCGGATGCTTGCACGCGAAATCCTGCGCGAACCATAGCCCAAACATTTGATCGATCTCGCCGAATGTGGAAGCATGTTTGAATAGATTGGCCAGTAGTCCCTTGCTTTCCGCCCAACGAAGCCAATCGGGCGTCTTGGCGTGGCGAGTAAAGAACTGAGCAAGGTGGATTTCTTTACACACGCGTTCGAGGAGATAATCCAACTCTTCCGGATCCAGTGTCACTGGCCGCTCGACAATCGCCATGACCTTCTCTTCATGATCGAGCGCAGGCGTCCAGATGAGGTTCACCCAGCCTTGCAATGCTGGAGCTAGAGCTGCATGCTTCTGCTCGCCTGGCCGAGCAGGGTGAGTCATTCGACCAACTCTATTCCTCGTTGGTGGCCTGATGACCAACGGGTGCAATCTGCGACTTTCCGGGCAGAAGCCCACGGGGCCCGTTCGGCTTGCTGCCGGTCGGGCTTCAGGAAAGTTGCGTTGCGCCATTTGTGACAGTACCGACCATGTCGAGAAACACCACGTCGGAGGAAGAAATCATGTGGTCTGGTTTACGGTTCCGCTCTGCCGCGATCACCACGTAAGACTGACGCGGTACATCGAAGGAGCTGGCATTGACATGCGTTACACGGCAGATCGGCTTACGCGTATTCGTCGAGCAAGACAAGCCGTCTGCATGCTCCTGTGGTTCTTGGACATGCAAGAAGAAGAGTTTGCGTTGCAAAACAAAAAGAAAAGGAGTCTCACAATATGACCACTCAAGGCATTTTTCTTCGCGCACACACCGTTACCGCTTCTCGAAGTGAACGGAAAAACAGGAGGCGGAAACTTTCGACTTGGCCTGAACAAGTGCTCGTCTTCGACACGGAGACCACAACGGACACAGAACAAGACTTGCTCTTCGGTGTGTACCGGCTGTGCGAGCTCAAAGGAGACGAGTACTACTGCTCAGAAGAAGGCATGTTCTATGCCGACGATCTTGACGCAGATCAGCTCGAAGCCCTGAAGAACTACGCTCGCTCGGAAATTGCAGGCAGTGAGATAAACGCGTTCCCGCCTAAATTGAAGTTGGCGCTCTACTCACGCTCGATTTTCTTGAAGAAAGTGTTCTGGAAAACCAAGTCGCAGCTAATACAGATCTCGGCGGGGCAGGAATTCCCGCGAAGGCGCTCCCTCGGGATGGGTACCATGGAGTTGGAGATCGAGGACCTGAATGCAAATGGTGCAAGCACAGGCGGGGAATGCGCCCCCTGTTCACCTCCGGACACTCCCCGCCAATTCCGGACACCGCGCCCCGCCTATCCACCAATCTCCCCCAGCTAACTGCCGCCCCGTCAACCACATGCTCCCGTCGTCTTCTGGCACCCAAAGTGCATTTCGTCCTCAGGCACCTGCGCCCACCCCATGCTGACCAACGACCTCCGCTTCGCATTGCGACAACTGCAGAAGAACCCCGGCTTTCTCCTCGCGGTCACTCTCACGCTAGCGCTGGGAGTCGGTGTCAACACGGCGGTCTTCAGCCTGGTCAACGGATTCCTCCTGCGGCCCCTGCCGTATCCCGACCCTGACCGCATCGCCGTCCTTCTCCTCCATCAGGAGGGCATCTCCAAGTCAGGCCAGTTCGTGCAGGAAGACGACCCGAGTCAGGACGGCGAAACTTGGGAAATAGTTCGCGACGGTGTGCCCGCGGTCCAAGCCGCTTCCTTCGGAGGCACCAGCGGTGTCAATCTGCAAGCTGGTTCCGCAGCGGGCTCGAGCGTTCGCTTTGTCCAGGACATGCGCGTTTCCGCGCACTACTTCGATGTCCTCGGCATCCAGCCTTTCCTCGGCCGCGGCTTCACCGACGAAGAAGACCGCCCTCACGGACCGAGTGCCGTGATCCTGAGTTACGCTCTCTTCCAGTCCTCTTTTCAGTCCGACCCCCAGGTGCTCGGCAAGCCGGTTATCCTCAAAGGCGAGCCCTACACGGTCGTCGGAGTTCTCCCCCGCCAAGCGCAACCCACCGGTGTTGCCGACCTCTGGACGCCCCTGCAACCACACGAGAGCGGAGAATGCGGAGGCAACAACTGCGAGATCCTCATGCGCCTGCGTCCAGGAGCATCATGGCAGCAGGTCTCCGCCCAACTCGCTCACCTGCACAAGCCCAGCTTTGACGAAACGGTCCGCAACAAAGGCCGCGCCTGGTTCTACGCCTCGCCCCTCGCCCGCAATCTCGACAATGGCATGCGCAAACCGGTTCTGGGACTCATGCTGGCCGTCGGCTTCATTCTGCTCATTGCCTGCGCCAATCTTGCCGGTCTCACGCTGGTTCGCATCGTGCGCCGCACTCCAGAGATCGCCACCCGCCTTGCTCTAGGAGCCAGCCGCTGGGACATCCTCCGCCAACTCTGGCTGGAAAATGTTGTCCTGGCGTTCGTCGGTGCCGCCATTGGACTGGCCCTCGCACGCGTCATCCTCTCATCGTTGCCCGGATTCCTGCCCGACTACATGCTCCCGCTCGGCGGCGTTGCCGTCGATCTTCGCGTGCTAGCTTTCACTTTCGCCGCCGCACTTCTTACCAGCCTGCTCTTCGGCGCGTTGCCCGCACTTCAAACCCGCCGCGTCGATCTCCGCTCCTCCATCGCGGCAGGCAGCCAGTCCGTGGCACGAGGCTCCAGTCGCCTGCGTCAACTGCTGATCGCCGGAGAAGTCGCACTCACCCTCGTCCTTGTGGCGGGCGCCGGTCTTGTGATCCGCAGCCTCGTCTACCTGGAGACTCTCCCGCCCGGCTTCGACGCCACCAACGTCATGACCGCCAAGCTCTCACTCGACGATGCCCATTACCGCGAGCCCACTGCGTTTCACAACCTCCTCGCCCGCACTGTAGCCGCCATGCACCAGATCCCCGGTGTCGAAAACGTGGCCGTCGGCCTAAGCGTCCCCTACGAACGCGGTCTCAACGATGGCGTCAAAGCGGTGGACGGCAAACGTGCTGGCAAGGATTGGGGCGCGAGCACCGCCTACGTTACTCCCGAATACTTCCAGTCGCTGCGAATCCCCATCCTCGCTGGCCGCGCCACTTCCGAAAGCGACTCGCCAACTTCCGAGCCGGTCGTCGTTGTCAACGTCGACTTCGCCCATGAATTCTTTGACGAGCCGAATCCCATCGGTCGCCACATTCAAAGCTCGAACGAAAGTTCGAAACGCATTTACACCATCGTCGGCGTCGTTGCCAATGTCGCTAAGCGCCCCGGCATGAGCGGTGATGCACCCATAGCCACCGAGCCCGTCTTCTATCTCCCGGCCACTCAAATGGATCAAGGACTGGTCAATGTCGCGCACATCTGGTTCCAGCCCAACTGGATCGTGCGTACCGCCGGACCGCTGCAGGGCCTGACCGCGGCGATGCAAACGGCCCTTACCCAGGTCGATCCCAACCTGCCCTTCTCCGGCTTCCACTCGATGCAAGACCTCCTCGCCGGCGAACTCGCGTATCAGCGCGTTGAAGTGGCTCTCCTCGCCGTGCTGGCGGCTTTGGCGCTTCTGCTTTCCGCCGTCGGAGTTTACGGTTTGGTTTCGAACCTGGTCGCGCAGCGCACTCGCGAAATTGGCATCCGCATGGCTCTCGGCTCATCCGCTCGCCAAGCCATGTTCGATGTAGGCTCAACAGGACTCGTGGCCGCGGCCTTCGGCGTCGTCGCGGGGCTAGCGCTCTCCTTCGCAGTTCTGCGCGTCCTGCAGAGTGAGCTCTACGGTGTCCGCGACTATGATCCGCTGACGCTCACCGTCGTTCCCCTGATCCTGGCTGTCATTGCGACGGTAGCCAGTTTCCTCCCCACGATGCGGATCACCAGCATCGATCCCTCAAAGACTCTTCGCATGGAATGAACGGAAGATGGGCGAGCGGGTGCCCCATTTCTCGCGTCTTTTGCGAGAAGTGGGCCGCTTCGCAGAAGCGGATTTCAACGCCCGAAAGAAGCTCTCGGAGATAGCTGGCACCCCGATCTGTAACGTTTGGCTCCCGACATTCACTACTCACCGTGCGGTGTCGTGCGGGATGGAACCTTCGCAAGGGAACTACTCCGCCACGGGGAGGTCGAAACATGTTCGCTCGCAAGGTGGCAGTGCGCCTGAAACCGAACTCGCTCCCGCAATTCACCAATCTCGTGGACGGCCAAATCCTTCCCTGGCTGCGGAAGCAGGAAGGTTTCCTGGATATGATCACGCTCGCTGTCCCCGACGGCAGTGAAGTTGCAACCATCAGCTTTTGGGATCACGAAGGAAACGCGCAGGCGTTTAACTCAAACGGTTATCCCGAAGCGCTGAAGCTGCTGGAGAAACTCCTGGATGGGATTCCGTACGTGAAGGCATTCAACGTCGTCAGTTCGACCCTGCACAAGGTCGCCCCCGCGCGGGCCACCGCAGCAAAGAATCCGAATACAGGAAATACAGCCGACGAGACAGGCCCACTCTTTGCTTATCGTGCGTCTGAACCCAGCGCCTGAAAACGTGGGCGGGATTCCATCCAACGGGTGCCCCATTTCTCGCGTTCTTTGCGAGAAGTGGGGCCTTAGCAGATTCCTGCAGATTGAAGATGAACCTGGGAACTAGACGCTTAGGAGCAAGAAGCTGAAAGCTGAAAGCCTCTATTAAGAGCTTAAGAGCTTAAGAGCTAAGAGCTAAGAGCTAAGAGCTACCCCCTCACACTGATCCTCGAGAACGACAACACCGCCCGGCTCGGCGTCGGCCGTCCCATCGACAATGCTGGACGGAACGTCGTGAAAATCAGCATCCGCTTCACTTGCGGCAGCACTTCTTTCGACTCTTCCGAATCGGAAAGAATCCGGTAATCCTGCACCCGACCGTTCTCGTCCACGTACGCTTCAATCACCAGCGAATCCGCGTTGATCGTGTCCAGCGTCATGCCAAACGCGCTCTGCTGCAACTGCGGCGCCGTGTTGACCATCACCAGCGGCACATCGTTATTCGCACGCAGGGAAGACGGCGCCACAAAGTACACCATCGCAATTCCAAAAATAATCAGCGCGCTCAGAAAGCCGGCTGTCGCCGGAACCATGAATGCCTCGAAACCGTTTTCCAGCCGCACCATTAATCCCTCGAACGGAGCCCGCTTGGCTTGGGCCACTTCCCGCGAAATCGCCAGCCGCAACTTCAATCCCAGATCCGCCGGAACCTTCGGACGCCCCATGCTCATCAGCAACCGCTGCGTCTCGCGCAGCGACCGGTACTGCCGGTCACAAGCCGCGCAATCCGACAGATGCTGCTCCAGCGCGAGCATCTCCGTGCCCGTTACCGCTCCATCCAGATATGGCGACAACAACCGCTTCGCCTCGGGGCACTGCAATCCCGTCATCTTCTCGGTGCCCTTCATTAAATCACCTCGACCCTTCTACCCCCTCCAGCAACCTGCGTCTGCGAACTCCGCCCTTCTTTGTTTTCCTGCCTCGGAGCGGTTAACCCCAGTTCATTCCCAACCTCGCGCACATACGGCGTCAGCCTCTGCCGCAAAGCGTCCCGGCCGCGCGTCAGCCGCGATTTCACCGTTCCCAGCGAAATCTCCAGCACTTCGGCAATTTCTTCATACGACATATCTTCCAGATCGCGCAGGATCAGCGTCGTGCGGTACGGTTCGTGCAGCTTGCGTAACTCCTCTTCCACCCGAACCTGCACTTCGCGATGAGCCACATTGTCGAACGGAGAATCCGCGTGATCGGTCAACGCCACCGCCATCGCGTTTTCCCGGGCGGCTCCCTCCGACTCCACCGGCTCAATCGAAGTCTCGCGCGCCTTGTGCCGGAACCACCACCGCCTCCGGTTCGCCGCCTCATGCAGCGCGATGCGGTAGATCCAGGTCTTCAGGCTCGATGAGCCGTGAAAGTGCTTCATCCCGCGAAAAACTTTCAGGAAGACGTCCTGCGTCGTATCGGCCGCGTCTGCCGGATCATTTACGATCCGGTACACCAGTCCATACACGGGCTGCTGAAACTCGCCAATCAGCCACGCGTATGCCGTTTCCGAACCGGCCTTCAACTCCGCTACGATCGCTGCCTCTTCCTGCGACCGTGCTCCGATGACACTTGCCAGATCACCCAAGGTGGTTGCTCCCGCCATAATGGCGTCCCCTGATTATAGGATTTTCCACCCCAACCGCGCCCTGATATTTCAACACCCTGGCCCAGTCCGGCCAACTACCAGCGGAGCCTGGACTTTCATTCCACATAGACTCCACAACCCCCTCCAGAGTTCCCACCTGTAAGTGATTTATTTTCAGTCGATCAGGAGGGGGCGCCATGGTGGGAAGCGCCCGTCCCCCCGCCGGACCATCAGATGTCAAGAGACAAACAGTCACAGCCCCTGCGGTTACCGGTGACCCTCACACCGGTCGCCCAGCGCCAGTCACAAAGAGTGCCCCTGTGATTCGTATCAGGCGATGCCTTCAGGTTCGACGGCATTCCCGCCCTCGCTCCGCTCGATCGGGAACGCCGTCGAACTCGAAAAAGTGTAAAGGATGTGGTGAGAACGATCTGTAAAGGATGTCGTGGAACTTTACACCTTCAGGCGTCGGCGTAAGTGCTGAGAAATCGATCCCGCCTTCAGGCGGTGGCCAATTCGCCTTTTTCAGCAAACTGCTAGGCCTCGAGCCACGGTTATCGCTCCGCATTCCGAATCCTCGCCGTCGCATATTTGTCCCATTTTGTTCAATTCTGAACAGACAGATGCTCTTAAGTTTCCTACAGTAACTCCATCATCGTCGGGGCTATTACTTCCAACTACCTATCATGGGTCGCAGTTGGGAGTGCAGTATCCCCGGGTTATCCACATCGGGCAACAGAGAGCTAGCTCACCTTGTAACTATCCCGAGGAGATGCGGCTATGGACTCCCCCACCGTTTTGTGCATCGACGACCGCCAACCAGTCTTGGAGCTTCGCAAAGCCACTCTGGAATCTCATGGTTATTGCGTCCACATTGCGTCGAGCAGCTGCGCCGCAATGAAGATTCTGGAACAAACGTCCATGGCCGCGGTTCTCCTGGAGTACAAACTGGAAGGTATGGACGCCGAAGCCGTCGCCTGGCATATCAAGCAACGGTTTCCCAACGTGCCGATCATCCTGCTCTCGGCTTACGCGCAGATGCCAGAGCGGATTCTCTGGTTAGTGGATGAGTACGTGATGAAGAGCGAAATGCCAGACCGGTTGGTGGGGATCATGAGACGGGCAACGCAGCCGGACCGGATGGCACAACCCAATGAACGGGACCGGCGCCAGAGCGCAGCAGCATAAGGCTCCACACTGTCTCTGGTGTTGCCCAATGCAGCGTGGTCTCTACCGTTTGTTGACAAGGCCACGATTCGTATCAGGGCAGCGACTCTCTGGCGTGCTCACTTCGCCAGCGCCCCCGCCGGAACCTCCAGCTTCAACTTCTGCACGATCCCCGCCAGTGCCGCCAGCAATGCCTCACACCCCTTGTCCAGCTCCGATTTTTCCAGGAATGCGCAAGCTCCGTCCTGTTGCAGACGCGCGGCATTCTTGTGCGATAGCCCCGTAAGAACAATCACCGCAATGCCCGCCGTCGCCGGATCCTTCTTCAACGCCTTCAGCACATCCGGCCCCGTCATCTTCGGCAGCAACATATCGAGCAGGATCACGTCCGGCATCTTCTCCCGCGCCAACTGCAACGCATGCTCACCGTCCATTGCCGTACTTACTTCATACCCAGCACGCGCCAGCGCCCGTTCCGTGGCTAGCCTCAAAAATTTGCTGTCGTCGACCAGTAGAATCTTGGTCATGCGTCGCACTGCTTTCTCCGCACGGAATCTCCCTCTCCCCCTCAGGGAAGCGGCGCCGGCACTGCTGGCGTGATCCCAGCATTCAGGTTGTCTATCGGCGGAATTGCAGAACAGACCAGCAGCACGGCTTTACGCGAGGATGAGATTTCTTTCAGACTTCGTCAACATTCTACCCAGCAGCGGCAGCACGGGCCGCGGCTCCCTTCACTTCTTCAGCGTCTTTTCAATCGCGGCTACCAGCGAGTTGGGTCCGCCTCCCAACATCACTTCCGACTTCTCGAAGAAGCCGGCAGCGCCATCCCTTTCGAGCGCTTTTGCGTTCAGCTGCGACAGGCTGGTCAGCATCATCACCGGAATCCCCGCCGTCGCTGGATCGTTCTTCAATGCCTTCAACACATCGGGCCCGGTTATCTTGGGCAGCATAATGTCGAGCAGGATCAACTCCGGCGCGTGCTGCCGCGCCAGCCGCAGCCCCTCTTCCCCGTCGTTCGCGCACATGACCTGATATCCCGCCCCCGTCAACACACGCTCCGTCGACACTCGGAGAAACTTGCTGTCCTCGACCAGCAGCACTTTCACCGGCACCGTCTTGCCTCCTTCGGGCAGACCCATTCCCGTCATCAACAGTATGCGCCCGGGCTGTCTCTTGTGTCGTCGCTGATTGCGTGGATGATTACTGTCCGGGGTGCCCTGCGCGGCCGGGTCGCTTCCGTGGAGAGAAACTCGGCGCCTCGTTGACCAGCGCTCTCACCGCCGCACGGCATGCCGAGCGCAACTCCTCCTCATGCCCGTCGGGAATCGCCTTGGTCAGCAGCAGCATCGTCGTCCCATGTAACGTAGCCCACACCGCCAGCGCCAACTGTGTGTAATCCTCCGGCAAACCGCCCAGCCGCTTCGCCTCGAAATTCCTGCGCCCTACGCCCGAACAATTTTCAGTCGAGGATCAGGTTCTCCGCTGGGTCAAGGACGACCGCTACTAACCCGCCCTCGACCCGCAAAGTTTCTTCACCCCCGCGCTAATCCATCACGAGGGGGTGGCTAAGCACCGCCCCACAACACTCTCAGAAGCCGCGCCCCCAGCGACATCCGCTCCACCGGCGTCTCCTCCACGCACGCCTCGATCCGATCCACCCGCCCCGGTTCCTGCTTTTCCCTCCGCAGCAAATGCCAAGCTTCCCTGTAAGGACCGTACTTCGCCCCCTTCAGCTTCGGATACAGCGCAATGCTCCCCTGCCCTACCACCAACTCCGCCGGAATGATGTACCACAAGTCTTCCTGGAAGATATAAGCTGCCAGATATTCAAACGGATCCCCCTGATACGGCCCATCGCTCCCCCGCACCGTGCACGAATACCCTCCCCGATCTTTAAACATCGTCGACTTCACCTGCACTCGCACAAACCTTCCCTCATGCTCCACCACAAAGTCATACGGCATCACTTCTCCCCAGGGCTTGTTCAAATGCAGCCCCAGCTCAATGGCCCGCATCATGAACCGCAACTCCACCCACTCTCCCCGCACCTTCGGATGCTTAATGTTCATCCCCCGATTTTTCATACTCCTCACCTCTCCTCCGGATTTCAAGTCCAGGAATTCGCCACCAACGTGTTTCAGGATTTACTGCCGATTTACTGTGTTAGAAGCGCTGTCATCTTGCGCAGTCGAAAGATCCCTGCCGGCCGGGTGCCCCATTTCTCGCGCGTCCTTTGCGCGAGAAGTGGGGATTTCCCCTACAACAGCTCGACCTTTCACAACCAACAAAAAACGCGGCCCACAAGGGCCGCGCCTATTTCTACCACCATTTGGACTATGCCACACCCGGAGCACGAAAGGGAATCCCTCGCACCAAATAAATCCCGTGCAATTCCCATTTTGGGAATCAGTCTCATCCACCCGGACGCACGAGCCCTGTCATCCTGAACGCAACGAAGGACCTCTGCACTCCATTGCGCCACCGCTTCGGTCGCGAAACCCTGCTCTGGAGCCAAGCGGCGAAAGAATGCAGCCCACAACTCGCCCTGAGTCTGCCGAAGGGGCGTAAGGACGGTACGGATCCAGACACGGAAAGCCGAGGCGGTTCTCCACACGAGCATGGACCGAAAAAGTTGCAACCCATCCACGCCCCTGCCAGTAATACCCAGTAGAGAAGCAACAGGAGGACCTATGACGAACGCAGACTCTGGGATCGCTCCATCATCCACGCCATCGCCCGCGCAGGGCGACCGCTGGCTCACGGCGCTAGCCTCGCTGCTGGTCGGGGGAGCTTTCTTCTCCTTGTGGTTCTGGCTGCTGCCGCAGTGGCTCGGTTTCCGCGTGGAAACCGCGGGCGCGGCGCGCTGGCGATGGCTGGCGGCGCTTCCGTCGGTGCTGGGATTCGCCGTCGCCCTGCGCTGCATATGGGATTTCGGCTGGACGGGCCGCGGCACGCCGGCTCCCAATTGCTCCCCCTCAGCGCTTGGTCGTGGTCGGCTTCTACCGCTACGTGCGGAATCCGATGTACCTGGGTTTCGCCGCGGGATGGATCGGTCTATGGATCGTCTTCGCCCACGCGAATCCGGCAGCCATTGCCGCCGTGGCCGCTGTCGCACTGGGCATACATCTGTTTGTGATGTTCTACGAAGAGCCGACCCTGCGCGGGAAGTTCGGGGCGGACTACGAAGAGTATTGTCGAAACGTGCGGCGATGGTGGCCGAGAGTGCGGGCTTGGGAGAAGGCGTAGGGGTGGACGGATTGGCGGGCTTTGGGGAGAGTCAAAGTCAAAGGCCGCGGGCGTGGGCGCCCGCGCCACATGGATGCTGTCGTCACATGCACTGCACTGCACATGCACTTCTAAAGTCAAAGTCCCCACCCTAATCTCGCCAAAGAGCGGCGAGATTAGGATGGGGCACCCGACACCCGGCGCAACTAGTGCAGCGCTTCCAGCGCCGGCTGAACCCACTTAAGCACGATGTTCGAGATCGAAGGCACTTGCGACCCAAAGATGGTGAGGAACGGTACGGCTCCGTACTTCAGCAACTGCAGGTAAAAGCCCGTGCCCAATTCGCCCGGAGACCGGTCGGAAAACCGGCTCAGCAAGGCGTTCCGCTCCATTTGGGCGATGACTATCACGATGCCTCCACCCATGAAGGCGAACAGACCAAAGAACCACCAATCAATGGCCTGATCGGCACGGAACGCATACGTGTGCAACGCCGCGAACAACAACGAAACGGCAACCCCGAGAAAGAACAGGATATTGCGCAGCTCGCCCATGATCTTGCGAATATAGGCATAGAACGGCAGCGCCACGATGTCCTCAGCCAGCACATATTTCAGATCCGCCGGCGGTGGTTCCTGATCTTCCTTGGTGCCCGACGATCCCCGTGTCCAATATTCTTTCAGTAGCCGGGTGCTCAGAATTTCGTTCAGATTTGTCATTTCCCGGCGAGCTTCGCGTTGATGGTCTTCTCGCCTTCTGGAGAGTATGAGCACCGTTGAAATCGGCGAGCCGCCTACGACCCTCTGCTCTACTGTTTTCATCTTGACGACTTTTTCCGTCATCAGCACGCCCATCCATGATTCGAGTCGGGCTTGCAGGGCCATATTCTGGACGCTTGCATCCGCTCGCGCCAACGCGCGCAGCCGGTCCAGCACCTGACGCAGCAGAAAGCTGTTTTGCGACGAACTCCAGTGCAGGATGGGCAGAGATTTCTCCCGCGGTAAGCGCTGGAACGCGGATCGGATGGGCAGATTCTCCAAGTGTTCGAGAATATTTCGCAAGTGAACCCAAATGTTGATGAACCGGAACCAGTTCAACCACAAGGTGAGCACAGCGAGACCAAAGAAACACAAAGCGAATCTCGACACCCGCGAAGGTTCAATCATGTCGAGCGAGATCCACGGCCGGAAGGCCAGGATGGAAAATGCGAATACCACCCAGAAGCCGGCCATCCACTTCCAATCCGACAGCGGACCCAGCAAGCACGCGTCGATCGCCTTGACGTCTCTGTCCAGGTCTTGCCGGATCACCTGATCCAACTTCAAGTTGAACATTTCTACATATCGATGTTCCCAATAGGAGAGCCGCCTCAGATAGGCCCATACTCCGAAATACAACACCAGCAGCACCGAAGCCAGGGGCAGCGTGGGCGCAACTCCGCTCGACAGACTGAGGTCGCGGAAGTGAAGGAAGGCATTGTCGAAGCGGGCTTCGATCGTCATGGTTGCCCAGAAGGCTCCGGCGCCAACCATAACTAGGGTTCCGGCGATGGCGGTCCGGAAAATCCGGGCTGGACTCATAATCTTGCGGCGCTCGTCAGGAACTACGACTCGTTCTTGCTGACGGTACAGTACAAATAGCCGTTGCAGCAGTATCCCGGCCGTCGACAGGAGAAGTGCAGTCACGCCAGTCACGGCGCCCGCCAGCAGCATGTAACCCCGGCCCGACCGATAGAAGAAGAGATAACTCGATCCTAGAATGATTTGCGCCAGCGCGATCGTTAGAACGGCCATCAGGTGGCAGAAAAGTCGGACGAGGGTTACGGTGCTTGTCCTGTCGCCAAGGTCAAAATCAAGTTTGAAGTAGGAAGGCACTATCCTACGAAAGCCCAATGCAAGAGCATGCAGCAGTCCCAACATGGCGATGGAGCCCCAGAACGCGATAGGCAAGAACTGCGGCGGCCCGAGTTCGAGGGAATGGAGCTTAAGGTCGGCCTTATTGACGTCGTTATAGTTCAAGATCTTGATCGGATAGTGCCCGGCCGTGCCGATCGTCGCCAGCCAAAGCGGTCTGTGTTGCGCCTTGCCGGGAGCGGACACTTGCTGGCTTGCCGACACGCCCGCTGGCCACTCCCATTCCAGTTGTTTCAATTTTGTGTCCGGCGGAAGCCAGCGTGCGTCACTCAGCAGTTGAACAAACGCGTTGTACTCACCTTCCTGGAAGGCGCTGGGAAAGGTAATCAGGTGCCGCTCGCTGGGATCTTTCCGATCTCGTTGATCGAAGGTCGAACTCCAGAACTGGTTTTGCGGGATGAGCGGGTAATTACTCACCAGCAACGTTCCGTTCAGCGAACCGACGTCCGGCGTACGCAGGAAGAGCAGGTCGGGGTCGCGCACGAACAAGCGCACATCCGGGGACGACTCTTTGATGGAGTGAATGAGGAACGCTTCATCCATGGGGTCGGTGGCCAGCACACCAAGGGCTTTGATGCCTTGTGCCTTGAGCGTGATGGACAGAGTCGACAGTACGGCCTCCTGGGAAAGCGGAGTCTGCCGGTCCCCATACGTCTGCAAGTCGTCCCGCTGCGCGGCTTCCGCGTCTTGCCACTGCAAGCCCAAACCGGTCTGGGCTGTCGCTCCCGTAGGAGTTGCCTTGCCGGCTTCTTCGCCATAAGCATTTCGCAGCTTGGAGATTTCTCGCGGAAAATGTAGAAACCAGAGTTGGGCCGTTTCATCCGGTTTGCAGGATTCGGAATCGCGCTTCTCATCAGCCGGACCCTGTCTCCCATACTGGGTGCCCTCTTCCGACAGAATCGCGATCTGGTTGCTGCGATAGCCAAAGGTACCTGCGCCCTTCACGAACTCGCACAGCGCTTCGCGGTCCCCGGTTTGCATGACGGCAAACGTGGAGCAGCTTTCCTTGGTTTCGCTATACCCTTCCGCGTTGGTGACCGACCCACTGACGGCATGAATGCATTTTGTCGACCCGAGCCCCTTCTCCAGATCCTTGAGAGACGCAACCGATCCCGAAAAATTCGGCCCGGCCAACCGGATCGCATCCATGCCGGGCGACACTTTTTCGATCATCGTGCCGGCATTGGAAAAAACTGGCCGATCCAGTCCTTCCGTAGGCATTTCCGGAATGAGAAAAACCAGCAAGTACCGCGGCCGCAGTTTTGAAGGCGGATCGGCGTCGCGAAAGACCAACACACCGGGATACGAAGAATCCAGCACATTCTCCGTTTCCGCAACGGCGCCCGGACCCGGGGCCGCGGCGCCAGGGGCGGGCCACGGCAGGTAATGCGAAAGCGGCAAAAAATGCGCCTCTGCCGCCGCTACCTGAATCGCTTCAATCGCCCGGTCCGTCATCAGTCCCAGGTGGGTGCGCCGCGGATTCGGTACCGCGGCCATCATCGAACGAACCGCACCCGGTTGACCAAGGCAGCGGTGAATAAAGTCTTGTTCCTTCAGGTCCGAAGCAACCAGGTCCTCAACCCCGGGATGAGCCGGATTGATCTTGCAGATTTCTCTCCACACCGGAGACAGCGTGAGAGGACAGCCTCCAGAATTCTGCTGCACCATCCACCAATGCGCTTTCGCAAATTCGGCGTCCAGCACCCCATTGCTACAGCCGTTCGCGAGAGAGGCCGGCTTCCCCGCGTGCGCGGCCCCTTTTCCTTCCTTCGTCTTACCGCTCTGGATCTGGCTGGGATAGGGACGGGCCCCTGCCGGTTCGCTCCGGTTCACCGTCCGCGCCCCGAAGAACAGCGCAAGGATCAACCCGACAATGGGAAATTGCTTCGTCCTCACCTGACACCTCCAGCCAATAAAGAACGCCGGCGCAAAAACAGAAGTTTGCGTCGTCCAAACCTGGCCCAGATTTCAGAGGGAAGAACGCTTGAAAGGGGTAGGAACTGCAGAATGGGGGGACATTCCCCTATCAAGTCACTCAAAAAACGCTAGTTCAACCGGCCCCGGAAGTCAACGGTATTCGTCACCGCCGCGCTGCTCGCCCCCAATTTAGGACGCCCACAGCGGCGGGCGGACGAAGGCGTCCGCCGCTACGTCGAAATGCTCCTCTGTGCCCGCCCCGCAGCGTCTAGAATGAATCAACTGGGGGTCAACCTGCCATGCCCGATGACACCATCACAATCTCACCCGGCCCGCAATTCCGCATCGCCATGTTGCTGGCCATCGTTGCCGACGCACTCCAACTCGTCGTCTTCCCCTTATTTGTGGCAGGCGCTCTGTCTCCCGCCGATGACATACTCGATCTCGGCATCGGAGCCGTCATGATCCACCTGCTGGGCTGGCACTGGGAATTTCTGCCAACGTTTTTTGCCAAGCTCGTGCCCGGCGTCGATCTGGTTCCTTTCTGGACCATGGCCGTAGCCAGTGTCTGGCGCAAAGCCAAGCGCGACGCCCACCCCACCAGCGAAAAGCCAATCGACCAACTCCCGCCCCCTCATCTGACCAAGAATTGAGTGATAACCGAAACGAGACCGGAAACCAAAGCGAACCCGAAACCCCTGTCATCTTGAGCGAAGCATGCCGATGAGCGAAGCGAATCGGCATGCGCAGTCGAAAGATCCCTACCGAAGCGATGCCCTGATACGAATCGTGAGTTCTTCCAAAGACTGAAAGGCCGTTGCCTCTATTGGCCTTAGGTCAGCGCGGCTTGGGTCAGCGCAGCTGAAGCCATGCCCTTCGCAGAGCGCTTTATAAGGAAGTTTCCAGGTAGACGCGGACTGACCTACTCGTGCAGAACAACACCCAGGAGTGAGCTATGTACCTTGAGTCCTCCGCCGTTGTAATCAATGAAGCCAAGCTTTCTGAATTTGTTCATGAAGAAATTCACCCGGGAGCGAGTGGTGCCGACCATCGCGGCCAGGGTTTCCTGACTCACTTGTGGGACCACGGCCTCGGACGCGCCTTCCTTTCCGAAACGGGCCAGGATCAAGAGGGCTCGTGCGAGGCGCTTTTCACTGGAATTGAACAACTGATCCACCAGGTCCGCTTGAGTACGGTTGTGACGTTCAACCACGTAGGCGACGAATACGTCGGACATCGCGTGCTCTTCGTGCAGCGTGCGGACCATCTCTTTCTTGTCAATGCGCAGGATAGAGCAGTCGGCCATGGCGGTGGCGGTCGAAAGGTGAACGGAGTGATCCGAAGCCAGGCATCCTTCGCCCAAAAAATCGCCGGGGTGGAGCAGGGCGATGGTCGCTTCCTTGCCCTGTTTGGAAATGACGCTGAGCCTCACACTGCCCTCCTGAATGTAGAAGACAGCGTCCGCCCGATCTCCTTGCGAAAATATGGGTTGCTTCAGGCCAAAGTGAAGCATTGTCCGGCCGATGCCGGCGTTCGTCAAAAAGGTTCGCGGATCAAAAGTCTTGATCTGTTTCTGGGAACTGTGGCGTGTTGGCGACCGGCGACGGGTTGGCATACAACCTCCGGCTAGCACATAAGCCTAGATTGCTGACCATTTTGCCACGGTCCGGACGATGCTGCCAGCAAAAAAGCGGGAAATGCGACGAGAGTCGAACCCATGGCTCAACAAGATAACTGAGCTCGTGTACACAGGTATGTGCACTTTTGAACAGACAAGAGAGGCATTGGCGCTCAAACTGACGCCAACAGTATGGGGGAAGTTAGGTCTGGGTTCCTTTGTCCGCTAAAAAGGAAGGGCAGTTTTGCCTGCTGAGTATACCTAAATCACCACCCTTCCCCTGGGCAGGACTGCCCATTTTGTAGCGAGGTTCCTATGAATGAAGCTTATCAGGGGCCCCAGAAGATGCTTCTCTGTATCGATGACAGCCTGGCGATTTTGGAATACGAAAGACGGTTATTCGAACAATCGGGCTACATCGTTGTGACCGCAGCGTCCGCGCGCCTCGGACTGAGACTTGCGACAATCTACAGCTTTGACGCCATCCTGCTCGACTACCACATGCCCGAAATGAATGGTCACGAGTTCGCCCATGAAATAAGGCGTCTCCGGCCAGAGACTCCCGTGGTGATGTTTTCTGGCAGCGACGTTCCAGAGGAGACACGCCAACTGGTCGACGCAGTCGTACCCAAAACCGAAGCCCACAGGGAATTGGTACCGACAGTCACTCGACTCTGCGCGGGGTCACAGCCCTCTTAGGGGCGCTCGAACTCTCCGCATGGTGCGAGGTGTGGGTCGGACCTCGCAGACCCCGGAACCCCAACTCCTGTCATCTTGTTGAGCGAAGCATGCCGATGAGCGAAGCGAATCGGCATGCGCAGTCGAAAAGCTTGCCCTGAGCCTGCCGAAGGGATCCCGATCTCTCCCCGGCGCCGGAAGCTCCTGGACTAATCCTGCCGTAGCCGAGATCGTTCTTCCACCTTTCGAAGATCGCGAAGCGTGGGGCAGCCTAAGTGATGGTGCGAGGCCGGGCCAGACCTCGCAGACCCCGGAACCCCAACTCCTGTCATCTTGAGCGAAGCATGCCG
>JADGNQ010000018.1 GCA_017883385.1 Candidatus Sulfotelmatobacter sp.
ATCGTAGATCAGTCGGCAATCCCGGTGGGCTTGCTCATAAAAATCGTGGACAGCAGTTATGCTGAGGTGAGCGAGATTGTGCCGGAGTTCCTTGAGATCCTTCTCGCTCAAGATTTCCGGGTTCTCGCGATCAGGACGCCTGGCCACGATTGAAGATTCTAGCAAATTCGCCATTTCTTCGCCTCACGGACGATGGCCCAGCCTGAGGCTGACAGGGGAGCAAAACGGGGAGCATTCACACCCGAATGAGGGCAGGTTTGCCCGACTGAGGTAGTGGTGTCACGATTGTAAGTGATTGAAACGACTGAAGCGGAAGAGCCCAGGGTGGTTTAGCAAACCGCCGCATTCGGCCACTCTGCCACCTCTCCAGTGTGCGGAAACGGCCTTGGAACGACCTGCGTAGTTTACCACTTCCTCGGCTACTGCAGGTAAGCGCTCACATACCCGCTCTGCCGCGATGTCGTCTCGACCAGTCCATTGCAGCCAGCACGTCCGGAGCGAACGTTTTGATGTGCTGCTCTTTCGTGAGGATCGGATTCAAGTGTCTCGAGATGGCTGGACGCGTGCGAGAGTTGCCAATAGCAAGAAATGGATTCTCCTAACGCGTCAATGACACTCTGTCGGCGCGGGCCTCAAAGCATAGAACATCAGTTTAACAATCCGACCAGTTCCAGGTATTTCGCAAAGCGCGGGCGCCTTCACTGGAACCATTTTCGGCTATTCAATCGACGCCGGCAGCGGTCACCGCGCGAGTTTCGTAATCCGAATTCACCTTGAGCGACGTCATCATCGTGGAGTGTGTAGTATTAGGACTTCTCCATCCACATGCAGGATTCGTCGGCGTCTCCGATCGCGATCTGTACGTACAACATGTTCGCCTAAATCTGGCGCGCTGCCGGAACGTGCTTTTGCTTTCGCGAGGGAGCCGGCGAGGAATTCCTGCTCTGGGTCCGTCGAGAGATTCGCCAGTGGCAGGACGGCGATCGAACGGATCACCGGCCCCTGCAACATCTTCGCCTTGCTCAGAAAACTGGACGCCGTGGCCGGCAACCAATGAGCGGTGACCCTCTCCGTCCGACTCTTTGGCGGCTATCCTGAATAACCATTCCGTCTGCATCATGTTGCCCTTTATCAGCACCACCACCATCGGGCCAGTGTCTCATAAATGGAAATCGGTTCGGGAAAGCAGACAAGCAACCCGGCAGGCGGCGGGGGCATGGCCGCCCGACTGCTCATTGATACGTTAACATATTGAAACTAAAACACTTATTTAACAACCGAGGGGGGGGCTTCAGATTCGACCTTATGGCGGATGGCATGGTTCGTGCATCGTCCTCCTTCGGAGTAGCACATGAAACTGCTGATCGCCGAAGACGACGTTTTCTTTCTCAAGCTGCTGAAGCAGATCCTCGCGCCGGACCACGAGCTTGTCCTGGCCCGCGACGGAAGCGAGGCGTGGGCAGCACTTCAGCGTCCCTATGCGCCACAGTTAGCTATCCTCGACTGGGTCATGCCCGGGCTGAGCGGCCCGGAGATTTGTCGCCGAGTCAGAGCGTCCGCGCCGTTATCCTCTATGTATTTGATCATCCTCACCGCAAAGAACAGTGCGGCGGACATCGTTTCTGGCCTCAGGGCTGGCGCGGATGATTACATAACCAAGCCCCCGGTCCCCGAGGAACTCCGTGCCCGGGTCACTCTCGGGGAGCGAGTCTTGGCGCTGCAGGATGCGGTCGAGACTCAATCGGCGCTGGCTCGTCAAGCGTCCGAAAGAGAAAGACGGCTTCGCGAGGGGTTCGATGCTGGGAGACCGCCCGTCCAGGACAACTTGCGTGAAGTTGCAGCGTACTTAAGCCGACACATCGAACCTGTGGATGATTGCTCAGATTCCAGGGGGGAGACCCCATATCTCCTGTCAACCTGCTCTCTGGAGAATTCCCATTCCTAATACTGAGATCGACGGGATACTTCTTCCGCAATTCGAGCAGCACGATGGCACTTCCGAAACGATTCTGATTGCGGAAGACGATCCTATCTTCCGCAGACTTCTTCAAAGCCGGTTGCAGAGCTGGGGCTATCGAGTGATTGCAGTGGAAGATGGAGCGCAGGCGTGGGAACTCCTTCGACAGCCGAATACACCCGACCTTCTCATTTTGGACTGGATGATGCCTGGTCTCGACGGCATCGAACTCTGCCGCCGAATTCGAGAGAGGCATCAGGACCGGTATCAATACATCTTGCTGGTCACGGGCAAAGATGGCAAACAGAATATTGTGAAGGGATTGGAGGCAGGAGCTGACGATTACCTGACCAAGCCGTTTGACCTTGGCGAGCTGCGGGCACGGGTATGGACGGGCAAGCGAATTCTCTCGCTCCAGCGCGAGTTGATTCGAGCCCGGGAAGACCTTCGCTTTCAGGCCACTCACGACGCTTTGACTGGTGTCTGGAGTCACGGGGCAACTCTGGATTTGCTGGGTTGCGAACTTCGGCGTGGATTTCGTACGCACGCCTCAACCGGCATTCTGATGATTGACCTCGACCATTTCAAGAACGTGAACGATACGTACGGCCACCTGACCGGCGACGCGGTACTCAAAGAAGCTGTACAACGCATCAGCCGTGCCGTCCGGTCCTACGATTTCGTTGGCCGTTACGGTGGTGAGGAATTTCTTGCCATCCTCTCGAACTGTACGCTCGAGGATCTGCGCACCGTTGCAGAGAGGACGCGCTGCGCCGTCGCTGAAACGGCGATTTCGACGAAAGTCGCAAATGTAGACGTCACCGTCAGCATCGGCGGCGTCGTTACTTCGACCGGAACTGACGATCTTGAACTACTGTCAGCCGCCGACTCCGCTCTTTACGAGGCAAAGCAAGCGGGCCGCAACCGGGTAGTCATCGGTTCCTGTGAAGCGACACAATCTGAGGAAGCGCTTTCGGCGACAAGCGGGAAGAAATGAGCGAGTGAGACCCTTTCATGCCTGAACAGCGCGTCATCGTTCGCCATGCACTCCTCTCCCTTTCGTTTGTGTTGTTGTTTCTACTGCTCAACCGTCCTGAAGTCATCTTAATATCTAGACTTGGCGCCGTAGTCTGGTATCCAGCCGCTGGGTTAGCTCTGGCGCTCCTGTTGGGAATAAGTCCATGGTATGCATTGCTGGTTTGCTTTTCTGATGCGCTTGCTGGAATCCTGATCTACAAGCAACCGATCTCGTCTCTAAGTGGAACGCTTGGCGCTGTCGGCGTTGCCAGCTTTTATGCTACTGCGGCATACGTTCTACGTGGCCCACTCCGCATCGACCCTGGCTTACGTCGGCGGCGAGATGTCGTCCTTTACATCTCTGTCACCACGGTGGCCGCATTGGCGTCAACCAGCCTGGGAGTGGCGTGCCTGGCCGCAGATCATGCCATTCGTTGGAGCGAGCGCTGGCCGTCAGCTTCGTTGTGGTTTCTGGGTGACGAAATCGGATTGCTGGGTGTTGCGCCTTTTCTCCTCATCCATGTGTTCCCCTGGATTCGTCGAAGAATCTCGCCAAGACCGGTCGAGGTTCAGTTGACAAGGCAGAACTCCCGCGCCAAGGCGTCGACTCTTTGGATGCTAGTGGAACTGGCGTGCCAAATCTCCGCACTATTGGCGTTGCTGTGGTTGATGTTCGGACCTGCATTCGGTCGCTATGAGCTGTATTTTCTGAGCTACATCCCGGTCATTTGGATCGCCATGCGTCAGGGAATCCGAAGGGTCGCCACCGGATTACTCGCGCTGAATTTTGGCATTGTGGTCGCATTGCATTTCTTTCCACCGACATCCGGCGCGCTCCCCAAAATAGGCCTTCTCATGTTTGTCGTTTCGGCAGCAGGACTCGTCGTAGGATCGGCGGTAACTGAACGGCACCGCATCGCGATTGAGTTGCTCGAACGCACTTCCGAATTGCTCGATGCGAACACTCAGCTGCTGGCTTCGACGCAAAAGGCGGAGGAGGCCAGCCGGGCCAAAGGCGAGTTCCTCGCGAACATGAGCCACGAAATTCGTACTCCAATCAACGGAATTCTGGGCTCGGCTGAGTTGGTCCTGGATACGGACCTCACTCCGGAACAACGTGATTACCTTTTGATGCTGAAATCTTCGGGCGATTCTCTCCTTGGCGTGATCGATGACATTCTTGATTTCTCCAAGGTGGAATCTGGGAAGCTGGACCTGGATCCGATTGAATTCAACCTGCCTGACGCGATCGGCGAGACGATAAGAGCGCTGGCTCTGCGGGCGGATGAAAAAGGGCTCGAACTTGCCTACCACGTGGACCCACAAATACCGGACTATGTGGTCGGTGATCCCGGGCGGCTACGCCAGATTCTCGTAAACCTCGTAGGCAATGCCATCAAGTTCACGCGGCAAGGGGAGGTCATAGTCGAGGTACGACTTGATTCCCGCAGCGATCGCGAACTGAATCTGCATTTCACCGTGGCCGATACGGGCATTGGCATACCTGATGAGAAACACTCTCTTGTCTTCGAGGCATTTGCACAGGCCGATAGCAGCACAACGCGTAACTTTGGGGGCACAGGTCTAGGGCTAGCCATCTCCTCCCGTTTGGCTGGACTGATGAACGGGCGAATCTGGGTGGAGAGCAAGGTAGGCAAGGGCAGTACATTTCATTTCACCGTGCGCTTTGAGATCGCGGAAAACGAACGCGCGCCCGGCTCCCGGACGACCCCAGCTGAACTTCTGCATCTTCCCGTGTTGGTGGTTGATGACAACACCTCGAACCGACGAATTCTGCTGGAAATCACCAAGGGTTGGGGTATGCCGTCGGCGGCCGTGGAAACGGGAAACGCGGCGTTGGAGGCTCTGAAACAAGCCGAGATGAAGGGTACTGGTTTTCGCTTGGCGATTATTGACAGTCGTATGCCTGAGATGAATGGCTTCGACTTGGTGGAGCGAATCAAACAAGATCCGCGCCTGTCAGGTGTCATGATCGTGATGTTGATTTCCGCGGGCCAGGGTGGAGAGGCTGCCCACTGCCGCGAACTTGGGATCTCCGCTTATCTCCCCAAACCAATCCGAAAGTCAGACCTGTTGTCAGCGATCCTGACCGTTCTGAGTCAAGGATCAGCCAATGACGCTCCGCACTTGGTGAGGAGATCGAGCTCGCGGGAGACGATGACGAAGCTCCGAATTCTGGTGGCCGAGGACAATCCAGTAAACCAGACCGTGGTCATGCGTATGCTGGAAAAGATGGGACACCTGCCGATGCTCGGGCAAAATGGTCAAGAAGTACTCTCAATGTTGGAGTCCGGAACATTTGACCTCGTATTCATGGACATACAAATGCCCGAGATGGACGGGCTCACAGCAACTCGGGAGATTCGCGAGAACGAGAGAAGAACGGGAGTTCACATTCCGATCGTCGCCATGACTGCGCACGCGATGAAAGGCGATGAAGAACGCTGTCTGGAAGCTGGCATGGACGGGTATCTCACCAAGCCCTTGAGCAGCCTGGGTATCGAGAAGATGATCGCCAAAATGTTCGGCACGGAGCGTAATGTCCAGCAGCTCACGGCGATGCCGGATTCTCCGCGCCCATCGTCGCCTTGGGACTCCGCCAGAGCTCTGGAGAGCGTTGACGGGGATGAATCGCTCTTGCGCGAGCTAGTCCAGATTTTCCTGGAAGAGATTCCCCATCAACTCGCCAACCTGCAAAAGGGAATCGAGGCGTCCGACCTTGAACAAATCGAGAGAACCGCTCACAGCTTAAAGGGAGAATTGGGCTGTCTTGGGCTAATGGATGCCGCGCAGAAAGCCCGCGATCTCGAGCGCATGGGACATGAACGCGCTGTGCAGCCCGCAGCCGAACTATTCGCCGCATTCAAAGCAGAGATTTCCGCAGCTGCCTTGGCAATGCGCGACATGCTGGCTGCAGAGCATCAACCCATCGCTCGCTAGTTCCTGCGTGCTTCCACGTTTCTCTCCACCAGAACAGAAACAAGTCTCCGCTCTGTCTCGATCCCATCCTTGCTGCGTTTGGGGTCTGAGGACATCGGAGCGTTGGGCCAGTTGTCCGTAGATTGGATCGGATTCCAATCGGCAGACACACACACCCCGTTCGCGATCCACCGGAGCGGAAGGTGGCACTGTAACAGATTGTTTCGGAAGGGGTTACCTTCGTATCGCACGGCTACCCTGCCGGGGAGCATGGCCCCATTCGTGCTGATTCCCTTTACGACCCTCCCCAAAACTGACCCTTTCGAACTTGGGCCGCCCTTTGTTTTTGGGTATCCCAGAAAGAAGTCTTGGTCTTCTCGATGGAAACCTCTGGCTTTATCGGTGTGGAAGTGGCAAATATGGACCGGGGCGTGAGCCTCCGCGAGCGCATGCGGGTGGTTGAGCGCCGCGATTGGTGGCTCTGGTTATGCGCGATCCTGATTACGTTGCTTCTGACCGGCGCAATCGTTTCGTTTGGCTTTACGGCACTTCACGTACACCGTCCGGACCTGAACTCCTCGCCACTGAACGACACTATTCTTGGCCTCGTGGCTATGGTGTTGCTCTTTGACATTTATACGGTCTACCAACACTTCCAGATCCAGGCCGTTCGAAAGCAACTGGTGGAACGCGAGGAATTGTTTCGCCTGATCACCGAAAACGCCGCAGACATGATCGCTGTGGTGGATACCACTGGCCATCGGCTATACAACAGCCCATCGTACGAAAAGATCCTGGGCTACACAGCGAAGGAACTGGGGGGCACGACGGCAGTGGAGCAGATCCATCCGGAAGACCGAGATAAGGTGCTGCAGGCCGCCGCGGATGCGCGAAGAACTGGTGTGGGCACCAGCCTGGAGTACCGCATGCGCCACAAAGACGGAGGCTGGCGTACGCTTGAGTCCAGGGCCAGCACGATCATGAAAGCCGGACAGGTCGAGAAACTGGTGATTGTGAATCGTGACGTCACCGAGCGCAAGCATCTGGAAGAGCAATTCCGCCAGTCTCAGAAAATGGAAGCTGTGGGCCGGCTTTCGGGAGGGGTAGCCCACGATTTCAACAACCTGCTCGGCGTCATCATTGGCTATGGCGAACTTGTTCAAGAAGGCACGCCCGGGGACAGTCCGCTGCGCAGTTGTGTGGATGAAATGTTGAAGGCAGGGCATCGCGCCGCTTCGTTGACGCGGCAACTGTTGGCATTCAGCAGGCAGCAGGTGATGGATCCCAAAGTCCTGGACTTGAATCTGGTCGTCAAAGACATGGAGAAGATGCTCAAACGCATCATCAGCGAAGACATCCAGCTTAAGACTGATCTCGATCCAGCGCTCGTGCACATCAAAGCCGACCAGGGACAGATCGAGCAAGTCATCATGAACCTCGCGGTCAACGCGCGCGACGCCATGCCGAACGGTGGTGAGCTGGGACTTACGACATGCAACTTCCACATGGACCAGGATTTCGTTCGCCGCTATCCCTATCCGGTATCGGTTGGAGACTATGTCCTGCTCACCGTAACAGACAATGGAATCGGCATGGATGCAGCTACGCGCGCGCGTGTCTTCGAGCCGTTCTTTACAACTAAAGAAAAGGGAAAAGGTACGGGGCTCGGTTTATCCACGGTTTACGGCGTGGTCAAGCAGAGCGGAGGCTACATCGAGATCGTCAGTGAACCGGGAGCCGGTGCCACTTTCAAGATCTATCTTCCGAGGGTTGAAGATGCCCTTGACCCACAGAAACAACCCGCAGAATTGCCTGACTCTTTGCACGGAACAGAAACTGTGCTCTTGGCGGAGGATGAGCTAGCTCTTCGCAAGCTTAGCCGGCATCTCCTGGAGCTTTGTGGATATGAGGTGCTTGAAGCCGAGAGTGGAGCCGAGGCTCTGAAGATAAGCCGGGAGCACAAGCACAAGATCCATCTTCTCCTGACTGACGTCGTAATGCCCGGCATGAGCGGACGAGCACTCGCTGATCAACTGGTAAAACAGCGAACGGGGACTCGAGTGGTTTATATGTCCGGATACACAGGCCAAACTGTGGGCGAACACGGGGTTCTGGCCGAGGGAAGTTTCTTCTTGCCCAAACCTTTTACGCGGCAAGCGTTGGCCCGCAAGGTACGGGAAGCGCTCGATGGAAGCGTCGCTCTGGCTGGAGCGCAACTGAAGTGATTATCAAGCGACGATCTGGAGTCTCGGGAGGAGCAAATGGATAAGATTTTAATTGTCGACGATGATGATGCCATGCGCGGTCTCATGAAGATGCGGTTGTCTGACACTTACGAGACAATCGACACGGGAAATCCCGTACAAGCTCTGGGACTTGCTCTGCAACACAAACCTCGCGCCATCTTGCTTGATCTGATGATGCCGGACTGCTCCGGCTTCGAGTTGTGCCAGAGCTTCCATAATCTGAGCTACACCACACGAATCCCAATTTTCGTGGTCACCGGTGAGTCGGCGGCAAAGTATCGCGACTACATGAGCAACTTGGGAGCCGCAGACTTTTTCGAGAAGCCTATCGACTTTGTGAAACTCAAGAGCCGACTCGCGGCAGAATTACAGATTAGGCCGTCCGAGCGTCGAAAGCATGTACGAGTCCGAATGAAGCTGATCTTGAAACTGAAGGGTGCCGATGAATCCAAACGGTCGTTTGAACAGCTCACCACGACGGAGAATGTGAGCGCGGGGGGATTCCTATGTACTCTGGCTCTGGCCCTATCCCCTGATTCTTCCTTCGATGTCCTTCTCTCGGGCGCAAGTCACGATCGCTACGTGGGGCGCGCGCGCGTCGTGCGCAGAGAAGCTCCGGATACCCCCTGGCAGCGCTACGCTTTTCAATTCGTTGAACGGACACCCGAGTGGATACTGCAGGACTAGTTCCGGGAGAACAGCTTGAGGCCCGATTGAGACAGAAGACGCCGCGACAGCCTCACCCGTTTCGCAGTCCAGCTTGAAGTGCTATCCTTCCGCTCATGGACAACCGTTCTGTCAGCGACGCAGGTGGAACTCCAGGCGGGATTGGCCAGTTCCTGCTCGGTTTTGCCATGGCTTGTGTCGGGGGCTTCCTCATTACTCATCAGGTGAGTGTGGTGGGCTCCTACTGGAGTTTTTGGGGAGGCAGCAGCTTCGGAATCACACTTTTGCCCATGCTATTCGGCGTAGCGATTCTGTTCTGGAACGGCAAGAGCGTGATCGGATGGCTATTGACCGTTGCCGGGGCGCTGTTTATCTTCGCGGGCATCATCGCCAACATGCACATTTACTTTCAGCCGACGAGTCTTTTCAATACGATGGTGATGCTGATTCTGCTGGTGGGCGGACTGTCTTTAATCGCGCGCTCGCTCCGGCCCTATAGCCCGAAGCAAAGCCCGTAGCCGGCGCCGCCGGATCCAGCAAAACCACTTTGCGAACTGCAATATCCCGCACCAATCCTGCCGTTGACATCACTCGCGACACGACATAGCATCCTTGGTTACCCGTCGCAAGGGATCTTCCACCAGCGGAATGGGTAGTCATTAATTGAGCGGGCACCCTTCCCACGCGACGCTATGCCGAGGCGATCATTTTCAGTAACATACGGACAAAAAGAATAGTAGCCGTGTCACTCGGGAACTCTCTCGCGGAAGTGTACGTAGCAGAAGACTAGTGGAGTGAACTATGAGCAACAAGTTCATCGACGGCATCAAGCACGCGATCATCGAGGACGATGACCCCAAGCCGGAAGGTCAGGCACAGCCGCATCCCCAACCCCACGCGGAAGCAACACCCACGGCCTCCGTGCCAGTTGCGGTTTCAACGGACAGCGCCGCTTATCAGACGATGAGTGGCCAGCCGATGAGTGAAGAGACCGAGCACGTTTACCAGAGAATTCTGGCGAAAACAAATTTTAATGGGACTCAGGTTGCAGCCACGATTCACAAGTATCTGGACCCACTCTCCGCGATTCCTTCGCTCGACGAGCGCACGCGATTTAAGACGGCGGTCGTTCAAGCCAAGGCACAGGAAGGGCTCTCTCAGGAAAAGATTCTCGCCACATTCGACGGCCTGAAAGTCGCACTGCAGAACGAGCAGGAATCTTTCGCCGCTTCGGCGGCAGCCACCAAGCAGAGAGAAATTGCCGATCGCCAGCAGAAGGTGCAAGAAGTCACCGACGCGATCGCGCAAAAGCAGAAAGAGATTGCACAGCTCCAACAGCGACTGTCAGAAGTCACGACCGAACTGGTAGGAGCGCAGGGCAAGATTCAGCGCGCCGAATCGCAGTTCACCATCGCAGCCCAGCGACGCGCCCTTGAGATCGATCAGGAGAAGGCCAAATACGTCAGCCTTCTCCAAGGATGAGGAACCATGAGCATAACGCCTTCCACTCCTACTAGTCTCGGCGATGAATTGAAGTCTTTCTGGTCGCGCCCGGAGGGCAAGACCGGAATGATATTCATTGCGTTGGCGGCGGCCGCGGCGGTGTATGGCTGGGCCCAGATCGTACCCTTCATCGTCTCCATGCTCGCCGACACGCTGCACATGATTTACCTGGCGGGGATGATAGCGGCGGTGCTGTTCGTCGTTTTCAGCAGCCGCACTCATCTCGTCTTCCGCCTGCTCATGCGATGGATCACCGGAATGATCATCAACATCGATCCTATCGGCATCCTGAAAGATCACTTGTCGCAGATGCGAAAGCGCCGCGACGTGATGTCGCAGCAGATCTCGAACGTCAGCGGGCAGATTCAGTATCTAAAGAACGTCATCGACAAGAACCAGGCCATGGCCAATGAAAACATGCGCCTGGCGGCCCACGCCAAGAAACTCGCCACCAGCACCGCGGACCAGAACGAACAGCTCCGCATGGCGCTGCAAATGAAAGCCAAGGCCAATCAGGCCGGGCGCCTGCAGAAATCGAATCTCAGCTATCAGCAACTGCTTAGCAAGCTGCAAAACATCTACGACCTGCTCAGCAAGTGGGCGGTCCACATCGACTTCTACATCGAAGACACCGACAACGAAGTCAAGCAGGCTGAAATCGAGTACAAGACGATTAACGCCGCCTATCGCGCGTACCGGACGGCACTGGCTGTCATCAAGGGCACGGGCGACGAAAAAGAACTCTACAACCAGACCATGGAGCACCTCGCCGAAGAGGCCGGACGCAAACTCGGCGAAATGGAAGATTTCCAGCGCCTGGCGCAGAACTTCATGGACACGATCGACCTGGAAAACGGCGCGGTCGAGACCGAGGCGCTCGAAAAACTCGATGCCTACGAGCAGAAGCTGCTTACGTCGGGCGCGACCGACACGGCATTCCTGCTGCCGGGAGCGACCGCGGCGCCGGTCCCGGTTCCGGCCGGAAAGACCGCCGACGCTCCACCGGCTGCGAAGAGTGCGGGCGATTACGGCGACATGTTTAAGTAATCAGATTTAAAAACAAGAGTTGCATCGGGGAGGAAACGCAAGGCATGGCACATCTAAAGACTGGCCCAAAGATCATCCTTATTATTTTGCTGGTAGTGGCCTTCGTGTTTGGACTTCGCAAGGCCGCGGAACTTGGCTGGATTCCCACTCCCGGCGTCATGAAAGCGCTGGTCCCCGAAAAAGCGGCGCTTCCGGACGTGAAAGAGGCGCTGGTGCAGAACGTGGAACCGGTCGCCCTTCCGGCCGCGACCGCCGCAAGCGTGCCGGCAACTTTGATTCGTGGGGAAATCTGGGAATGGAATGCGCAGATCAATTTGATTTACGCCAACGGCGGCGCGTCCACGACCAAGGGCTCGCTCATGGAGAAGCACGGCGTCAACCTGGCGCTCATTCGTCAGGATGACACCGGCAAAATGCAGGAAGACCTGATCGCGTGCGCCCGTGAGATCTCCAGCGGTTCGGCGCAGTGTTCCAACGGCGCCAATTTCGTCATCATCATGGGAGACGGCTCGGGACAGTTCCTCGCAGCCATTAACCCGCAGTTGAAGAAACTCGGGAACGAATTCCAGGCAAAGGTCATTGGTGCCACTGGCTACAGCCGCGGCGAGGACTCGCTCATGGCGCCGCCCGAGGTAAAGAGCAATCCGCAGGCAGCGAAGGGTTTGTTGGTCGACGGCGTACTGCGTGACGGCGACTGGAACATCGCTCAGAAGTGGGAGGGCGACAACGGCATCAAGAATAATCCTGACGAGAAGACGTGGGATCCGGACGCGGTCAACTGGCTGAACGCTTCCGATTACAACGTGGCTGCCGCCGACTACGTTGCCGGCAAGTGCGACGATCGCAAAGTGGTGAAAGACGGTCACCTAACGGGAGAGACCAAGCACGTCTGTGTGAATGCGGTCGTGACCTGGACTCCCGGCGACGTCACCATCGCAAAAGGTAAGGGCGGCCTGATCAAAGTGGTCAGCTCCAAGCAATATCGCTCGCAGATGCCGGCCGTGATTCTCGGTCCCAAGACTTTCTTCGAACGCAATCGCGCCGAGATTGAAGGCATGCTCGCAGCCACCTTCGAAGCTGGCGATCAGGTCAAGGCCTTCGATCAGGTGCTGCATAAGGCTTCGGCTATCAGCGCCAAGGTCTACAACGATCAGGATGAAGCCTACTGGTACAAGTACTACAAAGGCGTGACCGAGTCCGACGCGCAAAACTTGAAAGTTGATCTCGGCGGATCGACCGTCAACAACCTCGCGGACAACCTGATTCTGTTCGGCCTCGAACCCGGCTCCAACGACAACTTCCGCTCGACCTACACGGTGTTCGCCAAGATAGCGACTCAGCAGTATCCCGCGCTGTTCAAAGACACGCCGATCCCCGACGTGAAAGACATCGAGGACAAGTCTTTCATCACTGGGGCGCAGGCGCGCATGAGCAGCGGTGGTGCCGAGGGCGAGGCACCGCAGTACGCCGCCAACCAAACGGGACCGGTGGTTTCGAAACGTTCTTATTCCATCAACTTCGACACCGGCAAGGCAACGTTTACTACCGAAGGCGTGCGGACGATGTCGGAACTGAAGGACTCCCTTGCCATCACGGGCCTGTTCATTCAGGTTGACGGCTACACCGACAACACCGGCAGTGAGGGAGTGAATCAGGCGCTCTCGGACGCCCGCGCTGCCGCAGTGAAGGATTGGCTGCAGAAACATGCACCGCGCAATTTCCCGGACAGCCGGTTCAAGATTGCGGGACACGGCTCACAGAATCCGGTGGCGACCAATGAAACGGCTGCCGGAAAGGCTGCCAACCGCCGCGTAGAAATCACGCTGCTCGGCAGCTAACTTCACACGGGAACCGGGTCGGATCTCATTGATCCGACCCGTATCCGCACAGAAAGACAAATTCCCAGATGCATCAGGCGATTGAGGTTTGGTCACCCAATCGGGTGATCTCCAAGCAAACGGTTCGGTGGCTGGTTGGAGTTCAGCTGCTGATGCTGTTTTTCATCTGGGTTTTTTCGCCCACAGTCTTCCTGCCCAAGCCGAAGGAAGTCTTCCATGCGCTGGGCGAAATGTGGATGGCAGGGCTGGGCGGCGAGCTCATCACCAGCTTTTACCTGAATCTGCAGGCGATCGCACTGGCGACCTTGCTCTCGCTGCTGATGGCCTACCTCACGGTCATCCCATTTTTTCGTCCGATCGTCACCCTGCTCAGCAAGCTGCGATTTCTCTCCATGGTGGGGCTGACGTTTTTCTTCACCCTGATGGCGAACACCGGCCATGAGCTCAAGTTATTTCTGCTGGTCTTCTCGGTTTCGGTGTTTTTCGTCACCGGAATGGCCGAGGTGGTGTCCAGCATTCCGAAGGAGAAGTTCGACTTGGCCCGCACGCTGCGCATGGGCGAATGGCGCGTCGTCTACGAGGTGGTCATACTCGGCCAGGCCGATAGGGCTTTTGAGGTACTGCGCCAGAATGCCGCCATGGGCTGGATGATGCTGACCATGGTCGAAGGCATTTCGCGCTCCGAAGGCGGGGTGGGTGCGATGCTTCTCAATCAGAACAAGCACTTCCACCTGAGTGCCGTGTTTGCCATTCAGTTGACCATCCTGGTGCTCGGTTTGGCGCAGGATTACGGGATCGGCCTGCTGCGCGAGGTTTTCTGTCCGTACGCGGATCTGACTCTGGAGCGCAGGTAAGACGACATCATGCCCACGTACACCTACGGAAAAACGCTGCTGAAGGTTGAGGACGTCTCGCTCGAGTATGACGGCCGTCCCATCCTCAAACACGTTAGCGCGGAAATCAGAGACATTATCTGTACCGATCACGTTCAGGGCCAGGTCGTCGGATTTCTCGGCCCCAGCGGCATCGGCAAGACGCAACTGTTCCGCATCATTGCTGGACTGAACAAGCCCACATCCGGACGCGTCACCATCAACGGTCTTGACCGCCCTGTGCAGCCCGGCGAGGTCGGAGTCGTCGCGCAAGACTATCCCTTGTTCGAGCATCGCACCGTGATGTCGAACTTATTGCTGGCGGCCAACCAGAAAGAAAAAGACAACAAGACCGCGCGCGACAAAGTCATCCAGTATCTGACCGACTTCGACCTGGTCGACAAAGCGCGCCTCTACCCGGTGCAACTCTCCGGAGGACAGCGACAGCGCTGCGCCATCATCCAGCAAATCCTCTGCTCCGACCATTTCCTGCTGATGGACGAACCCTTCAGCGGCCTCGACCTGCTCATGCTGGAAAAGACCAGCGAGTTGATCCAGAAGGTCGCCAACATGGATGAACTCAACACCATCATCGTGGTCACGCACGACATTACCGCCGCCTCGGCCGTCGCCGACCATATCTGGCTGATGGGCCGAGATCACGACGCAAAGGGCAATCCGTTGCCCGGTTCGCACATCGTCGAGACCTACGACCTGGTTGAGCGCGACCTCTGCTGGCATCCGCAAATCATCACCCAACCGCACTTTGTGGATTTCGTGCGCGAGGTGAAAGAGCGATTCCGCACCCTTTAGATCTGGTGCGATGACTGTCAGCGTTGTCCTTGGCCAGCTGCTGGCGGAGTCGAGCCGCGATAGACCCGGACGTAGTCGACCAGCATCTCCTGCGGAAAAACCGACGAAGCATCCTTGCTTCCTGGCCAGCCTCCACCGACGGCTACGTTGAGCAGGAGGAAGAACGGGTGGTCGTAGACCCACTTCGTTCCCTTTGGCAAGTCGGCGGGAACGCGGGTCGTATACAGATCCTTGTCGACATAGAAGCGGATCGCGGTTGGCTCCCACTCCACGGCGAAAACGTGAAAATCATCCGCAATCGGTTGGTTGTTCGGAAGAGAATAGGGAGATCCAATTCCGTTCGCGCCGGAGTATCCTGGACCGTGAATCGTTCCGTGAGCCAGCGCGGGCTCTTTGCCAATGTTCTCCATGATGTCGATCTCGCCGCAAGTGGGCCAACCTGCTTTGTCGATATCCTCGCCCAACATCCAGAAGGCTGGCCAGATTCCTTGTCCTCGAGGAATCTTGATGCGCGCTTCGAAGCGGCCGTACGCCTGCGCGAACTTGCCGAGGGTTTTCAAGCGTGCGGATGTGTAGTTTCTGGTGACGCCGTCGGTGCCGGTGTATTTTTCCTGCAGCACCTTGATAACCAGGTTGCCATCCTGTTGGTAGAGATTCTGGGGACGGCTTGTGTAGTACTCCAGTTCGTCGTTGCCCCAGCCATCGCCGCCAGTTTCAGAAACCCATTTCGACGCGTCGACGGCGGAACCTCTGGCGCCGTTGAACTCGTCGCTCCAGACCAGAGTCCGTCCCGGAGCGATGGGAGCGGCAGCGCTTGTCTGTGCCTCGGCGTAAGCACAAAGCAGCAGAATCATCGGAAAGAGAAACAATCTCTGCGGATTCAACTTCATCGTTGTTCCCTCGAAAGTCACCGCACTTCGCACTATACTCACAGCGAATCCATTTCCGCCAGGAGAACTCCGTGTCGAACGAACAGACGAGACGAACATTCTTGAGATTGTCCGCGGCTGGACTGACCGCCACCACGACGGCGAAACTCGCGTCCGCCCTCACTAGCACCGGGGCCACACCGCCCACGGGCGACATTGAGGTTCGAGTGACCAGTGGAAACCTTCGCTACGCGTCCGCCCCGTCTCTGGCGTGGCGGGCGGGCGGGGCGGCCGGAGAGAACGCAGTTTCACTCGACCCTGGCAAGAAGTTCCAGGAAATGCTCGGCTTCGGCGCCGCATTCACCGACGCCGCTTGCTACATGTTCAACCAACTCCCCGCGCCGGCCCGCGAGAAGTTGTTCCATGAACTCTTCCATCCGTCGGAGATGGGGATCAACGTTTGCCGCACCTGTATTGGATCCAGCGATTATTCCACCGAAGTCTTCAGCTATGACGAAGGCGAACCCGATCCTGACATGAAGCGATTCTCGATCGCGCACGATCAAGCCTATGTTCTTCCAATGCTGCGTCTGGCGCGGAAGGCAAACCCGGACTTGTTCTTGTTCTCGTCGCCGTGGAGTCCTCCGGGATGGATGAAGGCGGGAGGATCGATGCTGGGCGGTTCGATGCGCCAACGCTACTTCGCTCCGTACGCGCAATATTTCCTGAAGTTCCTGCAGGCCTACGACGCGGAGGGAGTACCGGTGCAGGCGGTCTCTGTACAGAACGAAGTGGATACTGATCAGGATGGCAGGATGCCCGCCTGTCTGTGGCCGCAGGAATATGAAATCCAGTTCGTCAGCAAGCACCTCGGCCCGCTCCTTCGCCAAAGTGGACTGCCCACGAAGATCTGGATTCTCGACCATAACTACAACCTTTGGGGCCGGGCCATTTGTGAACTCGACGACCAGGAGCTACGCAAATACTGCAACGCCATCGCCTTTCATGGGTACGTGGGCACACCAGAGATGATGAGTAAAGTACACGAGGCGCATCCGGATGCACAGATGTATTGGACGGAAGGCGGTCCAGACTATACTGCCTCCGACTATGCGACGGACTGGACGAATTGGTCCCAGACTTTCACGGCGGCGATCCGCAACTGGAGCCAGTCGATCACGGGATGGAATCTCGCTCTCGACGAAAAGGGTCGTCCGAACATCGGACCGTTCCCCTGCGGCGGGATGGTCACGATCCATTCGCAAACGAAGGAGATCACACGCAGTGGTCAGTATTGGGCGATTGCCCATTTTTCGCGCGTCGTCCGGCGAGGGGCTCGAAGGTTTGAAACCAGCAGCAAACTGGCAGGCGTGGACCATGTTGGCTTCGAAAATCCGGATGGGCAGAAAGTACTCGTAGTGACCAACTCCGGACCAGCAAGAACGGCAATCCTGAAGCAGGCCAACAAGACGGCCGAGCTGGCGTTGGCGGCGGATTCCGTTACTACCTTATTGTGGAGCTGACTACGCGGTCCGTTTCTCAAGGGATCTGGGCGACGAGCGCCCTACGGACTAGGTGCGCCCGGCAATTGCAGATACTGCTTAGCATTCCTGTAACAGACGTCTTGAATGAGTCTTCCGAGGAGCGCGTCGTCATCTGGCAATTCCCCGCGCATGACGTCTTGCCCGATGATGTCACAAAGAATGCGTCGGAAATACTCGTGCCGCGGGTAAGACATGAACGAACGCGAGTCTGTCACCATGCCGATGAAACGCGACAGCAGACCCGTATTCGATAGAGCTTCGATTTGCGCCGTGATCCCCTGCTTCTGATCCAGAAACCACCAGGCGCTTCCGTACTGGACTTTTCCCGCTGTCTCTCCATCTTGGAAAGACCCGATCACTGTCGCGAACTGAAATGTGTCGGCCGGATTCACGTTGTACACGATCATGCGTGGCAGGGCATTCTCCTGGGAGAGCAAGTCGAGGTACGCGATGAGCTGCCTGCCTTGAGGAAGATCACCGACAGCGTCGAACCCGGAATCAGCTCCAAGCGTGCGGTGGGCGACCGTGTTCACGTTCCGTTCAGCGCCAAGGTGCAACTGCTTGGTCCAGCCTTTTTCGGCATCCAGCCGTCCGAAGAAAAGCATCATGAAGGATGCAAACTGGGTCCTCTCGTCCTCGGTGATGGGTTGCCCTGCGTGAGCTTTCGAGAAAATAGCCGCAGCCACGCGCTCCGAGCATGGCGTCGCATAACAATGATCCAACCCATGGTCGGAGAGACGGCAGCCCAAGGAATGAAAGTAAACATGCCGCTGCTGCAGCGCCTGGAGAAAACTGCTCAGATTTCGCACGTCGACATTCGCAGCCTGTGACATCTTATCGATCCACGGCGCAAACTCCGCTTTGCCGATGGCAAGTGCTTTGTCCGGACGGAAGGCTGGAAACACACGCGTCGGCAGATGTGATTTTGCGACTTCCTGATGATGACGGAGGTCGTCGGTGGGATCGTCCGTCGTGCAGACAACTTCGACTCGGAACTTCTGAAGAATGGCGTGTGCGGTCAGCCCATCCGCCAGCACGGCGTTCGCGCGCTCCCAAATGGCAGGCGCGGATGTCTCATCCAGCAACTCAGCAATTCCGAAATACCGTCGCAACTCCAGGTGCGTCCAATGGTAGAGTGGATTGCGCAGCGTAAAGGGAACGGTGCGAGCCCACGCGAGGAACTTCTCGTACGGAGGGGCGTCGCCGGTGCAGTACTTCTCTGCGATACCATTCGCGCGCATCGCCCGCCATTTATAGTGGTCCCCCTCCAGCCATATCTCGAAGAGATTCGCGAACCGTCGATTCTCAGCGATGTCCCTGGGGGAAAGATGACAGTGGTAGTCGAGGATCGGCTGTGGGACGGCGAACTCATGGTAAAGGCGCCCCGCGCGCTCGTTCGTGAGAAAGAAATCTTCGGTGAGGAAACCCTTCATGGGCACGCACTCGTACGATGCAAGCCATGAATCATATCAGTTGACGGAGATGCCTCGCGCCATGTGTAGTGATGAGCGTCACCTGTGCGCATAGTCCATTGAACCCATACTCCATACCAGGCTCCTCCGACGAAAGCATTCCGGCTCCGCTCGCGAGTCCCTTCGGTCGCCGGCGGTGGTTGATCTGTGCCTTGCTGCTCTTCGCCGCTACGGTGAACTACATGGACCGGCAGGTGATCGCGCTGTTGAAGCCTATCCTGCAAGTCCAGTTCGGTTGGACCGACATCGGATACAGCGACATCGTGCTCGCCTTCCAGTTCGCCTACGGGGCTGGTTTGCTGTTCGTCGGAAAGCTGATCGACCGGCTCGGAACGCGCAAGGGCTTCTCCATCGCTGTTTTCTTGTGGAGCATAGCCGCTATGGCTCATGCCGCTGCGGGTTCTGTATTCCAATTCGCCGCGGCACGCTTCAGCCTGGGGCTTGGCGAATCAGGAAGCTTCCCGGCATCCGTGAAAGCAGTGGCGGAGTGGTTTCCCAAACGGGAGCGCGCGCTCGCAACCGGCATATTCAATTCCGGTACGAACATCGGTGCGATGGTGACGCCTCTGGTCGTGCCCTGGATTACCTATCGTTTTGGATGGCGCATGGCATTCATCGCCACCGGCGCCCTGGGATTCGTCTGGATCTTGTGTTGGGCATCGCTCTATCACCGCCCAGAAGAAGATACCCAGGTCTCGGCCGCAGAGCTGGCCTACATCCAGAGCGATCCCCACGGTGGAGAAACAACTCACGAGACAACAATTCCCTGGCGAACTCTGGTCACACTTCGCCAGACGTGGGCGATCGCCTTGGGCAAGTTCTTCACCGACCCGATCTGGTGGGTCTACTTGTTCTGGATGCCGGATTTCCTAAGCCGCAATCTCGGGTTGAACCTTGCCGGCATGCGGTTACCACTCTTCGTCATCTACAGCGGAGCCAGCGTCGGAAGCATCAGCGGAGGATGGCTCTCGTCTTCGCTCCTGAAACGCGGGTGGACACTAAACGCCAGCCGCAAGACCGCCCTGCTGGTTTGTGCATTGGCGGTGACGCCCATCATGATCGCAGCACGAACCGGAAACGCGTGGCTTGCCATTTTCCTGATCGCACTAGCCGCGGGCGCACATCAGGGCTGGTCCGCCAATCTGTACACGCTGGCCTCCGATATGTTCCCCCGCAGCGGAGTCGGATCGGTTGTGGGCTTCGCCAGTACGGTCGGAGCAATCGGCGGAATGCTGGTCGCAAAAGCCGTGGGCTACATTCTGCAGAGTACCGGTTCCTACGTCGCGGTGTTCCTGCTGGCTGGATCGGCGTATCTGGTCGCGTTGTGTTTCGTACAGGCGCTGGCGCCACGGCTCAAACCGGCGCAGGTTTGATTTTGGAAGCCGATTGCGGGTACTGTCCCCAGCGATGGGCCAAGCCGTTATTGATCAGCGGCCCGAGGCTTAGGGGGGACCATCCATGTCGAATCGGCCTTACGAAAGGAGATGTAAAGTTCAGACTCGAAGGTCTTGGTTTCATTGGTGCTGATGATCATGTAGGACTCATCCGGCGCTATTGGAAAATGTCAACAGACTGAATACGTATGTGCTGCCGTTGTTAACGTCCTCTGGGCTGGAATCGCTGCCGACATAGTAGTTCGCGCTAGCCGTCGGCATGAAATCGTAGACTCCGTAGGTTGTCTCCAGCAAATGAGGTGGGCGCGCTCCAGCCATCGCCGGTTCTGCGCGATTGCCACACATTGCGCATGTTGCCTTTCCCGTTATGACGAATGATGGTGTGAAGAACAAGCACGGGAAATCAACGCCCTCCGCTAAGGGCATCACCCTTCCCCCAGGTCACCGCCTCGAACTCACCTTCAGCTCATAGCAAAAACAGGTCCGGTATTCTTCGAACTTTGTTCGTGTTTCGTAACGCAAAACAGTCTGCCGCTCATTTTTCGCTCAAGTCGGGCAGAATGCGTTCAACACTGAGGGGGAGAGGTTTGAGTCCGGACGACTGCCCGAACTGCGGCGGCACTGGATATGTCGCGAAGCCCGTGGACTTGAACGGTAAGTCCGAAGGCGTCGCATTTATCCGGTTGAAATGCCCAATCTGTGCGGGCACCGGCCGGAAGCACCCACTCCCACCCACTGCCGCGGGCTGACCGCACGGCCTGCGGTGCTTGCGAAAACGTACGGGTCCGGGCTGTCATTGCTTCCCGTCCTAAGATTGACGGTCCGGGCCGCACGTTTGCGCGGGTTGTTTGTCTTCTTTCTCCGCTCTGCAGTTCTGATTCGATTCGCGTTGAACCGCTGACGCCCTTAGGCAATTCCCGCAGCCGTCAATCGTCTCCGTCGGCTAGCGGATGCCGTCTCGACGCGATTCCGACCGTTGGCCTTGGCGCGGTACAGCGCCTTGTCGGCTGCTTGCAGAACAAGATCGACGTGAGGCTTTTCTTTTGTAGAAGTCGCGACCCCCATGCTTACGGTCACTGAAAGCCGCGCCTGGGGCTTTTCCTTCGCGAGTTGTCGAATCGCATCCCCCTTCCGCGTACGGCTGCGAGTTCGCTGGTTTCGCCGGTCCGGTCCGCGCGGCACTTGACGCCGGTCACCACTTCGCATGCGGAATTCCGACGCCTCGATTGTCACGCGCAACTGCTCCAGATGATCCACGACTTCAGAGGTCGTCTTTCCCGAAAAGAGAATCGCAAACTCCTCTCCGCCGCAACGGTAAGCCTGGCCTCCACCGGTCACCCGGGCCAAGCTGGCGGCCACCAACCGCAAGACTTGGTCGCCGGTGTCATGACCATAGGTGTCGTTAAACCGCTTGAAGTGATCGATGTCGACCATCGCTATCGAATAGGGTTCCTGCAGCCGCAACAACGCATCGTTGAAGGCACGGCGCGACGGAAGCGTCGTAAGTTCGTCGTGGTACGCAAGAAGATAAGAATTCTCGATGATCGAAACTGCGAGGATGCACGCCGCAGTAGAAGAGTACACGGTCGAAATGCGAACGGACCCGATGAAGCGAAGGCACAGGAAATACGCTGCAAGCGACCACAGCAACGCGCTGTCGATGGGTTTACGGGTGAAGAGGTACCGCACCAGCAAAAAGACGCCCGCAGCAGCAAACGTAAGGAACGCGTAGCCGGGCAAGGAAAACGCCGTCGCAACGTGATGCGCTGGGGCAGGGAGAGGGGGCAACTCCTCAGCGGCGCGGCAGAGCACGGCCACAACCACACACTGCACGAAGAAAAACAGACCAATGGGCGCTGTACTGGACACAGTGAAACCGCGCTCCTGCATCAGGGCAATCAAAATGAAGTCGAGCGGCACCAGCAGGACCGCAGCCCACAGCGCCGTCCACTCGGATGTGCCGCCTGAAGCGTTCCCGGTACTAAAGAGCGCAACCGCCTGCTGGGCCAAAAACAGTACCAACAAAGCGAAGAAGGTGCGGCTGGAGTGAAATCGCCATGCCAGCAGCATTCCTCCGATTAGCGCGCAGTAGTAGAGAAAGCTCAGAGCCGGCAAGGCCAGCGTCAGCCAACCGGAGGACACAAGTACCATGATGCCTAGAAGCAGGAGTCCGCCTGGCACTATCAGAGACTTCACCGTTCTGTTGCTCCATACCCGCAAGTCATTGCTCCAGCCGGAAAATCCCTCCCGAAATTATCTCTGGTCGCCAAGAAGCAAGGAATTGGCCACGGAGGTTCGACCGGAAGAGATTGCCCAAGGGGCAGACCCCACTCAGAATCTCCTTATTTGAAACCGAGGACCATTTCTGCACCTACAGACCTTTGTGTGGCGTGGTTTTGGCTGCAGTTGAGGGGTTTCTAACTAGACTGTGAGGTTGGATTAAGGACGGTTTACTTATGCGAATTCTTATCGCGGAAGATGACGAAGCATTAGCCAGATTCGTGCGCCAGGGTCTCGAAGGCGAGCACTATTCTGTGGATATCTTTTCAGACGGTGAACAGGCTCGCGCCGCCGCAAGCGAGTGCGAGTACGACGTTGTAATTCTCGACCTGAACCTTCCGAAGTTGGACGGAGTCAGCGTACTGCGCCACTTGCGGCTGAAGAAACCCAGTCTACCCGTTCTGGTGCTGACCCAACGCACGCGGGTCGAAGACCGGGTCCAGTGCCTCGACACGGGCGCGGACGACTACTTGGCCAAGCCGTTTTCCTTCAGCGAACTCTCCGCCCGAATACGGGCACTGCTGCGGCGCAGTCACCTGCCGTCAGAGTCGGTACTGACGGTCGCAGACCTTAAGCTCGACCGGGTGGAACACCGCGTCGAACGGGCTGGCCGCAGGATCGAGTTGACCACGAAAGAGTTCTCCCTGCTGGAATATCTAATGCGCAACGCCGGCCGCCGGGTTACGCGCTCCATGATCATCGAGCACGTCTGGAACCTTACGTTTGATACGACCACAAATGTCGTCGATGTGTACATCAACTATGCTTCGTCGCAGGTAGATAAGCGCAAGGTGGGACGGCTGGCTTTGGCCATCCAGGTGGCCTTTCAGGAACTCGGAGTCTTTCCTGACTCCAGCACCCAGGTTCCCATCGACACAAACGAGCCGATGCCTTTCAGCACCGTTCAAGTCATTGAGAATGCGAAGCGCAACACCGAATTGGGTCGCATCTCCTCCCCCCCGGAAGAATCCCTCACCGCCGCTTCTGAAGAGGCCAACCTGACCACGCTGCAGTCAGAACTCCAGCAGGCCCTGCACCGCGAAATTGCCCAGCATGCCATCGCGTTGCACCGCGAAACCGAGGCGCTGGTGATCAGCTTGCGCGAGTTCGGCTTCTTCGACAGCGGATCCGCCAGCATGAAGTCTTCGGCCATGCCCGCCCTGGACCGCATCGCCTCCATCCTCTCGGTCCGTACCTGCCGGCTGCGCATTGAAGGTCACACCGACAACATTCCCATCCATACCGCTCAAATGGAATCCAACTGGGAACTCTCGACCGCCCGCTCCACGGAACTGGTCCGTCTTCTTATCCAGCGCTACCGTTTCTCTCCCGAGCGGCTGTCCGCAGCCGGATACGCCGAGTATCACCCCATCGCCAGCAACGAGACCCCTCAGGGCCGAGCCCAGAACCGCCGCGTCGATGTGGTCATCCTCACCGAGCACGTTGTGAGTAGCAGCGCGATCACCAGCACCGCCCCATCAAAACCGTCGGCTGCAGTGCCTTGACGCGTGTACCGCGCAATCTTCGCGAAGCCTGTCGTTCCGGCGTTCCGCTAAAGTCCACCCTGCCCTCGCCGATGAAACTCAGGTGACCGCCGCAAGCCGGGATAGGAGTCTTCGATCAACGGCCGGGCTGGGAATCGCCTCCCGTCAGGCTCTTAGCACGCCGCGGCAACCCGCCTGCGCACTGGACGGACCGCCAGACCCTGATCTCGTGCGCATCCGCGATCTCATCTATGAAGTAGCCGGCATCTTCCATCCCGACCACAAGCTGCACCTGCTTCTCGACCGCTGCGGTCGGCGCATGACGGAGCTAGAGGTAAACACCCTGCGCGAGTACTTCGAATACCTCACCATCAAGCCCATGCGCCAAATCGAGCTGGTGGCACTGCTCAACGAAATCACGATTGGCGAGACCTGCTTCTTTCGCAATCAGCCCCAACTGGATGCCTTGCGCCAGATCGTCATTCCCAAAGTCCTCCAGGCAAGATCCAAGCTTCCGCAGCGGCGGCTGCGCGTCTGGAGCGCCGGCTGCTCGACTGGCGAAGAGCCTTACACACTCAGCATGCTGATGCTGGAAGAAGCCCGCGGCCGTCTCAAGGACTGGACCGTCGAGATCCTCGCCACCGACCTCAATGAGCGCTCCCTGACTTATGCCAGGAATGCGATCTATGGCGCTCACAGCACTCGTCATCTCGCCCCGTACTACCGCCAGAAATATTTCTCCCCGGTCGCAGACCAGCTCCAGCTCCGGACCGTGGCTCGCGGTAGCGTCACCTTCAGCCGCCTTAATCTTTCCGACGACGTTCGAATGACGTTCATGAAGAACCTCGATGTCGTCTTCTGCTGCAACGTGCTTATCTATTTCGATCTGGCTTCCAAACGCCGCGTCATCCAGCACCTCTACAACAATCTTCAACCCGGGGGATATCTATTCCTGGGCCATTCCGAGTCGCTCTACAAAGTGAGCGATGAGTTCCAGCTCGTTCACTTGCCTGGCGCCACTGCATATGTAAAGGAGCCCGGACACAAGGGCGAAAGGAGAGCCCTGTGACAACGGCTGCCACCAAAGCGACTCTCCTCAAACAACTTGAAGGACTGCACCACATTCCGACCATTCCGGCAGTGTTGGCGCCTCTGCTCCGCTACCTGGAACGTCCTTTGGAGCACCTCGACGTACAAAAGGTCACTGAGATTATCGCGCAGGACAAATCCCTCGCAGCGCAGTGTCTGCAAATGGCGAACAGCCCGCTCTTCGGACGCTGGCAGAAAGTGGACTCGCTGCACGGTGCCATCGTCGGACTCGGATTTCAACGGGTCAGTGACATAGCGATGTCGTGCGGAGTTCTTAACTTGATGCCACGCGCCAGCGAGATCGATGCCGTTGCGTTCTGGGAGCATGCTCTCGGTTGCGCGCTCGTGTGTCGCCACCTTGCCCGGAACATCTCCTATCCCGATCCCGGCAAAGCGTACCTCGCCGGCCTTCTTCACGATCTTGGGATCGTCGTCAACCTTTGGATCTTGCCGAAAGAGTTCGCCGCAGCCTTCGAGCTCGCACGCTCCGAGGGAATTCCTCTCCACGAGGCAGAGCAGTCGATCTTAGGATTCACTCACTGCGAAAGTGGCCGATTGCTGGCTGACCGCTGGGAACTTGCTCCCGACCTCAAAGAGGTAGTGGCTACACACCATACCCCCCAAGAGGCCCGGGACCACGCAGGATTGGTCGCGCTCGTGGAACTTAGCGACTTGCTCTGCCGCTTGAGCGGGCTCAATTACGGCTACGTCGAAAACCGCCAAGTCAACCTGCTGGAACAAACCGGTTTCGCAGTCCTCTCGCAGCAATGCCGGGGATTGAAGGACTTTGACTGGGCACGCCTCACCTTTGAACTGGATTCTTACCTGGACGAGGTGCACTCACTCGTCCGCGCCATTTACCGGACATGAGCCTGAACGTCACAGACCGCCCTCAAGCCCGCGTGCTCGTCGTCGACGACAGCGCTTTCATGCGCACAGCTCTCTCTCGCATGATCGCCTCCGAATCCGGGTTTGAAGTCGCCGGGACCGCCTGCAGCGGCTCCGAAGCGCTCAGCAAGATCGCTGCCCTTGACCCGGACGTCGTCACCCTCGATGTCCAGATGCCCGGGCTCGATGGAGTCGAGACCCTGCGTCTCATCATGACGCAGTTCCCCCGTCCCGTCATCATGGTGAGCGCTACCACGGAGGAAGATGCGGAGACCACTTTCATCGCACTCGGCGTCGGAGCTTTCGACTACGTCCCGAAACGGCTTTCCGCTGCCTCGCTTGACATCCTTCACATTCGCAACGATCTGATTGCCAAAATTCGAGCGGCAGCCCTGTCGCGAAAGGCGCGTTCATCCGCGGCCCCTGCCAAAAAACCTCCCCGGTCTTCTTCGTCAGAACACCGGGTTGTGCTTACCCCCACCGCAGCTATCGTCGCCGTGGGGGCTTCCACGGGCGGCCCAAAGGTTCTTCAGGAGATCCTACCGCTTCTTCCCCGTGACCTTTCCGTACCCTTATTGATCGTGCAGCACATGCCCCCCGGTTTTACTGCGCCTTTCGCGCAACGACTCAATACTCTCTGCTCGGTTAGTGTGCGCGAAGCCACTCACCGCGAAATCCTACGGCCGGGTGTGGCTTACATCGCGCCCGCGGGAATGCACTTGACCGTGGAGCGTCCCTCCACCTCACGAGCGATCCTCTGCCTCGACACTCAACCTGAGGACTGTCTCCACATTCCATCGGTAGACATCATGATGAAATCGGTCGCCGAAGCCTTCGGAAATCTCGCCATGGGAATTATCCTCTCGGGAATGGGTTCCGATGGCGCAGAAGGGATGAAGGCCATCCATCGCCAGGGCGGCCTTACCATCGGCCAGGATGAAGCGAGTTGTACCGTCTACGGAATGCCCCGTGCCTGCGCCGAGTTGGGCCTTCTCAGCCGCGTGGTCCCCTGCTCCCAAATTCCGGCTCAGATTCTGCAAGCGATCCATTACCGCAAGCGCGCATAACCAGATCTTCTTTACCTGTCCAGAATTCCGACGAAATCGAGCAGTTGCCTTACATTCCGCAGCAGCACTTCAGTCGAAAACGGCTTCGCTAGACATTGCTCACGCTCCCCCACGCTCAGTCCCATCTGCTCCGCGTATCCGGTGACAAACAAAACCTTCAGTGCCGGATTCTCCCGCTTCAGTCGCCCCGCCAATTCGCGCCCGTTCTCTCCGCGTAGAACTATGTCCGTGAGCAGAAGCCCCACCGCCCCACTGTTCCGATCGTGAATCCGCAGGGCTTCGCCTGCATTCTTCGCAGCCAAGACCGTGTACCCGGCAGACCGCAAAACCTCGCAGGTCACTTCCCGCACAAACTCTTCGTCTTCGACGAACAGAATCGTCTCAGTCCCAACTGACGACTGCTCATCGGTCTCGTGCCACCACCCAGTCGTCTCTTCTCGCATTTCTCCCATTTGTGCGTACACGACACTCTCCTTGGATAATCGCCCGTGCATGCACAGTGCAGCTCGGTTGCCATATGGTCTCTCACCGCCTCGCAGCAGAAACTGATAGGAATCCAGCACTTAGGTTGAGGAGGCTATCTTCGGGTGGCGCGACTGCATTCCCATCCTGACCGTTTCGGGAATCGAGCGCTGAAAAGAAAACCGATTCGGCACGGCAGGGGCTGGCGCCCCCGCACCTCCAATCGATCGCTACTTTGGACTTGTCAAAATCGTCCCGTTCGGATCAAGCACAATCTTGCGCGTCGCCGCAGGCGCGGATATGTGAAACGAGGACTCCTCGCCGTCCGCAAATACTCGCCCCAGCAGCACTGGCTGTTTCCCTGCAATCACCGCATACACCGGAACGGATGTCACCAGATCTTGCGGTGCGTCCTTCTGCACAATCATTCCACTCACGACCGACCCCGAGCCCTTCGGCGTGAACTTCACTGCTTTTAGTTCCAGCTTTGGCAGCGAGGTACCGTTCACCCACCCGTCGAGGAACCAGTCCAGCGAACTCTTGCCCTCGTAACGCAGTGACGGTGGAAGGTCTTCTGCGAACACGTCCATCAATTCGCGCGTGCTGACAGACTTGCCTTCGTACCGTTGCCGGAGTCTGCGCAGCGCCCGCACAAAGGGCTCGTCCGGGCCACCTCCGCTCTGCCCCTTGCGCCCCCCTCCCTGCGCTGCCGCATCGTTCAACATCATCCGCAGCATGTGAAACAGCCACGTGCCCCGCCCATAGCTGATGGCTTCGTACCCTTCCGGAGACCTTGACGATAGCAGCCGCACACCCAGAGTCACCGGGCCTGCTTCCATGGGAGACATCCCATCCTTATTCTTCTCAACCAAGTCCCGACGGTACTTCTCCATGATTTGCCGGAAGGCCGCTGGATTCTTCTCCTGCAATATCATCAGGGCACAGTAATTCGCCAACCCTTCGGAAAACCACTGGTCGCGGTAGCTATTCCAAGTAATCAGATCTCCCCACCATTGATGCGCCGCCTCGTGCGCGGGGATCATTTGCTGCAGCAGAACTCGGTACGGCTCATAGTGGAGCAGCTCGCGTTCCTGTTCGTTGAGGAACGCATACGACGAAAGAAACACCAACCCCGGCCAGCCTTGGCTGTCGCGCCCAGGCATCTGTGTCAACGCCAAACGGCTATAAGGATATGGGCCAAATCGGTCGGAGTAATACTGTATGGCCCGTGCCGCCGCTTCCCCGACGGTCCCTTCATTCTGCGCTGGCGAGGGACGGTTCGGCATGATCACTTGCGCCCCTCGTGCAACCGGATTCGACGGATTCGGTTCAATCACCTGAATCCGGGCATTCGGGAAGTCTCGCTCCACACCGGCCGTAGCATAGGTCTCCACCGTGACGCTGCCCGCCTGCGCCGTAGCCACTTTGTACTTGCCCAGGTTGAATCCTGCTAACGGGATTGGCCGCTCTGACACCCAGTGCGTAGTCTGCTCTCCCTTCGTCCTTGCCGATGCTGCCGAGGCCGATACCGGCGCCGGTTTCCCCGTGGCCACCAGCGTCCAGCCTTCCGGATACGCGAACTCCAGGTCGAAGTCCGCCATCGCCATCCCTCGGTTCGGATACCACGTTCCGCGCGCTCCCACGTAGAGAAGACCGCTGCCCGCTTCCGCCAGAACTTCGCCGCCGTAGACGAATTCGAGGTCAATCTCCTGTCCCGCTCGGGCCGGCTCGGGCAGAATCACTGCCACAATGTCATTGCCCCGCCGCGAAAGCTGTGTCCCTTCCACCGCCGGATTGTGAATGAACTCCACCGGCTGACCGTCGAGCTTGACGCTTTCAATCTGCAGAAATCGTGACAACTCGAACAACAAAGCGCGCGTCCCGCCCTCTCTCACGTCCAGCTGCACGCGGGCTCGGACATGCATCTGTTTGGGAGGCTGCACTTCCGCCTTGATCACATAGCGCCGCGCTGCTATCCAGTCCTCTCGCGGGCTCGGATTGCCCGGCGCCGACGTACTGCCGATGTTCGTTCTCCCGGTCCCCCCTGCATCGGTTGAAAATGATGTCCAGACATCGTAGTAGGTGACGCCATTCTCGGCTGTCTTCGCTTGTCCCGCTTCCACTTGCTCTGCAGCCAGGGAATCGTAGAGAACATCAAAAACACCCAGTTTGGTTCCCTGCAATCGCGCGTGAAGAAACCGGTCGGTGGCGTGGCCAAGCAGGTTCGCGCTCTCTGCTGAAGTCGCTCCCCCGTTCACCGGCAGCATCCGGCTGAAGCTTACCAGCAGCCTCATGGCATCAGACTGGGCCAGATTCCCCGCGCTCGCGCCCCAGCGTTCGACAAACTCCTGCCGGTTGTCCGGTGCTCGCAAATCAGGTCGCAACTCTGCTGCGGCGTCGTCATTGAAGCGAAAATAAGCGGTGGCAAAGTGTTCTTCCAGGATTGCCATCCCCGTGAACAGGCTCATCGATCTTCGTTCGACGTCACTTGGAGGCGTGAGCAACACTTCGCCGTCGCCTTCGAAAAACGCGCCGGTAATCCGTCCCATCACGTCCTGTGTAAAGCCAATCGTTCCGTCTTCCAAGGTGATGTGGACCGCGGATCGGTCCAGCGATGCTCCTCTCACCTTGTACACGCGCCCCGGATCCAGCCCAACTTGCCCGAGTTGCAGATAGAGCTTCTCCGCTGGCTTGTCCACCGCATACGCCGTCGCCAACGCACAAGCAAGCCAGATCGCCGCCGCCTTGATCCCGAAGCCCCGCATTCTGAGTAGTACCTTCGTCACGTGGGTATGCCCGTCCTCCGTTGTTAGAATGCGCCTGAATGCGGTTACGTGTCACCATCCTCTTTATATGGCTCGCCCTGGCCCTTGCCGGCGCATCGGGTGACACTATCCATCTTAAGAATGGCCGTACCATCGTGGCCGATCGTGTCCGCGAAAACGGCAACCACCTCGAATACGACATCGGCGACGACTCCTACGCTATTTCGAAGTCTTCCGTCGATCACGTCGACGCCGGAGGCATGCCCGCTCACGCCTCGTCGGGAGCTGCGAAGGTCGCCGACTTGCCAACTTTCACCCCCGCCGACAGTCTCGCGAATGAGGGCGATCTCGTCGGCAAGATCATCAAGGAAGGCAAAATCGACCCGGACGTTCTCTCCGGACTGGAAGGCAAAGGCAACGCCGAATTGAGCGCAACGGCCGATTTCATCGCCGGGAAATTTGAATTCGAGCACGGCAACATCGCCCAGGCCCGAACTTATTTCGAGAATGCTCTCCGCTTTCAGCCCGACAATTCGACCATCCTCATCTACTACGCCGCGCTCCTGGTTCGCACAGGAAACGCGGCCTCCGCGCTGCCCTATGCCCAGCGCGCGGTACGCTCGGCCCCCCAATCGCCCGACGCCTACACCATGCTCGGCTATGCCCAGTTTGCCTCAGACCACACCAAAGAAGCCGTTGCCTCCTGGAAGCGTTCGCTCGAGTTGCGTCCCGATTCGACCGTGCAGCAGTTCCTGGCCAAAGCCCAGCGCGAAGAGAACGTCGAGTCCGACTTCGCTCAACACGAAAGCAGTCATTTCGTCTTGCACTACGAGGGTAAGCAAACCTCCGAAAACTTGCGTTCGCAGATCATGGCCGCGCTCGAATCCGACTACGACGATCTCGCGCGCGACCTCGGCAACCCGCCCCGCGACAGCATTCTCGTGACTCTCTACACCGAGCAGGCTTTCTTCGATGTGACCCGCGCTCCCACCTGGGCCGGTGCAATCAACGACGGCAAGCTTCGCATCCCGGTCAGCGGTCTCAGTTCCATGACCCCCGACCTGGCCCGCGTTCTGAAACATGAACTCGCCCATTCGTTCATCACTCAGCTCTCCGGCGGCCGCTGCCCGCCCTGGCTCCACGAAGGTGTCGCCCAGTTTCTCGAGCCCAAAAGCCTCGGCGGCGACGGACACCAGCTCTCCCTGCTCTTCAAGGCGCAACACAACATCCCCCTGAACGCTCTGGAAGGAAGCTTCCAGACCTTTTCCGGTGCTCAGGCCTCCGTGGCCTATGCCGAATCGCTGGCCGCTGTCTCCTATATCAATGATTCCTATGGTATGAGCGATGTCCAGCGCATCTTGCAGCGCATCAGCCAGGGCAGTTCCACCGAAGCCGCCCTACGGGCCACCATCCACTCGGACTACGGCCAGTTCGAGATCGACTTGGCCAAATATCTCGCCGACAAGTACGGCGAGTAGCCAGTCCATGTGGGGACAGCTGCCCTCGGCTGTCAGTCGAGCGCAGCTCGACAACCCTGGCCGAGACCTACGTGCTCCCCTTCCGTTTGCTCACTGCCCATTCCTGTGCTAGTTTCGCCCTTGAGCCAGCCTTCCATGCGTTCCCTCTTTCACTCTCGCGCCCCCGAGCCCGCACCGACGGTCGAGCCCGTCCCAACCGTATTTCCCAATATCGAAGGAGCGGACATCGCAGCCGTCTTCGCCGGCAAGCGTGTTGCCGGAGACTTCTACGACTCCGTCCGCGTCAGCCCCGAGCGTGTTCTGTTCGGCCTGCTCGACGTCGCCGGCCGCCGCGAGGATACCCGCAGCACCCTGATTGCCGCTCAGGAAATTTTCCGCAACTTCGGCACCGAACTCTTCTCGCGTTCCGATATCAACGAGTCCGATGCCATGACCGAGCTCTGTCTCCGGATCAATCGTGGCCTCATCGAATCCTCCAGCGGCGTCCGTTCCTGCCCCTCATTTATCGCCTGCTACCACGAGAAGTTCGGTACGCTCTGCTACACCAATGCCGGGCACACACCTGGACTTCTCCGTGACAGTAGGGGAATCGCCGAGCTCTCTTCGACCGGCCTTCCTCTCGGCCTCTTTTCCCACGCCACCTGTGATGCTCCCACCGTCGGCCTGGAAAAGGGTGCCGCCTTGCTGCTGGTTTCTCGTGGAGTTGTCGAGTGCGGGGGCCACCACGAAAAGTCCAGCGAAGAATTCGGCTTAGACCGCGTAAAACCCGTTCTTCAGGCCGCCCCTTCCGGCTCTGCCCGGGCGCTCTGCGTCTCCGTTCTGAACACGGTCAGCGAATTCACTCCCGAATCGCCCCTCCACGACGACCGAACCGCCCTCGCGCTTATCCGCACCGTCTGATCGCCCCCGGCCAACTTTCCCGCCCGCCAAGGCGTCCAATCATGAGGCTTGGCTGCGGGCTTGCTCCGGAAGGAGTAAAATGTTCCCTCGGCCCGGGCCTACCGCTTTGCCCGCCAGCCCAAGCGTGGCGGCCTGGATGAATCCTATGAAGAAACTCTGCCTGGTTCTTGCTGCTTTGGCATGTCTGCCCGTTCTCGCGGCCGGACAAGTCGTGGAAGAGATCATTGCCCGCGTCAACAACCAGATCGTCACCCGTTCGGAATTCGTGCGCAGCAAGGATCAGCTTAAGGACGAAGTCAAACAGCAGGATCCCGCCAACGCCGACAAGCTCTACGCCGATCGTGAAAAAGACATTCTCCGCGATCTCATCGACCAGCAACTCCTGCTCGACAAAGGCAAGGATCTCGGCATCACCGGCGACACCGACCTCATTAAGCAACTCGACCAGATGCGCAAGGAAATGAAACTCGAAACCATGGAGGACCTCGAAAAAGAGGCTGTCAAGCAGGGCGTCTCCTGGGAGGATTTCAAGCAGACCCAGCGGAACCGGATCATCACCCAGAAGGTGATTGGCGAAGAAGTCGGCAGCCACCTCAGCCTCAGCAAAGAGGATGAGCAGAAGTTCTACGACGAGCACAAAAGTGAGATGGAACAGCCTGAGTACATCCGCCTGAGCGAGATTCTGGTTGCCCCGAAGACCGTGGCGACTCCTGCTCCTGCTCCCACTCCTCCAGCCGCAGCGCCCGACCCCAACGCCCCGCCCGCCGCCGCACCCAGCGCGCAGCCCATGGTTGATGAAGCCGCCCGCCAGGCAGCCGAAACCGCCGCTCTAGCCGCCGCCGAGGCCAAGGCCAACGACCTCCTCAAACAAATTCGTGGGGGCGCCGCTTTCGAGGACATCGCCAAGAAAAACTCTGACGGTCCCTCTGCCGCCGATGGCGGTGCTCTTGGCATGTTCAAACGCGGCCAGCTTGCGAAGGAACTCGAGGACCGGACTTTTGCCATGAAAGCAGGAGACGTCACCGACGTGATTCGTACCAAGCAGGGCTATGTGATCCTGAAGGTTGTCGATCACCAGATGGCTGGTATCCCTCCGCTGAAGGACGCTCTTCCCAAGATTCAGGACGCGCTCTATTACCAGAAGCTGCAACCCGCTCTCCGCGCCTTCCTCACCAAGTTGCGCGAAGACGCCTACATCAAATACGCGGACGGTTACGTTGACACCGGGCGCAGTCCAAACCAGACCATCCCGGTCGAAACCGCCGCCGCCAAGGAATCTGACGCCAAGAAACTTGGCAAGAAGAAACATAAGAAGCTGGGCATCCTCTGACCCCTGCCCGCGGCGCGTACTTTATACTCAGGGACCGAACCCCATGAAGGATTTCTATATCGGCGATTGCGCGCGCCACGAGAACAAGGTCATCACCTCAAACTTTGTTGTGGTCGGCAAGCAAATCAAGCCCAAGAAGACCGGCGAGCCCTACCTCGCTCTCACCCTCGGCGACCGCAGCGGCCAGCTCGAGGCCAAGATGTGGGACAACGTCGAAGAGGTCCTCGACGCCTTCGAGCAGGATGACTTCCTCAAAATCAAAGGCCTCATCAACAAGTACAAGAACCGTTTCCAGCTCACCATCCACAAGCTGCGCAAGCTGGGCGAAACCGAAGTCGACTTCGCCGACTACCTGCCCAAGACCACCAAGGACGTCGACGAACTGTGGCGGACTCTGGCTGGCTTCGTTGCCACCTTCCGGAATCCCCATCTCAAGTCGCTGGTACAGGGCTTCATGGCCGATCCTGAAATCGCCGCCGCCTACCGCAACGCTCCCGCGGCCAAGACGCTGCATCACGCCTACATCGGCGGGCTGCTTGATCACGTCGTCTCTCTGTGTCGATCTTGCGATCTGATGTGCACGAACTATCCCCAAATCAATCGCGATCTTCTCCTCACCGGCGCATTTCTGCACGACATCGGCAAGATTCACGAACTTACCTACAATCGTTCGTTCTCCTACACCACCAAGGGCCAGCTTCTAGGACACATGATCATCGAGCTGGAAATGTTGCAGGCCAAGCTTGCCCTCGTGCCCGATTTCCCTGACGAACTCAAGACGATGATTGAGCACCTCATCATCAGCCATCACGGCCAGTATGATTTCGGCTCGCCTAAGTTGCCGATGTTTCCTGAAGCCCTGATGCTCCACTATCTCGATGACCTCGACTCCAAGATGGAAGCCATGCGCGCCACCTTCGAGCGCGAAGGCGGCCTCGAGAGTCCCTGGACCAGCTACAACGCCTCCCTCGGCCGGCCGCTTCTCAACACAGAAAAGTTTCTAGCTCCGAAAAAATCCGCTCCGCTGGAAGACTCCGCCGCGCCCCGCGACGCCGAACTCGACGAATCTCCCGATCCGACTCCCACCTTGCCCGGCCTCGAGCCCCGGCGGTAAAGTAAACGATCGTGCATCCCTCTCGAAACTGGAGGGGACTGCACTACAGCCCCGTTGCCCGTTGCCCCCACTCGCCGACATCCGGTACATTGGCAACAGCCAAGGAGGTCGTTATGCACTCACGCCTAATTCTATTCACGCTAAGCCTTTATCTCGCTCTGTCCGTTCTCGGTTGCACCAGCAAGCCTCCTGCCGACGGCACCACCGACACTGGTACGGGCACCGATACGCAAGGCGATCCCGGCAAAGACAGCAAGAACTCCAAAGAAGGCAAGGAAGTAAGGAAGGAGCCGATCGTAGTACCCGCTGGAAAAACCGTGACCGTCAGTCTGGGTTCTGCCCTTGGTTCCAAGCTGAGCCAGTCGGGCCAGACCTTCAGCGGCACCGTCGCCAAGGACGTGCTCGTTGGAAACGCAGTCGCGATCTCCAAAGGTGCGACGGTAGGCGGAACCGTCACCGACGCCAAACCCCTGGGCAAATTCGCAGGCGGCGCGGTTCTACAGGTGCGTCTCGACTCAATTAACCTCAACGGCTCTGACCTGCCCGTTCAAACCGCTCTGCGCACTTTCACTATAAAAGGCAAGGGCAAACGCACTGGCGTTATGGCCGGCGGAGGCGCTGCACTTGGCGGCATCGTTGGCGCACTCGCTGGCGGGGGCAAGGGCGCTGCAATTGGCATGGCGGCCGGTGGAGGCGCGGGTGCCGGCGGTGCCGCACTTACCGGGAACAAAGAAATCGTCCTGCCCGCCGAGTCCGCTGTCAGCTTCGAGCTTTCTCAACCGCTGGAAATTACGCAGTAGGGCGGACTTTGATTTTGATGGCGTCGCGCTTTTAGCGTTGCGATACGCGCCCACTGTGGGCTTCACAGTTTGCTGAAAAACTCGCGATTCGTATCAGGGTATCGCTTCAGCGATACCGTAAATGCTACAGAATCAATCTCGGCTTTAGCCGTTGCAGGATGATACCGTCAAGGAAGTGAGTTTTTCAGCAGACTGTTCAGCCCCTGAGTGCATCGTTTCGGGTTCTTCGGCGGCCCGCCGGCGCCCTTGACGGCCCGAACTTCATCCCTACTTCGCAACACGGGATCGACATCATGCTCGACTTCAACCGCTTCGAAATCTTCACCTTCGACTGTTACGGCACGCTGATCAACTGGGAAGCAGGGATTCTGTCCGCACTCCATCGCATCCTCTCCTCTCACAAGAAGAAAATCGATGACGCCACCCTCCTCAAACTTTACGGAGATTATGAGCAGCGCTCCGAACACGGAGTCTTCCGTCCCTATCGCGAAGTTCTGGAGTCAGTCGTCCGCCAGTTCGGCATCGAAATTGGATTCACCCCAACCGCCGAAGAAGTGCGCTCCCTGCCCGACTCCTTACCCACCTGGAAGCCCTGGCCCGACACCGTTGCCGCTCTTCGCCAGCTCAAGACTCGCTTTCGCCTCGCCATTCTTTCCAACGTGGACGACGATCTCTTCGCCGGAACACGCCCTCAACTCGGAGTCGACTTCGATGAGGTAATTACCGCGCAACAAGCCCAAGCTTACAAGCCGTCGCTGAAACTTTTCGAGTTGGCCCTGAGTCGAATCAACGCTCCCGCCCACCGCGTGCTGCATGTAGGCCAGAGCCTCTACCACGACGTCATCCCCGCGCAGGCTCTCGGCCTCGCTACTGTCTGGGTGAACCGTCCCTCAGCCCGCCCCGGTGTTGGCGCAGTCAAAGCCGCTGAGGCGAAGCCCGACCTAACGGTCGAGAGCCTTTCCGAGCTCGCCTCCGCAGCGGTTCACAACTAGAACGCTAAATCGCCGCTGGAGAACGCCGCCTCGTGCTTCCCGTGTATCCGTGAGAACGGGGCCTTGTGGTCAGACACCGGAATAGGATCAGGAATCCCAGCCGCGAAGCGGCGAAAGAATGCAGCCCACGGCGCAAGCCGTGGGGGACAAACGCAAGAAATACATCAGCCCCGGAGGGGCGAAAGAAGGAATTTGATAGTCCAGGAGGAACGGTACAGGCACGATTACTACTCTCTAGAAATTCACCGGCAGTTTCACAACTCTCTTCTGAATCGCCCACATCACCAGCTCCGCCTTGTTGTGAATCCCCAGCTTACGCATCAGATTGAATTTATGCGCATCCACCGTCTTGGCGCTGAGCCCCAGAATGTCCGCCGCGGAGCGTACGGTCCTGCCCTCGGCCAGCAGCTTCATCACTTCGCGCTCCCGTGCCGTCAAAACTCGCTTTCGTGGAAGCAGTTCTTCCGTCGGCCACTCGCGCCGGTCGATTCGCGATATCTCGCGCACTGCAGTTCCGCTGACGTGCGCCATCCTCACCATCTCCGCTAACTCTTCCGCGGAAGTCTGCCGCACCGTGCAACTCGTCCCGTCCACTCGCGCTTCTTGTGGCGGGCCGTCGCCCTCATGCATCGCCAGGAACAATACCTTACTGTGCGGGGACTCTCGCAGGATCAGCCGCTCCGCTTGATCGGCGGCGCATCCGAAAATACCGGCGGCGGCGATCACCACCTCCGGGCGATGCTCGAACACTCTCTGGAGCGCTTCCGCAGCATTCCCGGCCTCGGCCACAACCTCCATGTCGGGCTCATCTTCGAGCAAGCGTCGCAGTCCCTGCCGCAGCAAGACATGGTCGTGCGCCACTACACACCGAATCTTCTTACCGCCGAAAATTCCTTGTTGCTGGATCTGTGCGGGGGGGCACACAGTTCCCTCCTTATGATGGCCAGAGATGTTTGCGATGCGGCGCAGAGTTCAGCTTCGAACCCAGACGTTAAGCTCGAGGGTTCCTTTATTGTAGCGTCTTTGCCTGCATCGCGTGGTCCGAAAAATCCGCCGCCCTGCATTTTTCGTGAAATCGCCGACCGTCCACGCACCGACCCGCGATCCGATTCCACCTCGCATCAGGTACAATCGAGCGTTTATGCTGCGCTACTTCACAGCAGGCGAGTCCCATGGCGAAGCTCTGGTCGGCTTCCTTTCCGGCGTGCCCGCCGGATTGAGAGTGGACCAGGCCTTCCTTGACCGGGAACTCTGGCGCCGCCAGCAGGGCTACGGCCGCGGTGGCCGGATGAAAATCGAGCGCGACGCCGCCCACATCCTTTCCGGCGTCCGTCAGGGAATGACCATCGGCTCACCCATCTCCGTCCTGCTGGAAAACCGGGACTGGAAGAACTGGCAGGAGTCTCTCCCGGTTGGTGAGGGCGATCCGGCAAAGCACAAACGCGTCGCCTCTCCCCGCCCCGGCCACGCCGATCTCGCCGGAGCCCTGAAATACAACTTCTCTGAAGCTCGCTACGTGCTCGAGCGCGCGTCGGCCCGCGAATCCGCCGCCCGTGTCTCCCTCGGTGCGATTGCCAAGCTTTTCTTGCGCGAACTCGGCATCGAAGTCCTCAGTCACGTGGTGACCACCGGCAGCGTGACCGTGACCGATCAGGTCTCGTGGGAAGAAGTTCGTGCCCTCTACGATCACGAAGAAGTCCTGCTCAACTGCGCCGACCCTAAAGCCGAGCAGCGCATGAAAGAAGAAGTCGACAAGGTGCTAAGAACCGGCGATTCCCTCGGCGGAGTCTTTGAGGTCGTGGCCCACCAGGTCCCTCCGGGCCTCGGCACCTATGCGCAGTGGGACGAGCGTCTCGACGCCCTGCTCGCCGCCGCAGTTATGTCGCTGCAAGCGGTCAAGGCAGTAGAAATCGGCGCCGGCGTCACGGCGGCTTTTGCTCCCGGCTCTGCTGTGCACGATGAAATCGGCTACGCGGCCACCTCCGGCTTCACCGCTTTCTCCCGTACCCGCAACAACGCCGGCGGCATCGAAGGCGGAGTCTCCAACGGTGAAGAAATTCGCATCCGCGGCTACCTCAAACCAATTTCCACGCTGCGCCGCCCTCTGCAGTCGGTTGATTTCTCGACTCGCGAACCGGTCAAGGCTGCTTACGAGCGCTCAGACGTTTGCGTGGTCCCCGCAGCCGGAGTCGCGGCCGAGTCGATGGTGGCGCTGACTCTCGCGCGCTGTGCGCTGGAGAAATTCGGTGGCGATTCCATGACCGAGATTTTAAGAAATTTTCAAGGCTACTGCCAGCAACTGAAGAATTACTGATGATCTATCCCATCGTAAAGTTCGGCAACCCGGTTCTCGAGAAGCCCTCCGAGAAGGTGACGGTCTTCGACGAAGAACTGCAGAAGCTCATCGAGGACATGTTCGAGTCGATGTACGCCGCACACGGCGTCGGCCTCGCCGCCCCGCAAATCGGCATTGGCCGCCGCATCGCGGTCGTCGACGTCACCTTCAAGGAAGACCCCAGCGCCAAGCTCGTCCTCATCAACCCCGAAATCATTCACACCGAAGGCCGCCACACCCAAAGCGAAGGGTGCCTCAGCCTCCCCGAGTTCCGCGAGAACGTAAGTCGTCCGAACCGAGTCACCGTCCGCGCCCAGGACGTCCATGGCAAGCTCTTCGAAAGAACCGGAGAGGAACTGCTGGCCCGCGCCTTTCTGCACGAGACCGATCACCTGAACGGCAAGCTCTACATCAGCCACATCAGCGCCCTCAAGCGCGACCTGATGAAGCGCAAAATCCGCAAGCTGATGAAAGCCGGAGAATGGTAGAGATTGAGTAATTTGGTAATTGTGTAATTGGGCAATTTAAAAGAGGATACGGGAGCGCCTTCGGCGCTGCAGGGGGATTTTCAATTACTCAATTACCAAATTACACAATTACCCAATGCCCTTAGATCTCCTCTTCTGCGGCACCCCGAGTTTCGCCGTCCCCACGCTCGAAAAGCTGGTCGCCGCCGAATTCCGCGTCCATCTGGTCGTGACTCAACCCGACCGTCCCAAAGGCCGCGGCCTCGAACTCGTAGCCTCGCCCGTCAAGCAGTGCGCCTTGAACCTGAACCTCCCCATCACCCAGCCCGACCGCATTAAGGCGAACGACGAATTCCGCGCCCAACTCACCGCCCTCAAGCCCGACGTCATCATCGTCGTCGGCTACGGCCGCATCATTCCCCAGTGGATGCTCGATCTCCCTCCGCTCGGCAACATCAACCTCCACGCCTCGCTCCTCCCAAAATACCGCGGCGCAGCGCCCATTCAATGGGCCATCGCGAACGGTGAAACCGTCACCGGCGTCACCACCATGCGCATCGATGCCGGCCTCGACACCGGCGACATCCTCCTCCAGCACGAACTCCCGATCGCACCCGACGACACCGCCGAGACTCTCGCTCCGCGCCTGGCGTATGTCGGAGCCGATCTCGTCGTCGAGACCTTGCGCGGTCTGCAAACCAGTTCCATCCGCCCACACCCACAAGACAACTCGCAATCCAGCCTTGCCCCGATTCTCAAGAAAGAAGACGGCCTCGTAGATTTTTCTCGCTCCGCCGCTGACATCTTCAACCGCATCCGTGGCTTTCAACCCTGGCCCGCAGCCCACACCAAATTCCGCGGCAAGACCCTGCAGATTCTGAAAGCGCACCCAACCACCGACGCCCTGCCACCAACTGCCATCAACGTGAATGCGGATCGTCTCCAGGTTGGCTGCGGCCACAACACAGCACTCGAACTGCTCGAAGTCCAACTGGAAGGCAAGAAGCGCACACCCGCGCGAGACTTTATCCACGGCTATCGGCCCCAACCGGGCGAGAAGCTAGGCTCCAATTGATTCAATATTGAAGGATGTGGAAGAGGCATGAATGTGGAGACAGCCGCCCTCGGCTGTCTCACGGGCGCAGCCCGCACTGTCGTCGGGCAAGAACCAAGCTACCTCCGTGTCCTCTGTGTCCTCCGTGGTTAAGAGTGTCTCCCTCCTGCCTACGAAAGCCTACAATCTGGATTGAATGCCCGTCTCCCCCGCGCGTGCCGCAGCCTTCGACATCCTTCTCCGCGTAGAGCGTGACTCCGCATACTCCTCGGAACTGCTGCACTCCGCAACCTACGAGAGCCTCTCCACGCCCGATCACGCCCTCGCGACCGAACTCGTCATGGGCGTTCTTCGTTGGCGTTCCCGGCTCGACGATGAGATTGTTACGGCCTCCTCTCAACCACTGTCCAAACTTGACGTTGAGATTCTCATCGCGCTGCGCCTGGCCGTCTACCAGTTCCGCTGGCTCGATCGTGTCCCGCAGCGCGCGGCCCTCCATGAAAGTGTCGAACTGGTGAAGCGCGCCCGCAAACGCTCGGCTGCTCCATTCGTAAACGCCGTCCTGCGCAAGCTCTCCACAACCGCGCCGCAAATGGTGAAGTCCACCCTGGAAGAAGAGACGCACTCGACACCCGAGAGCCTCGCCCGCGCCCGCGCGCATCCTCTCTGGCTGGTCGAACGCTGGGCCCATGAATACGGCCTTCCCGCTGCCCACCAGATCTGCCAACACAATCAATCGATTCCCCAGACTGCGATTCGCCTTCGCACCCCAACTGCGACAACCGAGCTCACTCAAGAAGGAATCACGCTCGCCGCAGGTAGTGTTCTGGCGTCGGCCCGCCGCATCGAAGCGGGTGACATCACGAAAACCCAGGCATTCCGCAAAGGACACATCGTCATCCAGGACGAAGCCTCCCAACTCGTCGCCAGCCTTGTCCCCTCCGCTCCTCTGAGAGAGCGATCACGCATCCTTGACTGCTGCGCCGCCCCCGGTGGCAAGACACTAGCCATCGCAGACCTCAATCCCGGCACCACGATCACCGCCGTCGAACTGCATCCTCACCGCGCCCGCCTGCTTCAAAAGCTGCTGCACCTGCATGCGCCCGAATCCGTCACGCGAATCCAAGTTGTGGTCGCCGACGCCCGGCATCTCCCGACCTCACTCGCCTTCGATCGCGTTTTCGCTGACGTCCCCTGCTCCGGCACAGGCACGCTCGCCCGCAATCCAGAAATCAAATGGCGCCTCAACCCAACCGACCTCAGCAAGCTGCAAACGCGCCAGTGCGCAATCCTCCGCTCCGCGCTGGCTCAAGTTGCCCCCGGCGGACGCGTCATCTACTCAACTTGTTCGTTGGAAAAAGAAGAAAACGAAAACGTGATTGAGCAGGCACTGGCGGAGAACAACTCCTTCCGCCTGCTCGATTGTCGAGCCGAACTCGACCGCCTGAGAGCAGCCGGCAAACTCACCTGGCCCGAAACAGTCTCTCTGACGCGCGGCCGCTATCTGCGCACGATCCCAGGAGTTCATCCCTGCGATGGATTCTTCGCAGCAATTCTGGAAAAGTGTTAACAGAGACTTCTCGGCCCACTGGGTGCCGTTGTCGGCAGTCGGTCATGGCAGCGAGTAGCGGGGCGCATATTCCTTACGGATTAAGCCTCCATACCAGTCATCGAGAGATCCAAATGTTTCTCGTACCTCGAATGAAGCTTCCTGCACGCTGACATATTCGCCCGACGACATCTTGACCACGGTTAAGCCGAGGCCGGTGTGAAAAACCAGCCAATCCCGCGGCATACCGTTTTGCCATCGAAATTGATTCACGCTATCGACGTCATCCCCTAAGTCGCGAGCCGCGAACGGGCCAAGGATTGTTTCGCTTTCAAAAAAATCGCCGCCACCGGTCTCGCACCAGAGGTGCCTGAGATCAGGCGGAATGATCAAATTACGCTCGCGGAGCCACATATCGAGTTTCTCTGGCTGGATCGCTCCAAGGAAGTGAAATAGACCGGGTCTCGTTGCGCGATCTTTCAGAAGCTGATCGATCACCGTTCTAACTCCGTTGTCTTCTTCCTACCGCACCTCAAAACTAACTGCTGCTCCCGCCACGACTTTCTGCCCCGCCACCGGTACCTGCGACACAATGATGCTAGCCGGCGAAGGCTGTGCCGGAGGCGCAGTCGGAACCGTCGGCACAGTCGTCGGATTCCCTGCTGTATCAGTCACAGGCGCACTCACCGGCGCCGCCACACTCACATTCCCCAACCGGAACCCCGCGTCCTGCAGCGTCCGGTTCACGCTTCCCAGCGGCTGTCCCACGAAGCTCGGCATCACAAACGCTTGCGGTTCCGCCGGGATCGTCACCAGCAAGCTGATTCTCGGAGCCAATACCTGAGTCGCGTTCGCAGGAGGACTCTGCGCCAGCACCTGATCCGCGGGGATCCCCGCAGCTTGCACTTGCGCCATCGACGCCACATCCAACCCGCGCCGCCGGATATTCAATTCGGCCGCATGTTCACTCTGCCCCGTCACATCCGGAATCGCCACCCGCGTCGGTCCCAGACTCTGCGCCACGCGCACCTGCCAGCCGCGCCGCACTTTCGTCCCCGGCAATGGCAGTTGCGACATGATCCTTCCCTCAGAAATCTGCGGACTGTAGTACTGCCTCTCGATCGCAATCTGCAAGCCGAGTCCCGCCACCGCCCGTTCCGCTTCCGCCGGGGCCAGCCCCACCAGCGCAGGCACGGCCACCTCCTGACCGTGAATCGCAAACCGCATGGCCGTCAGCGCCGACACCATCGCCACAATCACCAAAATCAACGCCAGCACCGCAAATCGGAATGCAGCTTTCATAGGTCGGACGTTGCCCCGGACTGCGCCCAGTCAGCAGGATTATAGCTCCACCCTCCTGCCAGAACTGGACCCATGTTTTCAATCACATACATCCTCGGCAGGTCCGGCCCAAGGCGGGGCAAGCTTCCGGCCTGCCACTCGTGCAATCTAACGAAGTACGAACGTTCTATTTTCGAGGTACGCCATGACTCATCCATTGGAGTATCATATTTCTGTGCGGCACTCGATTCCGGCCTCGGTCGCGCTTTTCAGCCTGTTTTTTGCGCCAGGAATTTTTGTCTCAAGCAGCCGCGCCCAGACCAACGGCGCTCCTTCCTCGGTAACTTCTCCCGGATTCGGTGGACGCGCTGTCAACGGTCCCCCCGCCAGCGTCACCTCACTTGGGCCGCGCGGCTACGCGCCCAACACGCGCGTCACTTTCTCGACGTCAAACCCGCCTCCCGCTGAGGGCCGTCATCACCATCACCACTTTGTGCAATACACGCCTCCCGTGGTGTACGCAGTCCCGGTTCCTTATGCCGTCGATATCGGCGCCACTGAGGATGATTCCGACTCCAACGTCGACGACCGCGACTCCAACTACCAGGGAGGCCCTACCATCTTCGATCGCCGCGGATCGGGCGCCGACTCCTACATTCCTCCGGTGAGCTACACTCCGCGCTCGGCCCAGAACGCGGACGCCGATCCTCCTGCTCCCCAGCCTCCCCAGGAGCCTACCCTGCTTGTCTTCAAGGATGGTCACAAGGTGGAGGTCGGAAACTACGCCATCGTGGGCGCAACCCTCTTTGATCTCGCGCCGGGGCACGCCCGTAAAGTCGCGCTCGCCGATCTCGACCTTGAGGCCACACGCAAGCAAAACGACGATCGCGGCATCACCTTCCAGCTTCCGCTCAACCCGCAGGCGAACTGACTATGCGCAGGCTCGCTCTCCTTGCATGGTTCGCGGCAATTGCGCTCGCCGTAATCACGCCGAGCCTCAGTGCGCAGAGAGCAGTCTCCGGCTCCTCTCTCGCCGGACAAAATTTCGCCGCCTCCCACCATCACCGTTCATTTCCCCATCCTCCTGTCTTCTTCTCGGATCCCTTCTACTCCGATGCCCTCTTCGGCTCCGGGTATCCCGCAGCGTCTCAGCCGCCCGTCATCATCCTGCAAGCCCCGCCGGCGGCAGATGCCATACCAGCCGTGCGTCCATCGCCACCGGCACAGCCACTGCTGATCGAACTGCAGGGTGACCGCTACGTACGCGTGAGCGGCGAAGATACTTCGGGAGCAGAGATGATTGACCGGTCGCCGGCGCCTTCGCGTCGCGCGGCACGCCAGTCCTATGCCGCAACCGAGCTCGCGAACCGTCAGTCTGCCGATCGGGAGTTGGCGGCGGTAGTTCTCATATTTCGCGATGGTCACCGCGAAGAAGTGTCCGACTACACCATCGCCGACGGCATCCTCTATACCGGCGGCGACTACTACACCGACGGATCCTGGAACAAAAGAATTGAACTCCAGTCGCTAAACCTGCTCGAGACCGTCAAGTCCAACCAGGCCCGAGGCGCACGATTCCGAATTCCCCAAGCACCCAACGAAGTAATCGTCGGCCCCTAATCGTATAAACACTCCGCGCAACGTCGACTCCGACCACGAAACCGCTCTATGTAAATCGGAGCCTGTGACCCTAGGGGGTCTTCTTGAGTGTGAGACTGAGCGGCGCCGCGCCCTGCTTCCAGGTGCCCGCGATCGCTGAATTCTCTTTGTTCATCGTGCCATCGTACGAAACCTGACCGGAAGTGTTTTCGAAGTGGAGGACGGGTGCTTTGTAGTTTATGGCAGTGATCAGCGCCCCTGACGCATTTTCGTCAGGGTAGTCGATCGTTCCGCTGAGGCTTCCGTCTGGAGCTGCGCTAATGTGCACGACCACTCGCTTCTTGGGCTGAGCGCCCGGATCAAGCGTCCCTTCCCAATCTCCAACGATCGGCGACGGCTCCGCCGCCATCATCGTCGGCACAATTCGTAATCCGAGGATCAGCAAAAAGCACACGCCAATGCCAAATAACGCCTGATGTCTTTTCATCGTGGATCCCTCCTGTTTCACCGCCATGATGAGCCTTCCCTTTCGCCAACGACTTAGATGCATTCGCCCTCGGATCTGCGCCGATTCTGTGCCCGCCCTGTCTCTGCGCCCCTTCCGTCAAAAGGTCAAGAACACGCACAGGACCCCCTGTTGCCCTGTGTGCGCTAGGTTACGGAGCGGTAGCCCGCAAGCCCCTTCTCAGCCTGCGCAGGAGGAAGTACTCGTTCACTGGCCGGTCGTACTGCATGGCGGGCGTTCGTGGCGAGGCTGCCAGCAGCCGCGCCATTGGGAACTCAGGGTCAAGCATTGCCGCAAACTGACGGCTCGGCGTCGGGTGCGGTCCCCATTCCATCATGTCTTCGACAGCTGCCGGAGGCATCCGCTGCACTAATTCCTCAGCGCTCCGGCGGGGGAAGGCCGTATCACTCGCAAGGAAATGTAGACCGTACCCAGTTACGCTGTTAAAAGCGCGCACATACGCGAACGATTCATGCAAAGCCCGCGCGATTGCAGTTTGCCCTTCCGCGTCGGCGCTGGGCAGCCATTGTTGCATAATTCCACCAGGCTTCAATCTGTGCTTGATGGTTGCATAGAATTCCTTTGAGTACAGCAAACTCCGATGCGGCAGACTCCATCGGCGGAGGAGGATCGATCGTTATCACGTCATACTGCTGAGCCGTGCGTTCCAAATAGCGGCGTCCGTCGTCGATCTCGACATCTGCCAGAGGAGAACTCAGCAACTGCGCCGCATCGGAGTGAAAATACCAGAACAGGCGGGGAACGCTGGGCACCAACTCGACCACCGTAGTATGAATATTCCACGAAAGCATCGATCGAAACGTTGTCCCCATGCCGAAGCACACCACCAGGGCGTTTTGCGGCGGATGATCGAGATGGGCCAGCGGCAGGTGGGCCATCATCTTTGTAATCGGAGTCAGGCCCGTCATGCCCTGCCCGTTCACCCGCAGGTCTCTGTTGAAGCCCTCGCCCACAGCCATGCTGGTGGCGGTATTGTCGCGGAGAATCGCATGCTTGGGAAACCGGGTTTCGTAGCTTCTGGTTATTAGCAACAACCCAACCGCCAATGCCGCCACCGCATAAGAAGCTTTGAATCTCCACCCGCCCTCAGGTTTCTCCTCCTGCGACGCCGTCCACCACCCTGGATTGAAACCCACGGTTAACCATGGCAGGGAGAGAGCAAAGAGTACCCAACGTTCGTTGAAGTACGGCAGCAACACGAATCCAGAGAGCAAAGGGCCAAGAATGCATCCCACTACATTTACCGCATAAGACCTTCCAGCCTTGTTGGGATCGCCGCCAGACCAGCGGTCCACCAGCATCGGGGTCACGAATCCCAGCAGAGCGCAGAATGGGGCTACGCCCAGCAAAACGCGCAGGCCTCCCATGACCAGGCGAAGCCTGGGAACATCCTGCCACAATCCGAGGCTTGGGTCGGCCGTAACCAGTGGCAGTAGCATCGCCAGCCCCACCAGGGGCCACACCACTGCGTCCTTAGTAGCGTGCTTGCTGCTCCAGCGCCGATACACCCAGGAACCAACAAAGGTCGACAACAGGTAGGCGCCCAGAATGGATGCGAAAGCGTAGACCATGGTTCCCACATACGGTGTGAATTGTCGGATCCATACGATCTCAGCGCCCATGCTCGTCAACCCGCCGATAAAGAGCAGCGCCAGCAGTCTCCCCGTCGGTGGTGCGGCGCGGCGCGATTCGGACTCGCCTGAAACTTCTGGCGATGGGACATTCTCGGCGGCGGGCCAGCCACGCGCCACGATCATCACGGTTGCAGCCAGCAGGACATTCATGACCGCGCCTACCCTCAGCGTGCCGTGAAATCCGTAAAGCTCGATCAGCAATAGCGGAACCACTGTGCCCAGCGTCGCGCCCAGAACGTTGGCCGCATAAAGATAGCTAAACGACCGCTGCACGTCGCGAAAGCGGCTCCGGATGGCAAGCATGGCCACCGGAAAGGTCGCTCCCATACAGGCGCACCAAGGGACCAAAGTCAGCGCAACCCAAGTCCCGGAAGCCAAGTAGTAGCCCCATGAGGAAGAGACTCCGAGGCGCTCGAGCAAAGTTCTGCCCAAGGCCAACTGCATTGGCACAAGAATGGCCGACACGCCAATGAGCAGTTCTGTGAGCGCATACAGGCTCAGCGCCGAATGTCTGAGTTGCTTCTCGTATCTTCGGGTCAGGTATCCGCTTCCCCATGCGCCCAATCCCAGGCCTGCCATGAACATGGAAAGCACAATCGAGACCAGTGCGCTGGTGACTCCGAAATTGGCCATAGCCAAGCGAAGCCAAATGATTTCGTAGAGAATGCTGCAGAATCCGGAAACGCAAAAAAACAGAAAAAGCCAGATCATGAAGACCGCCTCGGTCGTTTCAGCGCAACCACGATTCCCTTGTGTTCCAGCACCAGATGCGGCTCCATGCGAGGTACATCCCCCGCGATAATCGACTTGGGTTCCAGATAGGGCCGCACCTTTCAGCAAAAAGCTGGGACGCTAAGTCTACCCGAAGTCCAAACAGATTCCCGCCCCAACTGTTGAAATCTGGCGTGGCGGTTAGCACTCAGAAACGTCACCCACATCCGCACTGTTGGTAGAATGCGGAGATTTCGACGCTAACCTCGAAACATCGCGACGCGGCAGCACAAGAAAAACAGCAGACCCTCTCCCCGAAAACCGCACTCAAATCGACGCCCAAAATGTCCCGGCACCCCGCCCCAATCCGGTCAACACGCGCCCCCGACTCACCCCGTTTGCATGCTATAATAAGCGCGATTCCAAGAGCACATAACATCCTGTAAATACAACCAGTTACAAGCGTTGTGGACACCACAGTTGCGCGTGGCAAGTAGGTTTCTTGTTTTTGAGCTGAAAGCTGACGGCTAAGAGCTAAAGAATGGCCGACGATCAAAACCCCGAACTTCCTCTCACTCCTCCTCCCGGTGGCGATGGCCCCGGTGCGTTGAACATTCACCCCGTCAACATTGAAGAGGAGATGAAGCGGTCGTATCTCGACTACTCCATGTCGGTGATCATCGGCCGCGCGCTGCCCGACGTACGTGACGGACTGAAGCCCGTCCATCGCCGCATACTTTTTACGATGCAGCAGATGGGTCTGCAGCCCAACAAGGCCACGCGCAAGTGCGCCCGCATCGTTGGCGACGTCATGGGCAAGTATCATCCGCATGGCAACCTTGCCGTCTACGATGCTCTCGTCCGCCTCGCACAAACCTGGAGCCTGCGCTATCCCCTGATTTTTGGCCAGGGCAACTTCGGCTCGGTCGATGGAGATCCGCCCGCTGCTGATCGGTACACCGAAGCCAAGCTGGCCCCTGTTTCCACCGCGCTTCTGGAAGATCTCGACAAAGACACGGTTGACTTCCGCCCCAACTACGACGGCAGCGAGGTCGAGCCTGACGTTCTGCCCGCGCGCATTCCGAATCTCCTGATCAATGGCTCCGACGGAATCGCCGTCGGCATGGCGACCAAGATTCCGCCGCACAATCTCACCGAGATCGTCGACGCCACCATCACGCTGGTCAACAATCCCAACGCGCAACTCGCCGAGATTCTGAAATTCGTCCAGGGCCCTGACTTCCCGACCGCTGGTATCATTCACGGCCGCGCTGGAGTCTTCGAGGCCTACCGAACAGGCCGTGGCCGCTTCATGATGCGCGCCAAAGCCGCGATCGAGAACATCAACAAAGACCGCCAGGCCATCATCGTCACCGAAATTCCGTATCAGGTGAATAAGGCGCGCCTCGTCGAGCGCATCGCGCAGCTGGTTAACGATAAGGACATCGAAGACATCTCCGACATCCGCGACGAAAGCGATCGCGACGGCATGCGTATTGTCGTCGAACTCAAGCGCGGCGCCGAGCCTCAGATCGTTCTCAACCAGCTCTTCAAGCACACCCAGATGCAGGAGAGCTTCTCGATGATCCTGCTGGCGGTGGTCAACGGACAGCCCCGCGAAATGGGCCTCATCCAGACCATCAAGTACTTCATTGAGCACCGCGTCGACGTCGTCCGCCGCCGCACCGCCTACCTGCTGCAGAAGGCAAAAGACCGCGAGCACATTCTCGAAGGCTACCTCACCGCCCTCGATCACCTCGACAACGTCATCACCATCATTCGTGGCAGCGCAAACCGTGGCGACGCCCGCGAAAATTTGGTGCTCTACTTCGGCGGCAAGAAGATCGAAATCAACACCACCGGCCGCGCCCCCAAGCTCGATCCTGAAAAGCCCTTCACCACGAAGCAGGCCGACGCCATTCTCGAATTGCAGTTGCACCGCCTGACCAAGCTCTCCATCGATGAAATCGCCAACGAGTTGAAGGAAGTCCGCGACGACATCGGCGAATACGAATCCATTCTCGGCTCCGAGAAAAAACTGCGCGCCGTGATCATCAAAGAGCTGGAAGAGGTCAAGAAGCTCTACGGCGACGAGCGCCGCACCCGCCTCGAAGACGAGGCCGCGGAGATCGTTCTTGAAGATCTCATCGCCGACGAGCAGGTTGCCGTCACCGTCAGCCACTCCGGCTACATGAAGCGCACGCCCATCTCGACCTATCGCATGCAGCGCCGCGGAGGCACGGGCCGTACCGGCATGAAGACGCGCGACGAAGATTTCGTCGAACATCTCTTCATCGCCTCCACGCATGCCTTCATCCTGATCTTCACCAACAAGGGCCGCGTCTACTGGCTCAAGGTCTACGAAATCCCAGACGTCAGCGCCGCCGGCAAAGGCAAACACGTCGGCAACCTGATCGGCCTGCAACCCGGCGAGACCGTGAGAACCATGGTCGCCGTCCGCAACCTCGAAGAGGAAAACAAGTATGTCTTCTTCGCCACTCGCAAGGGCCTGGTCAAGAAATCAGCATTGCGCGAGTTCATGCACGTGCGCTCCAACGGCATCAATGCCATCGGTATTGAAGAAGGCGACGAGTTGGTCGCCGTCCGGGTCACCAACGGCAATCAGATCATCTTCCTGGCCTCGCACGAAGGCATGGCGGTTCGATTCGATGAGAGCCACGTCCGCGCCATGGGCCGCGCCGCCTACGGAGTCTGGGGCATCGACCTCGACAAGAACGACTATGTGGTAGGCATGGCCGCCACCACAAAACCCGGAGCGGAGAGTGTGGGAACGACCGCCACAGAAAATGTGGGGACGGCCGCCTCGGCCGTCCCAGACGCGCAAGCGTCTGGAACGGAAGGCCCAGTCTCCGAGCCCGAACCCATTGACGTAGCCGTCAAAGGCACACTCATTCTCTCCGTCACCGAGAACGGCTACGGCAAGCGCACTCCCGCCGACGAATACCGCCTCACGAACCGCGGCGGCAAAGGCGTCATCAACGTAAAGACCACTGAGCGTGTCGGCAAGGTAGTCGCGATCGCCCAAGTCGACGAAACCTCCGAAGTCATGCTGATCAGCCACTACGGCAAAATCATCCGCATGGACTCGACGACGATCCGCGAATCCGGCCGCAACGCCCAAGGCGTCCGCCTCCTGAACATGGAGCCCGGCGATCGCGTAGCCGCGGCAGTGGTCATCGCCCCAGACGCCGAACCAAACGGCGGTAATGGAGGCACGCTGATTCAGTAGGGTGGAACATTTGGTAATTGGGTGATTTAGTAATTGTGTAATTTCAGAACCGGCGCTGCATGCGGCGTCGCGCCCACCCTTCGCAAAAGACGCGAAGAGTGGGGCACCCATAGTGGTGTTTGAGCCCGCGAGGTCAAAGGCCGGGCCACCCGCCACCGGGCTTAGTACCAGGGCAGCTTATCGAGGACCTGCTCTCGGAAAGCGGTTGCAAGTTTGTTGAATCGCTCGAATGACCCGCCAAAGAGCCCCGCAGAAACTGGGCCCCACGAATCGCCCCGGGACCCAGCTTCCTTGAGAACGCTCTCGTATGAGCTATTACCGTGAAGTTCCTTCCATCCAAAACGTCCTGGGGGAGCCCATGTGTAGCCAGACAGCCGAGTCTGCAGATCGAGGTAAGTCAGAGCGTACAGGATTTCGAATCGATCAAAGTGATCCTCATAGCCGTTGCCTAAGAAGAGCAGATCTTCCAGCTGAGGTTGAAGAGCCTTAAAGAGGTACTCGCTACGGGGTGTGTAGTAATTTTCATAGCCTGATAGCGTTTTGAAGAAGTGCATTCGGTCCAGTTCCAATATTTCCTCGATCGTTGATACCACTGCGGGCTGTGCTTGTTTGCCAGTCGTGCTCCCGCGAAGCTCGGTTGTCAGTAGAGTGGTAAGGCTTCTGTAGTTGTGAGATGAGACAGCTGCGATACCGCCCGAATAGAGAAGTAACATGATTGGGTACCATCGGAGCCCAAGCCATGCAGTTTTCCCGGACCGCGGTTCCGTACCGTCCGCCAGCCTAGCGACAATCCGCTCTATGAGCGGCTGGTGTTCTAAGCTGCCCCACCTCCCGAGCAGGATTGTCACAGCGGTTAACCGAGAAAGAGCCCCCTGGTATTTCCTAAGGCGATCCGCGATGTCAACCGAAGTGACTGCGGCAGGTTGGAGTGGGAACTCATCCTCGCGGATTTCATAAGATGCGGCACGAATCTCCGAGGCCACAAGATCATCGAGTCGAATGCGGTAACGAGGCTCGGAAATGTACTCTTTGACTCGATTGACTAGAGTCTGCATATCCGAGAGTTCGGCAGAGAGTATGGCGCTGGCTGGAACTTGGACAAGGATGTCTGAGTCTTCCTTCTCATTCTGACTGAGTTCCACCAACTGTGGCGCGGAAAAGATAAAATCACCATCCCCATCCAGGAAACCGAAATGCGGTGACTGTCTAGAATGAGGATCGTTGGCAACGTGGTCGTACACGTATGCCATTACCGCGTTGGCCGAGATTATCCCGTTCGAATCAGCCGCCTTCTCCTCCAGAGCGTCAAGCAAGTGACCTGTGAAGATTGAATGGTTCGGTCGGGGCCCGCCTGAATCGGCAACCGTTTCGTCGGCCTTGCCCGCGGTAAGAACCTGCCGAGAATATCTCTTGAGCATGTCCTTCAAGAATCTTGCACTGCCAGGAGGAGTATTGCGGCTTATTGCCAATCCTCCGTAACATGCGTCCATTAGAAAGAGCACGTGCTTCGCTTGGATGAGTTCTGCATTCCTAGTCAACTCGTCCCACCGAATTAGAGTGCTTAAATCATTAGGATCTCCATCCACCGGAACGAGAAAGCCGACTTCTCCCCGCTTGCCCGTTCGCGTACAGCCGTGGCCGGCAAAGAAAACGGCAATACGGTCGTCTGTCTCGACGGAGGCTTGTGTGAAATTCAGAAATGCAGACAGGATGTTGGACCGCGTAGCGTTAGCGTCTAGTAGAATCGTGATTTTCTCGGCTGCGAAACCGAAAGCAGACCGGAGTACCTCAGCGAACGCCTCTGCGTCCTCTCTCGCATAGCTCAGGGGAGAAGCAGTCTGGTAGTCATTGATGCCTATAACAAGGCCCCAGCTTGTCTTGTACTTCGGGTTGTAAGTTGCATCACTTGGCATTGGAGATAGAGAGTCGGGTGGTGCCGGCTGATGTTAAGCACAATTCTACGGATCGCGGGTGGCCCACCCTTTGCGTGTTGTTCTTTTCTGTCCCGTTTCGAAACCGTGGGTGCCCCGCTCTTGCGCTTTTTGCAAGGGCGGGTACGATGCTGCCGATATCATGGGCTGTTATGCCGAGCGGCCTGCATCGCACCTACGGCGCGCACCATCTGCACTTTGTCACCTGCTCGTGCCACCGGCGATTGCCATTTCTGAATTCTGGAAAGGCGCGCGACCGCTTTCTTTCAATTCTGGAACAGACGCGCCGGCGTTACCGCTTCGTCGTGGTCGGTTATGTCGTCATGCCGGAACATGTGCATCTCTTTCTCACCGAACCGGAAGTGGGGAATCCGTCGACGGTGATGCAGGTGCTGAAGCAGCGCACGGCGCGGGCGTTGTTGCCCAGGAGAAGGCCCGGTGATCCGCCGCAGCGACAGCTCTTTGGAGATGAGACGCGACGGGCATTCTGGCAGGCGCGGTTCTACGATTTCAATGTGTGGTCGGCGAAAAAGCGCGTGGAGAAGTTGCGCTACATGCATCGCAACCCGGTAACACGTGGTCTGGCGGAGTCGCCGGAGCAATGGCGCTGGAGCAGTTATCGATTCTATCTGTTGGGAGAACCCGGAGCGGTGCAGGTGAATGTGGGATGGACCGAAATTTCTTTTCGAGGGCGAGTCGCTTGAAAAGATTTCGCTGCAGGCGACCGTGGTACCCGCCCTTCGCAAAGAACGCGAAGAGCGGGGCACCCACTGTGTTGCTCATGTCAGTTCAAAGGCTGGGCCACCCGTCTCTCGTGACTCACCGCGAGGCGGCCTTGCGATGATGTGACTTCGGCGGAGGCGGGAGTTCGTACAGCGCCAGTTCGGCTCGGCTCTTGGTGAACAGGTTCCAGGCTTCGCGGTAGCATTCATAGCGATAACACGCCTTCTTTGCCGGTGGGACCACGGGGCACAGCATGGCCATGGAGCGTCTTCGCCTACCCAGCAGCAAGGCTGCGGGGATCAGGTACCACGCATCTTCGGGAATGACGTAGGCGGCGAACAGGTCGATTTCTTTGAGAGTGTAGTCTAATGTTTTTCTGTGGTTGGGCTTGAACTGGCAGAGATATCCCGCGCCCATGCGGTAAGTTGTCGATTTGACCTGCACCCGGAGAAAGTTCGGGCCGTACTCGATGCCGACGTCATACGATTGTGTGTCGCCCCAAGGTTTGCTGATGGCGAAACGGCGCTGCGCGGCCTTCGCCATGAACTGCAACTCGACCCATTCGCCGCGCTGTTTGAAATTGCTGAATAGCTCCCAGTCGTGCTTGCTGTGCTCGCTGCTTTTCCGTGTACTCATCCCCGTGCTCACCCCTTGTGCTCGTTCCCAATCCTTCGCTCTGCTCGCCGCACCTCGTACGAGCGGGCGGACCCTTCGGCGTTGCTCAGGGCAAGCTGCGTCCGCCGCTACGTGGGCCGCTTTAGCGCACACTTCGGCCAATAAAAAAGGCGCGACCTGGAGGCCGCGCCTGCTTGACATTAAATTGTCTCTATATTTCTAGAATATCAAATTGGAGGGGGGAAAGTGGACATGGTTTCGAATTCTATTTTGCGAATGCTTTCATGGACTTAAGTGCGATCGTGTAATTTCTGCCTATTGACAAGATTTCGGTGGACTGGCGCGTTCGACCGATTTTTGCGGGATGGTGAGTGGATTTCTCGAGGGCGGCTTCGTGCCTACCCATTCACCAACGCCATAATGTGCTCCGGATACCGCGCCCCTGCCGCCGCCTCCGGCGGAAACACTTCGTTGATGCGCAGCAAGTCTTCCTTCGTAAGGCGAACCGATTCCGCCGCAACATTCTCCTCCAGATATTTCCTCCGCTTCGTCCCTGGGATCGGCACAATGTCGTCGCCCTGCGCCAGCACCCATGCCAGCGCCAGCTGCGACGGCTTGCAGCCTTTCTCGCGCGCGATGTCTTCCACGCTGCGCACCAGGTCGAGATTCTTGCTGAAATTCTCTCCCTGAAACCGCGGACTATGTCGCCGATAATCATCCGCTGGTAAATCCTCAAAGCTGCGAAACTGCCCCGTCAGAAATCCACGCCCCAGCGGACTGTAGGCCACGAAACCAATCCCCAGCTCGCGACACGTGGCCAGAATTTCGCCCTCCGGATCGCGCGTCCACAGGGAATATTCCGTCTGCAGCGCCGCAATCGGATGCACTTTCACCGCGCGCCGCAGTGTCTGCGGCGAAGCCTCCGACAGCCCCAGATGTCGTACCTTGCCTTCCTTCACGAGCTCTGCCATCGCCCCGACCGTCTCTTCAATCGGCGTGTTGGGATCGACGCGGTGCTGGTAATAAAGATCGATGGTCTCCACCCCGAGCCGGCGCAAGCTGGCTTCGCACGACTTGCGAACGTAGTCCGCCTTGCCGCTGACGCCCCGCACCATCGGGTCCTTCGGGTCGCGAACAATTCCAAACTTCGTCGCCAGTACGATCTTGTCGCGCTTGCCCTTGATGGCCTTGCCGACCAGTTCTTCATTCTTGTGCGGACCGTACACATCCGCCGTATCAAGAAAGTTGATGCCGAGTTCCAGCGCCCGATGAATCGTCGCAATCGATTCGTCGTCATCGAACCCGCTGTAGAACTCCGACATGCCCATGCACCCCAGCCCTTGGGCGGACACTTTGAGACCGCTGCGTCCAAGCTCACGAATTTTCATGATTGCACCTGCCTTGAAAGGATGTGAAGAAACTACTTCTCCAGTAGATGACCGGAGATGCCCGCGGGGTGCGACTCCTGATTATGTGGCGCGGGCGCCCCGCCCATGCACCCCTAGCGGGACACCCGGATGCAAGGTCTTGCATTCGACAGGACCTCGCCGATCTGCACCGCCGCAACGCCCGCATCATTGAGAACGCGCGCCAGCGGCGCCGCGTCAGGCGTTGAGATCAACAAGCCTCCCGCGGTCTGCGGATCGAATAGCAACGCCCTCACATCGTCTGGAACTTCGTCGTCGTACTCGACCAGACACTCGGCAAAGTCGCGGTTGTTCTTGAGGCCACCAGGAATGTATCCCGCCCGAACGCACTCCAGCGCTCCCTCGAGCAGCGGAACCTGCCCAGCAGAAATGCGGATCGCCACATCTGAAGCCAGTACCATTTCGCGCGCATGTCCGATCAGACCGAACCCAGTTACGTCAGTCATTGCGTTCACGCGAAACTTTCCACCAGTGATTACTTCCGCGGCCCGCTTGTTGAGCGTGGTCATCGACCGCACCGCCGCATTAATCCACGCCGGTTCGGCTTTCCCTTTCTTGATCGCAGTCGAGATCACACCCGTGCCGAGAGCCTTACTGAACAACAGACCATCGTCCGGTTTGGCCCCGGAGTTTGCCAGAACTTTCTTCGGGTGGACGATTCCGGTCACGGAATATCCAAACTTCGTCTCTTCATCCCGGATGCTGTGCCCGCCAATCACGGTACATCCCGCCTCGATCATCTTCGACAACCCGCCCGCGAGAATGCGCTCCAGAATTTCCAACTCCGCCTTGTCCGGGAAACATACCAGCGCGAGCGATGTGAGCGGCTTCCCGCCCATGGCGTATACGTCGCTCAGCGCGTTCGTTGCCGCAATCTGGCCGAATGTGTACGGATCGTCGACGACCGGGGTGAAGAAATCGACGGTCTGCACCAGAGCCTGGTCTGGCGCGATTAGATACACTCCGGCGTCGTCGGCGTGATCGAAGCCGACCAGAACATTCGGGTCGTGTTGCCGGGCTAATTTCCCAAGCACCGTGTCCAGCGCCGCCGGACTCAGCTTGGAAGCTCAACCCGCAGCTTTAACAGACTCCGTCAGCCGAAATGGTTTACCTTCAGGCATGGAGTCATTGTAGCGGGAACGCAAGTGGGGAACGGCGAATCCTACTTCACCGCGACATCTGTGACTCGCATCTCCGGATACGCCCGGTTCCATTGCGCCGAGATGCTGTCAAACGTCAAGCGGAAGGGCTGACTCTGGCCGGGAGCTAGCGGCGAAACACGAACGTCTACCGGTTCGGGATAAGCCCCGTTGGTCCTGATCACCTGTAGCGGCATTTCTTCACGCTGCGCGAGTTGCCCCATATCGTCTTTGAAAACGACTTCCACCACAACGTGGGTCACAGTCTTGTCACCAGTGTTCGCAATTGTGCCGTCGACATAACTGACGGTGTGCCCAATGAAATTTTCCGCCGCGCTCATCTTGAAATCGGAAAGCTTCAGGCTGGCGATGTAGGGCGGTGGCGCCTTGGCAGCCTTCGGCGACTCGCGCAGCAAAAACGCAACCGCCAGCGCAACCGCAATCACCGCCGCCACCGCAATGACGATAATCAAACGGCTGGAATCGCGTTCCTCATCGACCGGCGTCTGCTGACCCAGGCTACCCATGAAAGGAATTGTAGGCTGGGAATATTGGATTGTCGATTGACAGTCTCATCCTCTTGTCCAGGATGACAAGAGGGTAAATGAGACGATTCGATAGTCTAAGCTCTGCGCGCCGCCAGCAGCTTCGCCGCGTTGTCGTGATAAACCTGCTTCAAAATCGCACCGCTCAACCCGAACCCGTTCAGGCTCCAGTGATACGAGAACTGCTCGGCCTCGTAAAAGTGTTCATCCAGCGACTCCAGGATTCGGAATGTAACCCGGTACATCGCCTTGTCGACGCCCATATCGGTCCCATAGACAAGGCGGTCGGCATGCTTGGCATAAAACTGCGAGGCAAAGCGCGGAATCGGAGCGGTCTCCGCGTACCGCGCAGAAATATCCGCGTATAGATTGGGATTGCGGTCGAGCGCCTCTCCCAGCCGCGCCAGATCATAATCAAGGTTGGCGAAGTGGCACGCGATAAACGTCGTGTTCCGGTGCCTCTGCACCGTGCGCTCCAGAATGTCGACCATGCCTGCCAATCCCACAATGCCGGGCTGGTTGTCGAGTCGCCACTCGTATGCGTTCATCAGCCCATCGTTGTACCGGTCCATCTTCTGATACATCCAGATCGGGTCGGCGACGTGCAGGCTGATGGGCATCCCCAGTTCGCCCGCCTTTTCCCACAAGGCGTCCATCCGCACATCATCCGGATGCATCCCCGGCGCATTCGATTTCCCGGATCTCAACCCTTTCCCTTTGTCGTGAATCTCCCCCACGCCGCGCGCTCCCGCTTGCTGGCACCGCTCCAGTTCCTTCACGGCTGCCGCTCCGAATCCTGGCTTGTCATGGCCCGCAAAATCAAAGCCGCACCACATCTCAAATCGATCGGGATACTTCGAATACTTCTTCTGAATACTGTCGAACTCCGCGCCGGTGGTCATGGTCAAGATCATGGTCTTTTCCACTCCAACCTCGTCCATGTTCTTGACCCACTCCTCAATCTCCCGCGCAGTCTTGGCGTAGGGATGGGAGTGCATGTCGATCACGGGAAATTTAGCCTTCGCAATCTCCGTGACCGGAATTTTGTAGATGGATTTCGGCCGGTAATCCTTCAGCAGAAGAGTCTCGGGCGACGCGACCTTCTTCGTTGCCGGAGCATTCGCCAGCGATCCAGGCTTCGCATCCTCCGAAGCAGTTCCGAATGCAGAGACAGATGGCAGCCCGACCGCCAGCCCCGCCATGTTGGCCCATTTCAGGAATGATCTTCGATTCATTGTGTCTCCCTCGTTCGTTTCGTGTGGCTCGCGTGTAAAGCCATTGCTAAAATCCGGCGCATGGCCGTCTACATTTATAGCGAACAGCAAATCGAGAGCATTATCCGCGCAACCAAACGATTCCGTCTACGCAATTGCGCTGTGGCCACGGTCATACTGGTCGCTGCCTGCCTGGTCGCCTCTTTTCGTCCGGAGTGCATCTTTGGCGCACGCGAACAGGCCCGCATCTGGGTGGTAGCTGTCCTGTTCGTTTTCGTTGCCGGACCACTCGTCGACACTCTTTGGCGATGGACGAGCCGTCCCTTAAGACTGCAGCGGTTCCTGCGAGAAAGAAAGATCGAGGTTTCTGCGGAAGGAGTCACCGTCTCGGGCGCCCCCAGTGTCAGACGACTTGCGTGCAACGAGATTCAGAGCGCGGATGAGGTTCCTTGGGGACTCTACCTGCGCTCCCCGAACCGCTATCGCTGGATCCTCATCCCCGCAAAGATTGAAGGCTTCGAACAGGTGAAGCGCGAAATTGCGGAGATGGGAATTCCAATCGTGCGATCCGCCGCGCCTCCCAACTGGGAAGAACTTGCCGGCGCCGTCGTCTTCATCGGCACGATGCTCTGCGCCATTTTCGCCCACAGCGCAAGCGTGCTGGCCGCAAACCTTTTGATTTCCGTGCTGGTGGCAGTAGTCGGGTTTCTGATTGTCAGTGCGAGTCCTGACAATCTCCCGAAAATGCGTTGGGCCCGCTTCGGAATTTTCCTGCCCGTAGCGATGACCGCATCGATGTTATGGACTGCGATGGGGAAGTGAGACTTATCTAGCTTTGGTCTGCAGTCCGAAGAAATGCCACCATAAACAACACGCCCAGCACCATGTCGATTCCGCTGAGCACCAGATCCGACCCGTGCATTCGCTGCTGAAGATACAACACGATTGACGCCACTCCAAAGGTGAACTTTTCGAGCACCGCCGGAATCATCATCGGGCGCAAGCGCACCGGATCTCGCGCAATAACCACGAACGCCACCTGCCACACTAGCCCGACACTGACGAAACCATAATAGAAACCGGGATGAGTAATGACCGGAGGGTCTCGACGGCCAATCACGTCGAACATGAAATAAAGCGGCGTCAGGACAAGAAATCCCCAAACCGCAGCCACCCAAAAAACGACCTTAGCGAATTTCATCCGCCGACTCCGAAACCGCTACTCCCCGCCCACCGTCAGCCCGTCCACTCGAATCGTCGGCGCCGCGACCGCCCCTCTGAACTCCAGGTCATTGGCGATCTCGGAAATATTGAAGAACAGCTCCTTCAGATTCCCCGCCACCGTGATCTCTTCCACCGGATACGTCAACTCCCCGCCCGAGATCCAAAGCCCCGAAGCCCCGCGCGAATAGTCGCCGGTCACCAGATTCACGCCCTGCCCCAGAAACTCCGTGACGTAAAGACCTTCCTTCACACCAGAGATCAGCTCTTTCGCCGTCTTGGGCCCGGGCTGCAGAAA
>JADGNQ010000267.1 GCA_017883385.1 Candidatus Sulfotelmatobacter sp.
CGGCCCGGAGATGGATCACCTTCTCCGGATGCAGCTCGCCTATGACGTGGCGAAAACGCGAGAACACGCACGCGGCATATCGATTAAACGGTATGCCCCAGCTTGAAGCCGCGATCGTTCCAGAAGGGAAAGTGGATCACGCACTACGCTAACTCCCGCACCGCCGCTTATGCCAAGCCGTCGCCTGCTCATAAGCATGAGCCAGCCGCAGCACCAGATCTTCCCGCCAGTGCGGTCCCGCGATCTGCAAAGCGATCGGCAACCCGCTTTGCGTGAATCCGCAGGGAACTGAGATCGCCGGCAATCCCCACACATTGAACGGCCGCGTGTTGCGCAGGAGCTTGAGTTCGGCAGGACGCAGCGCCTCCGGGCTCGCTTTCAAGTCAGCAATCGCTGGCGCGGGCATGGGCATGGTTGGAGTCACGAGCACATCCACATCTGCGAAGGCCTGGCCGATGCTGCGGCGAGCCTCTTCCAACTCGCGGCGGCTCTGGATGTACTCCGCCGCCGTGACTGCTTCTCCCTTGCGGATGCGCCGCACCGTCTCAGCTTGGTACAACTCCGGGCTGCGGGCAATGCTCTCCGCGTGATACGCGTAGGATTCGGCCAATTGCAGCGTGCGGTCCGTGGGGACGTCCAACTTCACTTCCTTGACCTCAGCAACCAGTGTTTGAATTCCCCGCAGGGCGTGTTCCATCGCCGAGGCTACTTCCGGATCAAGATCGTCAAAGAAATATCCGCGAAGTACGCCCACGCGCAACGGCTTCGCATCCTCGCGCCACGCCGCACTATAGTCCGCCACGGGAGCATCCGCCGAGGTGATGTCGGCCGAGTCATATCCCGCAATCGCCTGCAGAACAATTGCCGCATCCGCCACGGTCGCGGCCAGCGGGCCAACGTGATCCAGCGACGAAGACAGCGGAATCACACCCCGGCTCGACACGCGTCCATACGTCGGCTTCAGACCAACACAACCGCAGAGCGCAGCCGGTTCGCGAATCGAGCCCGCCGTGTCAGTCCCAATCGCGGCATAGACAAGACCCGCGGTGACCGCAGCGGCCGACCCTCCCGACGATCCTCCCGCGATTCTTCCAACGTCCCACGGATTATGAACGTCGCCGAAGTGACTGACCAGCGAGCTGCCGCCATAGGCGAACTCGTGCAAATTGTTCTTCCCCACGATCACCGCCCCTGCCTGCCGCAAGCGGCGCACGACTTCCGCATCGTGGGTGGGAATCCGATCCTTATACAGAGCGCTGGCCGCAGTCGTTCGAACTCCGGCCGTGTCGATGAGATCTTTCAGCGCTACCGGGATGCCGTGCAGCGGCCCGCGCCACTCGCCGCGCAGAATCTCACCTTCCGCCACCCGTGCCTCGGCCAGCGCAGACTCCGCCATGACCGTGATGAAGGCGTTGAGTGCAGGATTCACCTTCTCAATACGCTCTAGGCAGGCCCGAGTGATTTCAACCGGAGAGACCTCTCTCCGACGCACGCACTGCGCAAGTTCAGAAATTGTCCCGAAAGTATTCATGACTGGAGCCAATCTATTGTAAGGAAAAAGTAGGTCTCCCTCTGTGTACTCCGTGTCCTCTGTGGTTCTGAGTCGTTTTCAAAGTCACCTCACATCCCGATGATCGAAAAGTCCTATAATCATCCAAGTCGGTTTTCTGGGGGCTCCGAAAAATCATGCCAGAGATGACGATCGCGCCCGTTGCGACGCACGGTTTCTTTGTAGACGGTCGGTGGCGAGAAGACGGCGACGTCGTTGAGATTCGCGCCCCCTACGACGGCAGCCTGATCGCCCGCGTCGTTCAGGGCCGCCGGGAAAATGCCGAGGCCGCCATTGCTGCGGCCGTCAAGGCGTTCGGCACCACGCGGCGATTGCCTGCCTTCGAGCGCCAGCGCGTTTTGCGGCGGATCTCGGCCTCCATGGCCGAACGCAAGGAAGAATTCGCGCGCACTCTGGCGCAGGAAGCCGGCAAGCCTCTCAAGGGCGCGCGCATCGAGGTCGAGCGCGCCATCTTCACCTTTAACGTGGCCGCCGAAGAGAGCACCCGCATTTCCGGCGAATATCTTCCCCTCGACTGGCAGGAATTCACCGCTGGCCGCTGGGGCATCGTGCGCCGGTTCCCTCTCGGCCCAATCGCCGGCATTACGCCGTTCAATTTTCCGATCAATCTCGTCGCCCACAAAGTCGCCCCTGCGATCGCCGCCGGTTGCCCGATGGTGCTGAAGCCCGCGCCCCAAACACCGCTCTGCTCGCTGCTTCTGGCCGAGTGCGTGCAACAGGCCGGCTGGCCTGACGGCGGACTCAACGTGCTTCCGCTCTCGAATGAAGACGCCGGTCTTTTAGTCACCGACGACCGCATCAAGCTCATCAGCTTTACCGGCAGCGTGCCGGTCGGCTGGGACATCAAGCGCCGCGCCGGAAAAAAGAAAGTCGTCCTGGAACTGGGCGGCAACGCCGCCGTCATCGTTCACAGCGACGCCGACCTCGCCTACGCCGCTGACCGCTGCGTCACCGGCGGTTTCGCTTATGCCGGACAAACCTGCATCTCGGTGCAGCGCGTCTTCGTCGAACACTCGGTGTATGGACGATTCACCGATCTCCTCGTGGAGGGCGTGAAGAAGCTGAAGGTCGGTGATCCGCTCGATGAGTCTACAGACGTCGGCCCGCTCATCCGGGAGAGCGACGCGATCCGAACCATAACCTGGATCGAAGAAGCCGTCCGCGCCGGAGCGCGCCTGCTCTGCGGTGGCGGCCGCAAGAATCTCATGGTCGAACCCACCGTGCTCACCGGCACCAAGCCCGACATGAAAGTGAATTGCCAGGAAATCTTCGGCCCCGTGGTCACGATCGAGCCCTACAAGGATTTCGACGACGCCCTGCGGAAGGTGAATAACTCCGTCTATGGCATGCAGGCCGGCGTCTTCACCCGCGACGCGAAGTTGCTCTTCCAGGCCTACGAAGAACTGGAAGTCGGCGGCGTGATTGCCGGCGATGTTCCCTCGTTCCGCGTCGATCACATGCCCTACGGCGGCGTCAAAGATTCGGGTCTCGGCCGCGAAGGCCTGCGCTATGCGATCGAAGAGATGACCGAGCCCAAACTGTTGGTCATGAATTTACGCTAGTATTCCTTCACGTAGCCCCGGACGCCTTCGTCCGGTGCCGCCCGCTTCGCCACCGCCGCACGTTGAAAAACTCAACATTTTTTCAGTAATGTTCCATTTGAAACTTTTTTCTTCTGCGAAACCCCAAAAACGCGCGACAAACTCCGGTGAAGTATTTATAATTTCCAGTTTCATAGCCAATTCAGAAAGCCAGTGGGTGGTTTTCTTTTCGCCGTACGGAATCGGCGTCGAACATAATCGCGGACGATCCGCCGGGTCTCATCAGCCAGATCTCATAAGGGAATGTCGCAGATCTTTCATCGCAGTACGAATACTCTGTCCCGGGCCACCATCTTTGGCGCGGTGTTTGTAGTTGTGGCATTGGGCTGGATGGCGATGGAAATCCAGCGCTCGCCCTACATCACCTACGCCGGAGTGCGCAAGCCGCAGCCCGTCCCGTTCAGCCATCAGCACCACGTCACCGGACTCGGTATCGACTGCCGCTACTGCCATACTTCGGTTGAGACTTCGAGCTTTGCGGGCATTCCTCCGACCAAGACGTGCATGAATTGCCACTCGCAGATTTGGACCAACGCCCAACTTCTCGAGCCAGTACGCGCCAGCTACAAATCAGGCGAGTCGCTGCAGTGGACGCGCGTAAATCAACTCCCCGACTTCGTGTATTTCAATCACAGCATTCACGTGAACAAGGGCGTCGGCTGCAACACCTGCCACGGTCCGGTCGACCAGATGCCGCTGATGTACCAGCAGGAGAGTTTGCAGATGGAGTGGTGCCTGGGCTGCCACCGCGCCCCGGAAAAGAATCTGCGCCCCCGCGATCAGGTATTCAACATGCGCTACCAGCAGCCGACGAGCGTGAACCCGGTGGTGGTGGATGGCAAGAGCTTTGAGGATCAGGCGTCGCTCGGCGCTGCGCTGGTCGAGAAATACAAAGTGCGCAACGTGAAAGACATTACGACCTGCAGCACGTGTCATCGCTGAGTTCGTAAGGCGAGAAGTACTCCAGTAGTGGCAGAAACCAGCCCCGCAGGGGCGGCACATTATAGCCCGGCACGTAAGTGCCGGGTAGAACGAGAAGAAGTGGAATAAGTCCCGTAGGGACGGCACAAGACTTCGACAAACGTAATGACGAACGACAACAAAAACGGGCTGGGCAAGCGCGAGGACATCTGCCCCGGCAAAAAGGGCGCGCTGGACCTGAATGCGGTCCGCGAAAAGATCGATGCCGCCACGGCCCACGACGCCGCCGAAAAAACAGGCCCCGAATACTGGCGCAGCCTCGAAGAACTCGCCGGAAGCGACGACTTCCAGGAAGCCCTGCACCGCGAATTCCCCAAAGGCGCCTCCGAGTGGGTCGATTCCGTTTCGCGTCGCGGATTCCTGAAAGTCATGGGCGCGTCGCTCGGCTTGGCCGGCATGACCGGATGCGTCCGCCTCCCACTCGAACCGATCGTTCCCTACGTGCGCCAGCCCGAAAACGTAGTCCCTGGCCGCCCCATGTATTACGCCACGGCGATGACGCTTGGCGGATACGCCAGCCCCCTGCTGGTCGAAAGCCATCTCGGCCGTCCCACGAAAATCGAAGGCAACGATCAGCATCCGGCCTCGCTGGGCGGCACCGACATCTTTGCGCAAGCCTCGATTCTCGGCCTGTACGATCCCGACCGCTCGCAGACCGTCATGTCGATGGGCGATGTGCGCTCGTGGCAGTCCTTCCTCAGCGCGATCCGCGGCCCGCTCAGCGCCCAGAAAGCGCTGCAGGGCGCGGGCATCCGCATTCTTACGCCGACAATTTCTTCGCCGACACTCGCCGACCAACTGCGCAATTTCCTGAAGATTTATCCGCAGGCCAAGTGGCACGTCTACGAGCCGGTCAATCGCGACAACGCGCTCGAAGGCGCGAAACTGGCTTTCGGGCAGCCCGTCGAAACGCGCTACGATCTCTCGAAAGCCGACGTCATCGTCTCGCTCGACGCCGACTTCCTCTACGCTGGATTCCCCGGCAACACGCGCTACATCCGCGATTTCGCCAAGCGCCGCAACCCGGACAGCGGCACCATGAACCGTCTCTATGCAATCGAGAGTACGCCGAGTTCAACGGGAGCGAAGGCGGATCATCGGTTGCCGGTAAGAGCCTCCGACCTTGGGGACGTGGTTGACTTGCTGCTGCGCCTCGCAAAGCGCGAAAGGGTCCAATTCGCTGACGCCCCACCGGTCGACCCGGATGCTCGGCACCTTTTCGAAGCGATTCAGTCCGATCTCGCGAGTCACGCCGGATCGAGCGTGATTATCCCCGGCGACCATCTGCCGCCTTCTGTTCATGCCCTCGCGCATGC
>JADGNQ010000268.1 GCA_017883385.1 Candidatus Sulfotelmatobacter sp.
AGAGCGAAATGGCGCTTCTGAAAAAACAAAGCGCCACCAGGAGACGTGTCGCTCAAAACGCTTGACACGCGGCATCGTCGTTAGAGACAGGATGACAAGTGGAGATCCAACAAACTTCATCCCAAGACCCAGCATCCAAGACCCAACGCCTGAGGCCTAACACCGCCTTCTTCCTACAATTTTGACCGCAACATGCTGATTACGTCGTCCGAGGTGATGACACCGGTCAGTCGGTTGCGTTCATCCACAACGGGTAGGGTGACGAGGTTGTATTTGTCGAACAACTCAGCCACCTCGTTTTCCGCGACACCCTCATGGCTAAGCACCAGCGGCTCCTGGGTCAACGACAGCATCGGCGTCGATGTTTCCGCCAATACGATTCGGGCCAGCGGAACGGCTCCAACCAGCGTTCCGTGGAAATCGACCAGGTAGATCGTGCTCACCACTTCGACTCCGCCTTCGAACTCGCGCAGCGAGTCAATCGCATTCTGCACGGTCGCAGTCACCGGCAGGGCCAGAAACTCGGTTGTCATGCGGCCCGCGGCGGTCTCTTCTTTATGCTCTAGCAGTTCGACGACATCCTGCTGCGCTTCAGGCTCCATCTGGATCAATATCTGTTCGGTCCGCTCTTCCGGCAAATCTCCGAGCAGGTCGGCTGCCGCGTCGGGATCCATCTCCTCAACGATGTCTGCTGCCCTTCCGGAGTCCATCGATTCCATGATCGCTTTCTGAACCTTGGGCTCGACCTCCTCGAGGGCGTCGGCTGCGACTCCCTCATCCAAAGTCTGGAATACGGCCTGGCGCTCGTCCGGCGCCAGATCTTCCACGATGTCGGCGATGTCAGCCGGGTGGAGCTTGGCGAGCAACTCATGCGAGATCTTCAGCTTCACGCGCCGGGCGGGATCGGTCTCGATCACGTCCACGAAATTCCATGGAATGCTGCGCGGAGGGATTCTGCCCAGCAGAGCACGCAATGCGCTCTTCGGCGCTACTCCGCGCAACAGGCGCCGGATAGCCCCGCGTGCTCCTACATCCACTGAATACACGCGCAAAACGGGATGCATCGGGCCTGCGTCCTTGTCCTTCGGGGCATCCACCTGCAGGTCGACATCGTTGACCCGGACCACTTTCCGCCCGTTGATGTCAATGACCTGCTGATCGAGCAGATCGCGTTCCAGAAGGAACAGTCCCTCCGCGCCGTTGGCGGGCAGCCATTCGCCTGCGGCGGTCGCGGCCTTGACGCCACCGTTAATGGACGATACGGCAGCAAAGGGCAGAACGCGGTTGCCGGACTTGGTCTTCACGATCAAGGAGGAGATGCGCGACCGATCCTCCTGAGGGGTGAGTGTTACTTCGCGCACACGCCCACTTACCGCGCCAGACGGGTCATATACCGTGGCGCCCAGCAGTTCGCTCAGGGCTAGCGTGATCATCCCGCTAGAGAATAACCAAGTCGCGGGTGATTCGGAACGAAAATCGAAGAGCCAGTGTCGGATGTCGGATCCTGGCCGCAACGCCCGGTATGAGTGATTTCCTTTTGGAGACGGAGGGGTCAGGGGTCAGGGGTCGCTTGGTCAAAACCGATTCCGTGGTGGCGCGTCCAACGTAGCGAGGATTCTTGTGCTCCGACGAAAGAGTCCCAAGAAACGAACCGGTCTCCAGCCCCGTATAATACTCACATAGCGTGCGCCTTATCTTCGACATCGTCGGGCAGACTTTCCGCGCCCTCTGGGCGCACAAACTGCGCTCGTTTCTCACCATGTTCGGGATTGCGTGGGGGGTCGGTTCCCTGCTTCTGCTGGTCGGACTCGGAGAAGGATTCCGCGCCGGCAACCGCAAGCAGTTCGACTCCCTGGGCGAAAACGTTATGTTCATCTGGTCGGGCCGCGCCCCGGTCATGCAGGGCAGCTTTACCGCCCTGCGCCAGTACTACCTGACGTACCGCGACTACGAGGACGTTCTGCACGAGTGCCCCAGCGTGGGCGCCGCCGTTCCTGTCATCCGACGCGGCGACATCCGCGCGGTCAGCGACTTCTATCAGGCCAGCGGCCAGATCATGGGGGTTCCGGCCACGTTCATTCAGATCCGCTACTTGCCCATGAATGAGGGCCGCTGGCTGAACGATATGGACGATCTGCAAAAACGCCCCGTGATCGTTCTTGGCGATGAAGCCCGCCGCACACTGTTCCTGGGCCGCCCTGCCATCGGCGCCAGCATTCTTCTCAATGGCATCCGCTTTGAAGTAATCGGCACCCTAAAGCGGATCGGCCATGGGGACAACATGAACCAGAATCTGCAGAGCTACGTCCCCTTCAGCGCCATGCACGAGTATTTTCGCCCCACGAATGTCGGCATCGCCCCGGACGTGATTTCGTTTATTAACTACCAACCCCGGTCGCGCGCGCTGCATGCGACGGCCCAGCAGGAAGTTCACAAAATCATTGCCCGGAACCACGGCTTCGATCCCAATAATCCGGATTCTTTTGATGAGTGGGACACGATCAAAACCGTCGACCAGATCGGCAAAATTTTTGATGCGATGAACATGTTCCTGGGCAGCGTGGGATTGGTAACACTCGCACTGGGCGCGATCGGCATCATCAACATCATGCTAGTAGCGGTCGCGGACCGGACCCGCGAGATTGGACTGCGCAAAGCCGTCGGCGCGACCAACGCCAGCATTATGTTCCAGTTTTTTGTGGAGGGAGCGTTTCTGACGCTGCTTAGCGGAGGCATCGGGATCGGCGGCGCCGCCGGACTTATGGCGATGCTTGCGGGCGTCGATCTGGGCCAAGGATTCGATCCGCCGAAACTGGTCGCGTCAACCGCCGCCCTGGCAGTGATTTCGCTCGGGGTCGCGGGCATCGCCGCCGGCCTATATCCGGCGCGCCGCGCGGCCCTGCTCGAACCCGTGGAGGCCCTCCGCAAGGAATAAGCATGCACCGCGATCTTCTACAACAAGCGTACTCAGCCATGCGCCACGACTTGCGCCGCACTCTGCTCACGATGGCCGGGATGGCATGGGGCATCGCCACGGTCGTGCTGCTGCTCTCCTATGGCAACGGCTTCGGCAAAGCTATCGAGGCCATTTTTGAGAGCTTCGGCGCCACGGCGGTGGGCGTATTCCCGGGCCGGACCTCGCAGCAGGCCGGAGGCAACAAAGCCGGCGTCCAGATTCGCTTCACGAACGACGACATCGAACTGTTGCGCAACAACGTCCCGCTCTGTCGCCATGTCGTGCGCATGTCGCAAAAAGATTCCACGGTTCAGAACAACAATCGATCCTTCACCTTCCCGGTGATGGGCCTCGATCCGTCGATCCAGGACATTTGGAACCTGGACATCGAGCAGGGCCGTTTCTTGAACGACGCCGACAACATGCAGCATGGACTTTACGCCGTCATCGCGTCGGAAGCGCGGGACAAGCTTTTCTCCGGCATGCCGGCGGTTGGTGAGTCGATACGAATCGATGGGGTGACCTTTGAGGTGATTGGAGTCGGAGCGCCCCGCATGCAGGAGGGCGACAATGATAATAACCGCGCGATTTATGTTCCTTACAACTCCATGGATGTGCTGAAGGACAACCACTATCTCGATGGGATGTGGCTCGATTCGGCTGGGCTCAACCACGACAAACTGGACAAGACGATTCGGGAGACTCTGGCCACGGCCCACAACTTCAAGCCTGACGACCAGCGCGCCGTCTTTGTTTTCGACGCCCAGAAGCAGCTCGCGCAGTTCAGCATCATCACCATGGCACTGAAGGTTCTGCTGGCATTTATCGGAACCGTCACGTTGGGGATCGGTGGGGTCGGCCTGATGAACATCATGCTGGTATCGGTGACGCAGCGGACGCGCGAAATCGGTGTGGAGAAAGCTTTGGGCGCACGCCGCCACGACATTCTTTTCCAGTTCCTGGCCGAAGCCATGGTCATCACGGCAGCGGGAGGGATGCTCGGGATTCTTCTGTCTTACGCGGTATCCATCACGGCCGGCCGCATCACGTTCTACAGCGCCTTAGCGAAACACGCCGAGGCCGCAGACATCCGCCTGATTGTTTCGCCCATGATTCTGGTTGTGGCCACGAGCATTCTGGCTGTCGTGGGCGTGATCAGCGGCATGGTTCCGGCGCTGCGCGCCGCCAACCTCGATCCCATCGAAGCCCTGCGCTACGAATAAAGCTCGCGCACGATTCCCCCTTTGCTTTCGCTCTTCATCAATCGTAAATCACCGGCCGAGCGTCTAGAATCACCAGCCATGTCGGACGACATTCTCAGCGTTCCTCCTCCTCCCGCCGATGCGCGCTTGGCCTACGGGTCTGATCCCAATCAATTCCTCGACCTCCGAGTTCCCCGAGATAAGGAAAGGAACAAGGCACCGTATCCCCTTGTCATTAACATCCACGGCGGCTACTGGCGCGCCAAGTACAATCTCGACCACGCCGGCCATATGTGTGCCGCTCTCGCGGCCAAGGGACTGGCCACGGCCAACCTGGAATACCGGCGAGTCGGCAACGAAGGCGGAGCCTGGCCCGGAACCTTCGCCGATATCCGGTTGGCCTACCGCTTTTTGGTTCAAATGGCGCCAACGCGCAATCTCGACCCCCGAAGAAGCGTGGCGATGGGCCATTCTGCCGGAGGCCAACTGGCGCTCTGCCTTGCCGCGCACGAACCCGGTCTTACCCGCGTGGTCTCGCTGGCTGGAGTCGTCGACCTGCAACGCGCCTACCAACTTCATCTCAGCAACGATGCCGTGGTCGAGTTTCTGCGGGGCACACCGAGTGAAGTTCCCGACCACTATCACGAAGCTGACCCCATGCAGCTATCTCTTCCGCAAGCCCGCCAGTGGCTGGTCCACGGCTCCGCCGATGACGTGGTTCCTCCTGATTTCAGCCGCGATTACGTTTCGGCCAAGCAGAAACGCTCAGGCAAAAAAAAGGAGGACGCGCACATGCTCGAGATTCCCGGCGCAGGGCACTTCGACGTCATCGATCCCCGCACCCCGGCCTGGAAACAGATCGAGGAAGTCGTGCTCCGACTATCAGCATAAGGCGTGGGCCGGGTTGCGTTCACGACCGGATCGCCGAGACGATTGTCGTTCGGGAACGATCGCGAGTACTGTAACGACGCGGTATTAAGGACGCGGTGTCATTGACACCTCCCGCCCCACCTCATACGATTCTCGGTTCACGGAATAGTCATTATGCCGAATCTTCGAAGGCTGCATCGCTTTCTGCTCGTACTTGCCGCTGCTGTGTTCCTTACTGCCGCCTTGACTCCGGTTCAGCAGGCCGATTCCAACCGATATCTCAATGACATCAAGTCGCTCGCCGCGCCGGAGATGGAAGGACGTGGCGCCGGCACCAAAGGCCTGACGCGCGCCGAGCATTTGATCGAGAAGCGCTACAAGGAGCTCGGGCTTCAACCTGCGGGCGTCCACGGTTATGCCCAGCCGTTCACGGTCATC
>JADGNQ010000103.1 GCA_017883385.1 Candidatus Sulfotelmatobacter sp.
AAGACCGCACTGTCTGGATCACTTACAACGGCGAGATCTACAACTTCGCTGAGCTTCGCAGCGAACTCGAAAGCAAGGGCCACCACTTCGCCTCGCACACCGATACCGAAGTGATCATTCATCTCTATGAGGAGGAAGGTGCGGACTGCGTGAAGCGGCTGAACGGAATGTTCGCCTTCGCCATTTGCGACCTGCGCTCTGCGACTCCTACCGTGTTTGTCGCCCGCGACCACTTCGGCATCAAGCCTTTTTACTACTTCCAGGATGGTGAACACTTTGCGTTCGCATCCGAGATTAAAGCTCTGTTGCAGGTGCCGGGAATCGAAGCGGAAATCGATCCGCAGTCCCTTCACCAGTACCTGACGTTCCTCTGGGTTCCAGATCCAAAAACGATGTTCCGGCGCATCCTGAAGCTTCCCGCCGGCCACTACGCCATCTTGCGCAAAGGCGACCTCACGCTGACACAGTACTGGGATCTCACGTTTCCCTCGGCGAGTCAGACGTACGCACGTTCGGAAGCGGACCTTGCCGAAGAAGTTCGTCAACGCTTCCGCCGTTCCGTCGAAGCGCAGATGGTCAGCGACGTTCCCATTGGAGCCTTTCTTAGCGCTGGCCTAGACTCTTCCGGCATCGTCGCCATGATGTGCCGGGCGACGAATCAGCCGGTTCGCACGTACACCATCACCTTCCCCCGCAAGTATCGCGTTGGCGAAACCGCGCTGGACAATCCTGAAGTCGCCACCCGATTGGCGCGTCACCTCGGGTGCGCGAACCAGCGGATCGTTGTCGAGCCGGATGTGACCGATCTTTTGCCACGGCTGGTGTGGCACATGGACGAGCCCACCGCAGATCCCGCCATCATCACTGCCTATCTCGTGTGCCGCGAGGCGCGTAAGGAGGCGACGGTTCTGCTCTCAGGCGTGGGCGGAGACGAACTGTTCGCTGGATACCGGAAGCACGTGGCGCACTACTGGGCAAAGGCCTACCGACACGTCCCGTCTGCTGCGCGCAGCGTGGCCGAGGCTGGTCTTGCTGTGCTCCCCAGCCTGCGGGGCACCATGCTGAAGGGAAGACTGCGCCTCGCGAAGAAAATGGCGCGCAGCGCATTGCTCGATCCCGTCGACGGCTTCATCGCGAACTGCACATATCTTGACGGGGCTCAGAAAAGAGAACTTTACACTTCGGCATTCGAGGCTGAAGTGTCAACATTTGATCCTGCCCGTCAGCACCGTGCCGCATTTGACCACGTCCGCGAAGCCGATTTCTTGCACCAGATGCTTTATCTCGACTCCAAAATATTCATGACGAGTCTCAATCTCACCTACAACGACAAGATGAGCATGGCGTCATCCGTGGAGGTGCGGGTTCCATTTCTTGACCGTGAACTGGCCGAATTTGTTGCCTGGAACATTCCACCCACTATGAAGCTGAAGGGCCTTTTCCGGCCGACGACGAAGTACATCTTCCGCCAGGCGATGCGAGACATTCTGCCGCGCGAAGTTTTGCAACAACCGAAAGCCGGGTTTGCCGCTCCGGTAGACTATTGGTTGGCTCACGATCTCAAGGAAATGGTGGACGACCTGCTCTCTGACGCGCAACTCCGCAAACGCGGCTTGTTCCGGCCCGCGACGGTGCAGCGCTACGTCGACGAGCACCGCAGTGGACGCCAGGACTGGTCGATGCAGCTGTGGCAATTCCTGACCCTTGAGTTGTGGATGCGCACCTTTCTCGACGGCGGATCGCGGAAATTTGAGTCTGAGCTGCTTGCGCCAAGGCAGGTCGCGACTGCATGAAACAAGTTCTCCAACACGCGCGTACGGGCGAGATCACGGTGGAAGAAGTCCCCGTGCCGCAGCTTCTGCCCGGCTGCCTGCTGGTACGCATCGGCGCGTCTGTGGTTTCGGCTGGAACCGAGCGTGCATCCGCCGAGTTTGCCCGCAAGAGTCTGCTGCAAAAGGCACAGTCTCGGCCTGACCTCGTACGCGAAGTGATCAGCAAGGTGCAGCGCGATGGAATATTCTCGGCGATTCAGGCCGTTCGAAGCCGACTCGACCAACCGCAGAGCCCGGGCTACAGCAGCGCCGGAACCGTCATCGCCGTTGGTGACGGCATCACCGACCTTCAGCCGGGCGACCGCGTGGCGTGTGCCGGTGCTGGATTTGCGGTCCATGCGGAAATTGCGTGCATCCCGCGGTTGCTCGTGGCGCGAATTCCCACGCGCGATCCGATTGCGGGCGACGAACTGTCCTTCGACGAGGCCGCATTCGCGACACTCGGCGCAGTTGCTCTCCACGGCATCCGGACCGCCGAGGTGAAGCTGGGGGATCTGGTTGCGGTCATCGGTTTGGGATTGTTGGGCCAACTCGCGGTGCAGTTGCTGAAAGCCGCAGGCTGCCGCGTTCTTGGAATGGACATTGATGCCCCTCGCGCTGACCTTGCGCGGCATTTGGGGGCCGATGCCGTGGCCAGTTCAGCCTCGGCATTTCGCGATCTTTGCGTCGAAATGTCACGCGGCGCGGGCGCCGACTGCGTTCTCATCACCGCGGAGACTCCCAGCAGCGATCCTGTCAATCTCGCCGGTGCCATCGCACGTGACCGCGCGATCGTTGTGGCTGTGGGGACGGTTGGCATCGACATTGAACGCAAAGCCTATTACGAAAAGGAACTCGATTTCCGCATTTCACGTTCGTATGGCCCCGGGCGCTACGACGCCGCCTACGAGCAGAAGGGCCGCGACTACCCCATCGGCTACGTGCGCTGGACCGAAACCCGCAACATGGAAGCGTTCGTGCAACTACTCGCTGATCGGAAAATCAACGTCGGCCCACTGATTACGCATCGCTTTCCCATCGAGCGCGCCCAAAGCGCCTACGACCTGATCACCGGCAAGTCCCATGAGCCATTCCTGGGAGTGGTGATTCGGTACTCCGGGGCGGGCGAAGACTCACGCACCCTCGGTCTCGTGCCGGAGTCCGCAACCGCGCCTCAATCCCCCGCAGCCACCGGCGTTTCCGTCGGACTGCTTGGCGCCGGAGTATTCGCTGCTGGCACGCTCATTCCCGCATTGAAGGCATCATCTGGCACCGTTCTGATCTCGGTGTGCACGGCGACCGGATCTCACGCCAAGCATGCCGCGAGCAAGTTTGGCTTCCGCGACTGCACTACCGACGAGTCGCAACTCATCCACGATTCCCATATCAACACGGTGGTCATCGCCACTCGCCATCACCTGCACGCGAAGCAGGTTCTGGCTGCGCTCGCGGCAGGGAAGCATGTCTTCTGCGAGAAGCCATTGTGCCTGTCAGAGGATGAACTGCGCTCGATTGCGCGAGCGTATCTCGGAATCGATTCCAGCCCGCGCCCTGCTCTGATGGTTGGGTTCAACCGCCGGTTTGCTCCTATGACCGCGCGGATGAAGTCATTTCTCGGGCCGATTTCCGAGCCGCTGGCGCTGCACTATCGCGTCAACGCTGGATATCTTCCGCCCGACCATTGGGTCAACGATCGGGAGCAGGGCGGCGGGCGCATCCTCGGCGAGCTCTGCCACTTCGTCGACTTGCTAATGTTTCTTGCGGCTTCGCCGGTCGTAGAGGTCGAGGCGCGAGCGGTGGGCAATGCGGGCCGCTACAGCGGCGACAACGTACTAGCCTCGCTTCGCTTTGCGAACGGCTCCGAGGGAACGATCAGTTATCTCGCCAATGGCGACCGGTCATTTTCGAAGGAGCGGATTGAAGTTTTCGGCGGAGGGGCGGTTGTGGTTCTCGAGGAGTTTCGTCGTCTCGAAATGGTGCGCGACGGCCGCAAAGAAACGATCCATTCGCGCTGGCGTCAGGACAAAGGACATTGCGACGAATGGGACGCATTTGCGAAATTCGTGCAACGGCAGAGTGATGCGCCGATCCGCTTCGAGGATTTGCTGTGCTCCACGCTCGCAACGCTCCGCATCGATGAGTCCGTTGCCACCGGGAAGCGGCTACCGGTGGACGTCGCCGCGTTCCTCGACGCAGTTCAAAGAACATCTGGTGTGAGCGCCCGCCCGAACGAATGACCGGACTCAAGACCCAACGTCAGAGGAGACGAAGCTAGTTCATGCTCATTTTGGGCCTCAACATGTTTCACGCCGACGCCTCCGCTGCGATCGTGCTCGACGGTGAAGTGAAGTTTGCGATTGCCGAGGAACGCCTCAACCGTCGTAAACATTTCGGCGGGTTCCCCGCGCTGGCCGTGAAAGCGTGTCTGGATGCGGTCGGCGCGAAAATGTCTGACATCGACCACGTGGCCGTCGGTCAAGACAGTGACGCGAACCTCACCAAGAAGGTCCAATATGCGCTCGCCAACCCGGCCAAGATCCTGAACTTCATCCGCCTCCGCCAGCGCAAGGAATCCATGCGCGATGTGCGCTCGCTTCTGTCGAAGGCGCTCGATATCGATTCCGTACAGCTCCGGTTTCAGGAGCACCATCTCGAGCACCACATCGCCCACATTGCGAGCGCGTATTACTGCTCACCGTGGGACAAGGCGGCGGGCTTTAGCTACGACGGCTCCGGCGATTTCGTCTCCACCATGATGGCCCGCTGCGAAGGTAACGAGATCGAAGTGCTCGAACGCGTATTCCTTCCGCATTCGCTGGGCAGTGTCTACACCATGATTTGCGAATTCATCGGCTACACCCAGTACGGCGACGAAGGCAAAGTCATGGGCCTTGCTCCTTATGGCAGAGACACGTATTGCAACGAGATCAGCAAGATCGTCGCGACCAAGAATGGCAGCTTTCAGCTTGACCTCAGCTATTTCAAGCCGCTCGGCAGCAACCAGGGCATGCAGGTCTTGCCGGACGGTACTGTGCGACTGGCCCGTCACTTCTCCAATCGCATGGAGAAGCTATTCGGCGAACCGCGCCGCCCACACGCCGAAATCTCGCAGCGTGACAATGACCTGGCCTTCGCCCTGCAGCACCGCTTCGAAGAAGTCTTCTTTCATCTTCTGAACCATCTGCACCAGCGCGTTCCTCTCGAAGATATCGCCATGGCTGGCGGATGCGCGCTCAACAGTGTGGCCAACGGAAAGCTGTTCGATCGCACGCCCTTCCGCCGAACCTATATTCAGCCTGCTGCGGGGGACGAAGGTCTAGCCATTGGGGCGGCGCTCCATACCTATCATTCGGTGCTCAAGCAGCCTCGGCGACACGAATTGAAGCATTCGTATTTGGGTCCGGAGTTTTCAGAATCGCGTATTCAGTCAGCGCTGCAGCGGGCTGGCCTGCAATGTCGCAAGCTGGAGCGCGAGATGTTGCTGGACGCGGTGGCAGAGCAAGTTGCTGCGGGCAATGTCATTGGATGGTTTCAAGGGCGCATGGAATGGGGCCCGCGTGCGCTCGGCAATCGTTCGATCGTAGCTCACCCGGGTCTGCCCAATATGAAGGACGTTCTGAACGCCCGCATCAAACACCGGGAGTGGTTCCGTCCTTTCGCTCCATCCATCCTCGCAGACTACCAGCACGAATACTTCGAGCACGATCACCCGTCGCCCTTTATGCTGCACGTGTATAAAGTTCGGCCGGAGAAGCGAAAAGAGTTGTGTGCGGTCAACCACGTCGACGACACTGGCCGCCTGCAGACCGTGACTCGCGAAGAGAACCCGATGTATTACGATCTGATCTCGGCTTTCCATCGCAAGACCGGGATTCCGGTAATCCTGAATACGAGCTTCAATGAGAACGAGCCCATCGTCTGTACTCCAGAAGAGGCCATCGACTGCTTTCAGCGTACCCGCATGGACGTGCTGGCGATCGGTCGATTCATGGTTGTGAAGGCTGGGACGCCAGATGAGCAGGCTTTAACCGCTTCTTCGGTGCGAAAAAGTGAGGGCGCCGAGCCGATCTGAGAGGCCAGCCATGTGACTGGCGCGGTTCGCTCAGTGCACTATGAATCCCGTGGCTGCCACGACTAGGCCTACAACTCCCAGCCCGATGCCCAGGCCCCAGAAGATTCTTCGCCCCGAGAGCAGCGTGATCGATGTGATCACTAATCCGATCTCCAGGAACACTTCTGCGAGGTCAAATCGATCCGCCCGATGTCTTTCCGTCACGACCTCCGCTTCTAACTCGCGGGCTTTTTCCTCGATTTCCTTTTGTTCGTCCTTGTAGCGCGTCGCTTCCCCGGAATACTTCTCGCGCAACTTCGCCAGCGCGGCAGCGTCCGTGGTTGCTTCAACCGAAGTCAGGTCGGTGAAAATCTCGTCCGCATGCCGCCGGATGTTCTTTGCTTGGTAGAAGGCCCACTGATCGGAGGCTTTCGCCTGAAGCACAACTTCCTCGGTGTGGGCACGGTGTCCGACCAGCGTAACTACGGCCACCAGAACCGCGAGCAGCGCCATGGTCAGCGACACCGGCGCCAAACTGGGATCGTGCTTTGCATGCTCGGCATGTTCCTGCAGTTCGTTCAGCTCTTCGCTCATTTCGTTATTCCCCCATAACTTTCACAATCACTCGTTTATCACGTTGCCCGTCGAACTCGGCATAAAAAATACGCTGCCACGTGCCTAAATCGAGTCTGCCCGCGGTGATGGGCACGATGACTTCATGATGGATCAGTAGTGCCTTCAGGTGGGAGTCGCCGTTGTCCTCACCCGTTTCGTGATGCTGGTAGTTCTGGCGAAACGGCGCCAGGTGCTCCAGCCACTGATCAATATCCTCGATCAGGCCGCTCTCATTATCGTTCACATAAACGCCCGCCGTGATGTGCATGGCTGAAACCAGGACCATACCTTCCTGCACTCCGCTCTTGCCGACAATCTGTTCTACCTGCGGCGTTATGTGCACATAGGCGCGATGCGTCTTGGTGTGAAACTTCAAGTATTCCGTGAGTGTCTTCATTCGCCCGAAATCCGTGTGTCGCCAGACGTCAAACTACCGCACGACCTCCGCCAATCGTCCGCGCGCGATCAATTCCGCGATCCGCGCGAAGTCTGTATACATTACACGGTCTTTCACCATCGTGGGACACACCGAGCGGATCGCCGCATGAGCGGCCTGCCCGCGTTTCGAGGTCTTCAGCGGAGCCAGGAAGTCGAGGGCCTGCGCCACAGACATCGCTTCAATCGCCAACACGTTCCGCGTGTTGTCCACAACACGCTTCAGCTTGGTCGCCGCGGTCATGCCCATGGAAACGTAATCCTCTTTGTTGCCAGAAGTGGTGATTGAATCGACCGACGCCGGGTGCGACAGCACTTTGTTCTCGCTGACCAGTGCAGCCGCGGTGACCTGCGGCATCATGAAGCCGGAGTTCAGCCCCGCGCCCGGCGCAAGAAAAGGTGGCAACCCTTCGCTCAGCGCCGGATTCACCAGCCTTTCGATCCGCCGCTCGCTGATGCCTGCCAGCGCACTGAGCGCGATGGCCAGGAAGTCTAACGCAAACGCCAGCGGCTCGCCGTGAAAGTTTCCGCCCGAGATCACGTCGCCCCGGGCGCTCTTCGCGTCGGTTATGAAGACCAGTGGATTGTCGACTGCGGAATTGGCCTCGGTCTCAAACACTGCGCGGCAATGAGCCAGGGTATCGCGCACTGCACCGTGTACCTGCGGGATGCAACGCAGAGAGTAGGCGTCCTGCACTCGGCCGCAATCGCGATGCGATTCGCGAATCTGGCTCCCTTCGAGCATGCGCCGCAGGTTGGATGCCGTCTTCATCTGTCCGCTGTGTGGACGTGCCTTGTGAATGCGCTCGTCAAAAGCGGCATCCGTCCCTTTTAAAGCATCGCAGCAAAGACCGCCCAGCACATCGGCGGAGTCCACCAGAGTTTCCGCCGCCAGCAGTGCAAGAGTTCCTACCGCCAGCATGGCCTGCGTCCCATTGATCAGAGAGATTGTTTCCTTGGCTTGCAGCACCAATGGCTTGATCTGCGCTCCCTTCAACGCCTCTGCGCTAGGGATACGCACGCCTTTGTCGTCGAAGGACTCGCCTTCGCCGATCAGGGCCAGCGCCAGATGCGCCAGTGGAGCCAGATCGCCGCTTGCACCCACGCTTCCCTGGGACGGCACAACCGGCGTAACCCCGCGGTTGAGCATTTCGCAGAGGGTGTCTATGACGACGGCCCGCACCCCGGAGTGGCCCTTGGCGAGCGAATTTGCCCGCAGCAGCATCATGGCGCGTGTCTCCGCGGCGGAAAGCGGCTCCCCGACGCCGACCGCGTGCGAGCGTACAAGGTTGACCTGCAGTTCGAGAATCTGGTCGCCTGCGATGCGCACGTCGCTCAGCTTGCCGACGCCTGTCGTTATCGCGTACGCGAGCTTGTTGCTGGCCACGATCTCATCGACGACGGAACGCGCCAAGTCGACCGCCTCACGGGCGTCGGGGGCGAGGAGCACGGCGCGGCGCTCGACGGCCGCTTCGCGAACAGCCTCGAGCGTCAGGTCATTTCCGTTGATGTGGAGTGCGTTCAAGAAAGCCTTTCCGGTCCCGATGTTATGTCAGAAGTATTCGAACGGTACGAATGGAGGACAGCCCCGACGGCATTACCGCTCAACCTGCTTTACTTCCCACCGCTGCGCGAAACACCCGCAAGTACTTATCCGGCAATGCCGCAACCTTCATCTTCGAGTCAGTGACGATGTGTGTGGTCTCACCCTCCGCCAGTAGTGTTCCGCCGTCCGCTCGTATCAATTCGTAGCTGAAGACGACTACGGATTCACGCACGTTCTTCAGCCGCGTCCGCACGAGGACTTCCTCGTCGTAATAGACCGGAGCGCGGTAGCGGCACTTCACTTCAGCCACGGCAATGAAGCGTCCGTCTTCGCGTTCCATGTCGCGGTAGGAAAATCCCATTTGCCGCAGCAGTTCTACGCGACCAACTTCGAACCAGATCAGATGATTCGAGTGGTAGACCACGCCCATCTGGTCGGTTTCGGCATAGCGCACACGCAGCCGGGTTACATTTAAAGCCTGGGGATGGTTCGAGTTCATTTCCCCGTCCACACTGGCTTGCGTTTCTCCAGGAACGACGAAATGCCTTCGCGGAAGTCGGCGGTTGTGCGGATCGCTGCGTTCTCGCGTACGGCGGATTCAATCTGGGCTTCGAGTTCGGCGCGGGCATGATCGGTGAGCAGTTGCTTCGTAGCGCGCAATGATGCTGGGCTGTTTTGCATCAACAGTGCGGCCAACTCGCGAGCCCGCGTCATCAGATTCTCCACAGGCACGATTTCGCTGACCAACCCCATGCGGGCAGCTTCTTCTGCACCGAGAAGCCTTCCCGTCAGCAGCAGGTCGCGCGCCTGCTTCTCGCCCACCTGCCGCAGCAGAAATGTCGAAACAATCGCGGGTACAAAGCCGATGCGCACTTCCGTGTAGCCAAACTTGGCATCCGGAACCGCCAGCGTGAAGTCGCACAACAGGGCAAGTCCGGTTCCGCCGGCGATTGCGGCCCCATTCACGGCGGCGATCGTCACCTTGGGGAACTCATAGAGCGAGCGGAACAACTGGACCATGGTCTGCGAGTCCTGCAAGTTTTGCTCCGGCGAACGGCCCAGAAGCGCCTTCAGGTTGTCCAGGTCCATGCCCGAGCAGAAAGCCTTGCCTGCGCCGGTCAAGATCAGAATGATCGCGTCCGACTTCGCTACCTCGTCGAGGGCACGCAACAGGTCGTCAATAAGGTCGAAGCTGATCGCGTTACGCTTGTCTGGACGATTCAGCGTGATGGTGGCCACGCCGCCGTCGTATGCGAGTTGGATCGTCTTGTAGTCCATATCCTGAAACCCGCCAATTCCATGGACGCCGCGGATCAAGAGTCAATCCGCTTCACGGGTGATCATCCGTGCGAATCCGTGGCAACTCAATCGGCTCCGTCTAAACTGGAAAACTTTGCGGCGATTCCTCCCGTGGCCTTAAGGAGCGAATCCAGCGGCTTTAGTTGTGGCAACTCGGCGCCACGCTGAGTGAGTGCTTCGATTACTTTCTCTGTCGGGATGTTACCAACCAAAGCGTCCTGCGCAAAGGGACACCCGCCCAGCCCTCCAAGGGCAGAATCAAATCGACGACAACCGGCATCGTAGGCAGCCAGAATCTTCTCCTCGGCCTGCTCGGGACGGCTGTGCAAATGCACGCCAATCTCGAGGTAGCCGTACTTTGCCATCACTGCGCTAACCAATTCGTTGATCTGTTGCGAGCTCGCCATCCCAACCGTGTCCGCCAACGAGATCATGCGCAAATTGTCCACTTCCATCAGCGAGATGGCCTCGATCACCTCGTCCGGATTCCACAGGTCGCCGTATGGGTTCCCGAACGCCATCGAGATATAGACCACCACGTCGAGCGCGGCATCGTCGGCCTTCTTCTGAATCTTCTCTAGTTCGTCTAGCGCATCTTCGGGTGACTGGTTCTGATTCTTGCGCAGGAATGTCTCAGAAATCGAATACGGAAACCCAAGTGTCGATACCGCCTTCGTCTCAATGGCCCGCTGCGCGCCCTTTTCGTTGACCACGATGCCGATGATCTCCACATCGTCGGGCGGATCGAGTTCTTTCAGCACCTCTTCCGAATCCGCCATTTGCGGGACGGCTTTGGGAGACACGAACGACACCGCGTCAATGTGCTTGAACCCCACGCTGATCAACGCCTTAAGATAATCAGCCTTCAATCCGGCAGGAATCATCCCCTTTAGCCCCTGCCAGGCATCGCGGGGACATTCAATAAGTTTGACGGCATCTGGCATTTTCTAGCTTCTCTTCACGCAGGCTCGCGAATCCGTGGCCACGAGTTGACTTATGTCTGCAGCACTCCCACCTTGAACGCCGCCACATCCGGATTCAGCGCCGCTGCCTCCAACGCTTGCGTGATTGCCTCGCGGGTTTCGAGCGGATCGATGATCTTGTCGATCCACAGCCGCGCTGCGCCGTAGCGTGGATCGGTCTGCTCATCGTACGTGCGCTTCACCGATTCGTAGAGTTCTTTTCGTTCTTCCTCGCTCAGCTTCTTGCCACCGCGCTCCAGTTGCTTGACTTTGATCTCGACCAGCGTACCTGCCGCCGAATCGCCGCTCATAACCGCGTACCTCGCCGTCGGCCATGCAAACACGAACCGTGGATCGTAGGCCTTCCCGCACATCGCATAATGCCCCGCGCCGAATGATCCGCCCACGATCACTGTAATCTTGGGCACGACGGAATTCGAGACAGCGTTCACCATCTTCGCGCCTGCTTTGATAATGCCACTCCACTCTGCATCCCGTCCCACCATGAATCCGTTCACGTCGTGGAAGAAGACCAGCGGAATCAGATTCTGGTTGCAGTCCATGATGAATCGGGCAGCCTTCTCCGCAGACTCGGTGTAGATTACGCCGCCAAACTCGATGCGTTTATGGCCTTCGTGGTCGGTTTGATGCGCGTGCAGTTTCTGATTGGCCACAATCCCCACGGCGAAGCCGCCGATGCGGCCGTAGCCACAAATCAGAGTTTTCCCGTACTCCGGCTTGTACTCATCGAAACGGCTGCCATCAAGAACGCGCGCCAGCACTTCCTTCATGTCGTAAGGGCGCGCCGGCGACGAGTCGTAGATCCCGTAGATCTCTTCCGCAGCCATCGTCGGCTCGACGGGCTTCTTCCGGTCCCATGGAGAAAGCCGCCGGTATCCCCACTTCTCGACGATCGACCGGATGCGAGCAATGCAAGCCTGATCATTGGGTTCGCGGAAATCGACGGTGCCGCTGATCGCGGAATGCATCGCCGCGCCGCCCAATTCCTCGGGAGAGACCTTCTGTCCGATCGCCGCCTGCACGAGTGCCGGGCCCGCCAGGAACAATCCGCTGCCGTCAGTCATCAGCACGTGATCGCACATCACCGGCAGGTAGCCGCCGCCAGCCACGCACATACCCATGATGGCGGCGATCTGGGGGATTCCCATGGCCGACATCACCGCATTATTGCGAAACACGCGTCCGAAATCGTCGGTGTCTGGAAACACGTCTTCCTGCAGCGGCAGGAAGACTCCCGCCGAATCTACGAGATAAACTGTTGGAACGTGGTTCTCGAGGGCAATGTTCTGCGCCCGGATCACCTTCTTCGACGTCATCGGGAAAAATGCACCAGCCTTCACCGTGGCATCGTTGGCGATGATCATCACCATGCGCGTATGAACCCGCGCCAGGCCCGTGATTACGCCGGCGGCTGGTGCCCCGCCCCACTCCTCATACATGCCGTGTGCGGTGTACACGCCCAGTTCGAAGAATGTTTGCGGATCGGCCAAGAGTTCGATGCGCTCGCGAGCCGTTAGTCGCCCTTTGGCGTGCTGGTTCTCAATGGCCTTTGCGCCGCCGCCCTCGGAAATCTTCTGCTCCTCATTGCGCACCTGCGACATGAGGTCGGCGAGGAAACGCATATTGGCCTCGAAGTGCGCCGATGTGGGATCGATCTTCGTCGTCAGCACGTTCGCCGGCGCAGACGAGTTCTCCGTGGAAGTTTCGTTGCGATCAGCCATAAATCGAAGGAGCGGACTGATTACCGTATACCAGCCGGGCGGAAGCGCGCAATCCGGCAGGACCCCTGCCGCGGGAACCCACTGTTCGGTGAATTACTGCCGGATCTGCCACACAGCCGGGGCCACTGGATCTTCCGCAAGGGCGTCAACTAGTCCGATCTGCAATGCCCGCGGCGCATTGACCTTCTCCGCGGCTAATAACATTTCGAGGGCGTGCGTTTTGCCGACCAGACGGGGCAAGCGCTGAGTACCTCCCCAGCCCGTGATCAGTCCCAGAGCAGCGCCGCGGTGTCCGAAGACGGCACGCGGAGAACCAATCCGATAGTGGCACGCCAGCGCCAAGTCGAGTCCTCCGCCCATGCAGTATCTAGAAATCGCAGCCCCCACGGGAGCAGGGAACTCCTCTACCAGTCTCATCAGCGACTGACCCATCTTGGAGAATTCATAGGCGGCCGGGCCGTCGAGCGCCGCAATTTCTCCCAACTCCGCACCCACCGAAAAGAACCTGTCGTTCCCCGCGATCACCAGCGGCTGCTCTTCCCGCGCCAGTCGATCAACCGCCTCCGTCAGCCGGACCACGCAGTCGCGCGTCAGGCGGTTGGTGCCATCGTCTGACCGGAGCCGTAGGATGCGTACTCCCTAATACTCTTCAAATCGAAAGCCGGATCCAGACATCGATGGTTGGAACTTCAACATTATCGCGCTATAGAGCCACAAGCCAAAAGCTAGGAGCTTCGCTCCACCCATCCTGCGAGCCGGGAGCCGTCTTCCTCCAGCAGAAATGTTCCCTCGCCGAAGCATTCCCCGAAGATGCGGTGCGACTCGGGATCGCGCGCCGCACGCGTGATCCACTGTTGTCCCACGCGATATTGCGCCGAGGTAAACCACTTCTGTGGCAGAACTTCCACCAGTCCTGCCTGCAGGTAGAAGACAAAAAGCGCAAACGCCGGATCGTCTTTCGACATCGCCTTGTAGCTTGTGGGAACGATCAGTTCGTCGACGCTCTGCAATTCCGCTGGTACGTCGATCTTGTGCATGCCCGGACCGAGCGTCAATGGCACCTCGAAATCCGCAATTGGCGCTGTCGTCGAGTAAATACGGTCGGAAGATTGTTTGAACCAACCAGCGACCTCAGCCAGGTCAAACCCTTTCAGTTGGTCCGGATCAAAGCAGGTGAGGCGGATGCTCCGTCCCTCCGGGCACCAGATACCGACGAAATGCGGCGGCACGAGGAATGGGCGGCAATACGTGTTGAGCGCGACACGAGCCTGCTCGGGTTCCTGCTCGAGGCCGAGAGTAACGAGATGGGCAATGGGACCCTGTTCCCCATGATGGGTCCAGACGAAGCGCTGCCCAGCCAACGAGCGAAACGCGGGAAAGGTCTCCCAATACCACGGTGCTGGCCCAATCGTTTTGGAGAGGATGTCGCGGACGCGGGACGCGTTGATCTCGGCCATCATCCAGCCGCCGGCACGCCCGGTCCCTTCACGTGCGTACGAATGAATTGCACGATGTCATCCATCGCTGTGCCCGGCTGGAAGATCGCCGCGACGCCCAACTTTTTCATCCCGTCGATATCCTGGTTCGGGATAATCCCACCTAGCACCACGATTACATCATCCATCTTGTTCTGCTTGAGCAGATCCATCACGCGCGGCACGATGGCATTGTGCGCCCCGGAAAGAATCGACAGGCCGATGACTTGCACATCTTCCTGCAGGGCAGCGCTGACGATCATCTCGGGTGTTTGCCGCAAGCCGGTATAGATGACTTCCATGCCAGCGTCGCGCAGTGCGCGCGCAATCACCTTGGCCCCGCGGTCGTGCCCGTCGAGTCCGGGCTTGGCCACCAGCACGCGGATCTTCATGTCAGCCATCGGACTCCATTTAACCACAGAGGGCACAGGAGATCACAGAGCCATGCAATCGGCTTTCCTCCGTGTTTTTCTACGCCTCTGTGGCTAAAGGGTCTTGATGTCCAGACTCCGCCAAAGGTACCAGCACGCGACGCTGCGATATGGCGCCCAGGGTTTCGCGATTTTCTCCATGACGAGCGGCTTGGGCAGTTTGCGTTTCTTGTAGTGCTTCTTGATAGCCACCTGCACACCATAGTCGCCCGTGGGAAGCACATTCGGTCGCCGTAAGGAAAACATGAGGAACATGTGTGCGGTCCACACGCCGATGCCTTTTACTTGGGTCAGATGCTGGATGACCTCCTCATCCGACAGTTCGACCAATCGCGCAAAATCGAGAAGCCCGTCGCGCGTTTTCGCCGACAGATCCTTGAGATAGGCCGATTTCTGCTTCGACAGCCCGACATTGCGGAGTTGTGCATCGGTCAGATTGAGTATTCCTTCCGGTGTGAGCGGCTCTCCGGCGAGCGCGGCGAAGCGTTTGAAGATTGTCACTGCGGCCTTGCCGTCCAGTTGCTGGTAGACGATCGCCTCGGCCAGGCTGTGAAACTCCGGCGGTCCAAACTCCATGCGGCACGGCCCCACGCGTTCGATGATGGCGCACAGGCCAGGGTCGGATTTCTTGAGATGGTTGATGGCCTTTCGCATGGCCTTTACATTTACCACAAAAATACCTGAAGGCGAACAAAAACCGAATTCAGAGGCTCGCGTCGCTCATCGAAGGAGGGATTGAAACTCCGAGCCGCAGCTCAACGGATCGCCGCCATCAAGAATCCGGCCACTCCGCCGCCCGCAACCACCCACGCGGGATTCACTTTCCACCGCAACAGCACGCCCAGGGCCGATAGCGCAATCACCCATGCGGGCCATCCCCGTAAGGCATCGACCGCCAGTTTTACCGCGACTCCAGCCATGAGCGCCACGGCGCACACATTGACGGAATCAAGAAACGCCGCCATCCATGCGGACTGCCGGAGCCGGAACAGCACCGGCGCCAGCAGAGCGACGTAGAAGAACGACGGCAGGAAGATCGCCAAAGTCGCCACCGCCGCTCCCGGAACGCCTCCGAGAATGTACCCAATGAACGTTGCCGTCGACAGCACTGGACCGGGCGTGAACTGTCCGATCGCCACCGCGTCCAGCAGTTGCTGGCGGGTTAGCCACGCATGCTGGTGAACCAACCCCTGTTCGAGGAAAGCCAAGAGCACGTACCCCCCGCCATAAAGGACCGCGCCCACCTTGAGGAAAAACAGGGCGATCCTGCAGAGCGACGGCTTGGTCACCACGGGCACGGTTGCCGCCGAGACCGCAACTGCAGCGCCCATGGTGCGCCAGGAAAAGGTACGCCAGTGTGAAGTCCATGTCGTGAGCCATGGGTGGACTGGGGACAAAAGCACAGCCCCAGCTTGGCGAAAACTCGCCGCGCGTCGCAGCAACATCCCTAACATCCCACCGCCAAACAAGATGGCAATCGGATTCACCCCCAGAAAGAATGCGGCCAGCGATAGCCCGCCGAGCGCGGCGAGCGCCGCATCCCGAGTCGCCGTTTTTCCCAACCGCCAGATGGCAATCGCGATCACAGCGATCACCGCCGGCTTGATTCCTCCGAGCACCGATACGGCTTGTGTTAACGCTCCGAAGCGGACATACACCCACGCAAACGCTGCCGTAATCAGGGCCGCGGGCAGAATGAAACTGGCGCCCGCGACGCACAATCCCGCCCAACTCGCCCGCACGAATCCCACATTGATCGCGAGCTCGGTGGAAGTGGGGCCGGGTATCAGGTTGGCCGCTCCCAGCATGTCGAGAAACTGTTGCCGGGTCAGCCACTGCCGCTTATGAACGACTTCCACTTCCATCAGCGCGGTGTGCGCCGCCGGACCACCAAAGCTGATGGTTCCGAGCTTGAGGAAGAGTGCTGCCAGCTCGAGCAGCCGGGCCAGGCTCGTTCTGGTATGCGGCGGGAGTTCCCCGGCGCGCGTGTGCCCGTCGCTCACGCGGCTTTGTGCTCGTCGTTGCACACATCAAAGTTCGGCACGTCGTGCGTCTGCCCAAAGCGAGTTATCAAGAAGTTCTTCGCGTCACTTTCCATACGGCACGTTCTCGTTTCAGCGACACCCGCCCCTTCAATCAATACTCCCGCCGCGCGCAGAGCCACCGCGTAAGCCTGCTTCGAGTGCTCTCACAACTGCAGGAGGACGTTCTCGCCCCATTTGAAGTAAATGCGAGCCGCGGGAATTCCTATCCGAAGTCGATTCTCATTCGGAGCGGAACGAGCATCTTCTGCGCTACGAAAGAAATCCTACGGTCTTCGCGACCAACTCCGCCGTCGGT
>JADGNQ010000269.1 GCA_017883385.1 Candidatus Sulfotelmatobacter sp.
TCGACTCCGGCGTCGTCGAAGGCTTAACCGATCCGTTCCTCGGAACCTACACGGTTTATGCCAATTCCGGAGGCACAAGCCTGGCGACGCCTTTGTTTGCCGCGACCCCGGCACTCGCGGAATAACGAGCAGGTCACCGCATAGGCTCTGCCAATCCGAAGCTTTACCGGGTCGGGTCCAAGGCATTTCTTGACATTCTCCCCACACCAACTCCGCAATCGATCACCGACGACTGCTTGACAGGTATTCCGGAAGGCACCTCATGCATTGGCGCGTGGTTGGACACGGAGGATCCACTAGGGGCTGCAGCTACTACGTCCGGACGGTACCCTCGCGCCGCACGCGCTCCATAGGGTTCGAGGCTTTGACAACGTCACTGGACTAGGTGTGCCTGCAGGTGAGCGATTCCTTGAAGCGGTCAGCGAGAACTAGCGGGAGTTTCCCACGACTAAGCTGAAGAAGCTGGGATGTGGTTCAGAACCAAGAATATAGAGGCGCGTTGCGTATATACGACGCGCCTTAACTAATCATCGGCGTTGCACCGAGTACCTGCGCCAGGGTTTGCCGGACCGTGTCGGTCTCTTCGATCTGCCAGCGCACCCGTGGCCTTCCCTTACGGCCCGTGAGGTCGATGAGTCGGCAGCAGCGCACTTCCGACAGTTCCTCCAGCAGTTTGCGCGCACTGCCTTGAAATCCTGCTTTCTGCGCGGCACGCCGGTGCAGCAGGGTGACCAGCAGATAGGCCGTCACACACAGGAAAGCGTGCACATGCAATTTCTGATCCGTCCAGTGAAACTGTGGCCGGGTGGAGAGCATGTGCGGATCTTTCAGATCGCGAAACGCGGCCTCGGCTTGCGCTTGCCCACGATAGGCTTCGATGATTTGTGCCGTGCTCCATTCCGCACGATCCGTAATCAAAACCCGAAGTCCAAAATAGCCTGTGGCTAGACGTCGATACTCTTCCCCGTCACTCCACACCCTGACCCGCACTACCCCTGGCTCGTCTTCCTCCACCCGATAGTCCAGCAAGCGGCGAAAGTACTGACGGCTGCGCATCTTCTCCAACATCCGTTTCGCCGTTTTCACACTCAACCGCGGACGCAAGCTCATCTCCTCCAGCTCACGCTGACAGCGCGCCATCGCCTGCTGCAAGCCCCGCAGCTGCCCCTCATAAAGTTGGGGACTGAAAACCACCACCACTTCCCGCGGCTTTCCTGCCAACCCCCGCCGGCTTCGCCAGGCCCGCACTTGCGCCCCGTGGGACAGTTGCACCACCGCCAGGGCGCCGGCCGCTTCCGCCAGCAAGGCGCGATGATCCGAGGGAGGCAGGGCGGTCACATAGTGTTCCGTGGTCTCCAGGTTCTCTCGCGACGAAGCTCCGGCATCGAAGACGAGGGTGAGTTGCTCGGGCTGGCCCGTCAGTTCGCGCAGGCGTTTGCGAACCGGCTGGAGAAACTCGGCGAACGTCTTCATGTCCGAGCGCGCTCCGGCATAGAGAACGTGGGCCAACGGCAACCGCGTATCCTGATCGACCACCAACGCCAAGCCCAGTTGCCGCAGATCGTGCCGGCCTTGTTTATTGTGTCCCCGCTGGGGCAGCTTGGGACGCAGGTTGGTGCTGGCAATGTGGGTGAAGAAATTGGTCGTGTCGTAGGCTAGCGCCTGCAGCTGCAACTGTTCGACTTCGACCACCTGGCGAACCAAGGCCTGCTCGATGGCAGCCAGTTGGTCCACGGGCAGGGCGTTCATCTGATCCCAGAAATGTTGGCTGGTCAGATCCGCCGCCGCGAAGTTCATCAACTCGGGCAGATAGGTTGTCCGGGCCCAATCGGCAAAGGCGCGTTTGCTGCGCGGCGCGCAGGCGCGCGCAATCATAGCCGCCACCAGGGAGGCGCCCACCGTCAGATCGTCGCGAACTTGCTCCTCCCCCTCCGGGGCGATGGCACGGTTGATTCGCCCCGCCACATCGAACTCCTGCGCCAGGCGGTACAGTGCGGTGACGGCGCCGGCCGACACCGAGGAAACCTTCACCGGCACTTCCTGGTGCTGCTGATGAAGTCGCAGAATGTCATCGACCCGGCCGAGGTGGGCGAGCACGCGCAGGCAGGGCTTGCCGTCCTTGCGGAAGGATTCGACGACCCGGTAGTAGCGGATGCCGTGCGACTGATAGGCCTGGAGCGAAGCCATTTAACTACGTATATACATAAACCGGAGTCTAGCTGTCAACAACCAATATTAGCGTATATATCTGAAGTAAACCGCCGATCTATTTCCGTATATACACAAGAATGCGCAACAATCCTTTTCAAATCAATCACTTCAGATAAAGATGCTGGCTAGTCGCGGGAAACTTCCGCTAGCTCCCCATGTCACTGGACTCTCGTAACGAGTCGGCGGAAGTAGGAACAGACTTCCCTTGCTAAGCTCTCGAAACTCGCGATTGCATGCTGGGTTCGCGCACTGGGCTACCATTGCGAAACTCCTGACTGAGGTGGGGGGAGGGCTGTCACTTACATGGCAGAATCGATCTTCATTTAAGTGCCATCCGTATGCGGGAAACCTTAAACCAGTACAGTTCAAAATGAAAGAAAAAAATCAAGGAAAAAATTCGGTGCTGCTGTTGTGACCCCTAGTGCCACGAGTTGACGTTTCTCGGGCTCCAGTGGCGGATTGAGAAACTGCGGAAGCGACCCATTCAGGTCAGCCCGTTGTAACCAGCTGTGGGGGGCCCGGTTCTAGTCGCCGCCACCGTCGATCTTGCTTTCCCGCGTTCACTCCAATTGACGTTGCCACGATTCCCTCAACTCTTCCTGACAGCACATAGCTGCAGGTCAACCAGCACCGTCTCCCCAGAACTGAATCCGCCTGAGACTCTAACCACGTATTTTCAATCTGGCGGAACCTCGAACACCACAACGCCGATACTGAGGCGAGATAAGAGCATGACTTCCAGAAATCGACCACCGTTTACAGACTATCGTCGGCCGGGGTGTCTGCCCCGTTTTGGGGATGCCAGAGAGGGTCTGGTCAAGCTCTTCCTGTTCGTTTTGATGACGATACGGTGATGATGACCGTCGCAAATCGCTTGGATGCTGGGCACAAATTAGTTTGGGTGCTGGATTGCGCTCCAATATGACATATCTGATACCCGGCAAATCGCCGAAGACGCAATCATCAAGTCTGCGGAAGTGGCGAAGGAGTAACGACATGATGTGTATGGAATGCAGTCGTGACTTTGAGCAGCAAGCTTCAACCGCTCGTGACACACTGGGGTTTTGTAGCGCACGATGTGAATTCAAGCATACGTTTCCAGTTGAAAGTGAGAATTCACACACTGCAGGTATAGTGGAAGCTCTCAGGGACAGGGTATGCGACCTGCTTGAAACGCACGGCTAGACCCTGCCAAGTAGGTATTGTGTTCACAGAACTTCCCGCCCATCCATGGTGAATGCCAGCAATTCAGTGGCGAGAACTTCCGCCGCCCAACCCCAATCACAATCTTTCGAACCCGAGCGGCAGAGAATCCTCGGATTGAAAATCTTCAATATCACGCAGCGCGTGGCTGTGAACGACGCCACACGTTTTACAGCGCATCTCGAAGTTGGCTGGGAAATCTAGGTGGATGGTCGGCTCATCACCCGCTTCCGCTGCGAATTCGACCTCCTTAAATATTTGGCGCTGCTTACATCCCTGAGTTTTGCAGTCGGGGGGTACATCTCTCCGTGATCGCGTGAAGTGCCCAAACCAACAAGCTGACGAAATCTGCGTTCAAATCACATGGCGTCGTGACACAACTCACTGCCTTGCTCTACTCTTCTTGTTAAAAAGGCTGATGCATTTAGCGACCCAGCCACGCTTCGCCCTCGTGCTCTTGGTTATCCTGACCGTGGGCTTGCCTTTGGGTTCTCTGGCGGAGGGCGACACAGAAACCACCTACGATGAATCAGAGACCGCGCCTTACTTAAGTATGCGTCCGTTCTCCATCGAGGTGCCGCTGGAGGCTGCTGCCGCGACAACCCAGCGTGTCCCGCGCTCGTTGCAACTCTCAACTTGTCTTACATCCCTGTTTGTCCCCGCATTTGCCCACGGCACCGCTGTCCATCGACCTAGTGATGCACAAGTCGCATTCGAACTACTCTGCACTATACGTTGCTAGCCGCTTGACGTGCCGCTTCCTTGAAAGAAGCGTTACAAGCTCTTCACGACACCCAATGAGGCGAACGTCTCGAAGTGCTGGAACAACACACTCGAATCAGACAAAGCGATCCGAGATGAACTGATAAAACGTTCCTTGCTGCGATTTGCGTTTCCGCTGTGCCTGATCCCAGCCGCCCTCGCTTGAAATGTGGTGTCCGACAATGGTGCTCCCATTCTCCAGAATGGTTATGAAATGAACTCGTGAGGTCGCAGTGGACGCATTTCCCATTTATCCGGGCGCAGACACCTATCCAGATGATAGGCGAAAGAACGAGCGGTACCGAATTGCTGTCGAAGTCAGATTTCAATGGCAAACAGGGGATGGCCACACGCACAATGGCGTCGGAATTACACGCGATATCGGAATAGCTGGGCTCTTCGTCGAAAGTGAGTCGGTGCCGCCTGTAGATTCAGTTGTTAAGCTAGTTGTGACCCTGCCAGCTACCTCTAAATTCGACACAACCCTTCGCCTTAGCGGCACTGCAATTGTTCGCCACGTGCAGCAGGACACCTGCCAAACGAGCGGCTTTGGGTGTGCGGCTGTCCTTCGCCCCGAGGTACCGCTGCCCACCGAATCGGGACGATGACAGCAGCCACGATGCCGTTAGGGGTCGTTACGAATGCAGGTACTGCTCGGAGCGACTCTGCTGGTTCTTGTCGTCGGTAGATATTCCTGTATCGAGTCCCATGGCGATTAGAAAACTGCCGAACAGATCAACGGTAACTTGCCGTCATCTCCTTTACTGAAGTCACTTTTATCGATCTGAAGGCGGAACGACTGCCACAATCACACAGCACTGGCATCCCGTTGTTGGGCGTACCATTGGTTATGAGCAAAATCCTTCCCAGATGGTCTGCGGAATCCAATGATCGCTTGCTGGCCACCGATGGCCTCATCCTCATTGCCCGAGGCACAGAAGAAGACGACGAGGACGAAGACGATGACGAAGACGACGGCTACTCGGAGTGAACGTCCCGCTGCCTCGGGAATGCCCGACGAATCGTGCCGTTAATATTTCTGCCCCAGCGCCCTCGTAATGAACTCGACCAACGGAGACATCTTCCGACAGGCTGTAGCGAAATCGCGCAGGAATTTCTGGCCACACACCACCTCTTCGCTGAACGCAATAGTCCTTCATCTTCAGGTCATCGATGAAGCGATGGTCGCAATCGAATCCGCGAGGCGGTCTCGCCAGACTGTCGCCTTCCAACACCAGTTTCTTGCGGAT